>DATHXF010000018.1:0-2789 GCA_035459785.1 Rariglobus sp. | reverse complement strand
GCCGGAGCCGCCCATCGAGCCGATCATCGCGAGCGAATCGAAATCCATGGGAACGTCTTCAACGCCCCAATCGTAATCGACCATGTCGGCGCCGACCTTGCGCTTGCCCTTGTAGCGTTCGCCGAAGCGGAGAACTTTCGCGGAAGAGCCGCCGGGGATGACGGCCTTAAAGGTGCGTCCGGGGAGCGGGCCGCCGCAGACGTCGTTGAGGAGCTGGCCCATCGTGATGGTGCCGGCGGGGAACTCGTAGTAGCCGGGGCGCTGGACGTGGCCGGAGACGCAGAAGATGCGCGTGCCGGTGTTGCCCGGCGTGCCGATCTTGGAATACGCCTCGCCGCCGTGCTCCGCGATATACTTCACGTGGCAGAGCGTCTCGACGTTGTTCACGATCGTCGGGCACTGGTAGAGGCCGAGGACGGCGGGGAAATACGGGGGCTTGATGCGCGGGTTGGCGCGCTTGCCTTCGAGCGATTCGATGAGGCCGGTTTCTTCGCCGCAGATGTAGGCGCCGGCTCCGCGGTGGACGTAGATTTCGCAGCTGTAACCGGTGCCAAGGATGTTCGGGCCGACGAAGTTTTTGGCGCGGGCTTCGGCGATGGCTTTTTCCAAAATGCGGGCGCCTTCGGGCATTTCACCGCGGATGTAGATGTAGGCCTGTTTAACGTTGTTCGCGAAACAGCTGATGATCGTGCCCTCGATCAGCTGGTGCGGATCCTGGTGCATGATGTAGCGGTCTTTGAACGTGCCGGGCTCGGATTCGTCGGCGTTGACGATGAGGTAGATCGGCTTGCCGGACTTGCGGTCAACGAGACCCCACTTCACGCCGCAGGGGAAACCGGCGCCGCCGCGTCCGCGAAGGCCGGATTTTTTGACCTCGTCGATGAGCTCCTCGGGTTTGCGGCCGACGGACTTTTTGAGGACTTCGTAGCCGCCGTTGCGGAGGTAGCACTCGATGTCGTTGGTGTAACCCGGCTCGTCGATGTGTTGGAAAATGATGCGTTGTTGGGCGGGAGCAGGCATGGCGGTGAGCGTAAGGGTTACTTGCGGGCTTTGGCCTCGGCCTTGATCTGGTCGGAGAGCTGTTTGGCTTTGGTGACGTCTACCTTCTCGTGGAGCGTTTCGTCGATGAGGACGACGGGCGCGGTGCCGCAGGAGGCGAGGCACTCGACGAACTCGACGGTGACTTCGCCGTCGGGGGAAATCTCGCCGCGGTGGGTGGAGAACTCCTTCTCGAAGGTTTCGCAGGTCTTGTAGCCACCGCTGAGGGCACAGGAGAGCGTGCGGCAGACCTTGATGTGGCGGCGGCCGATGGGCGCGCGGCGGAACATCGGGTAGAAGGTGACGACCTCAAGCACGTTGATGGGCTGGAGTTCCAGCTTGGTCGCGATCCAGGTGATCGCCTCTTCGGAAATGTAACCGGCGTCCTCCTGGATGAGGTGCAGGAGCGGCAGCGTGGCGCTGCGCTTCACCGGATAGTGCGTAATGACTTCGTCGATACGCTGGAAAGTTTCGGGCTTGAGATTCATCGAGACGAAATAAGGGGGATCACCGGTCACACTCGCCCATCACGAAGTCGAGGGAGCCGAGGATGGCGACGACGTCGGAGAGGAGGTTGTCTTTGCAGACATGGGGCAGGATGGAGAGATTGCAGAAGCTGGGGCTGCGGATCTTCATGCGGTAAGGCACGCCGCCGCCCTTGCTGATGATGAAGAAACCGAGCGCGCCCTTCGGGTTTTCGGCCTCGAAATAGACTTCGCCGGAGGGCATCTGCGGGCCTTCGGTGGTGATCATGAAGTTGTTGATCAACTCTTCCATCGAGGTGAGCACCTTGTCTTTGCGGGGGGCGAAGATCTTGCGGGCATCCTCGGCATACCAGGCGCCGCCGGGCATGTTTTTAACGGCTTGGCGGACGATGCGCACGGACTGCTTCATTTCCTCGCCGCGGCAGAGGTAGCGGTCGTAGCTGTCACCCGTCGCACCGACGGGGACGTCGAACTCGTATTGTTCGTAGCCGGAATAGGGACGGTCCTTGCGGAGATCGACGGTCACACCGGAGCCGCGGGCGTTGGGGCCGGTGAGTCCGTAAGCGATGGCGTCGGCCTTGGTGATGATGCCCACGCCGGAGGTGCGATCGACGAAGATCTTGTTGCGGGTCAGCATCTCCAGCATCTCGTCGAGGATCGGGAGGAATTGCTCGCAGAAGGCGAGGACGCGGTCGGTCCAGCCCTCGGGCATATCGCGCGACATGCCGCCGATGCGGGTGTAGCTGGTGGTGAAGCGGGCGCCGGTCAGCTCTTCGAAGAGCTTGTAGAGTTTTTCGCGCTCGGTGAACTGATACATGAACACCGTCCACGCGCCGGTATCCATCGCGAAGGCACCAAGGCCCAGCAGGTGGGACGAGATGCGGGCGAGTTCGCAGCAGACGACGCGGATGGCTTCGCAACGGGGCGGGACCTTGAGATTGGCGAGTTTTTCAACGGCGATGGCGTAGGCGACGTTGTTGGCGAGCGGGGCGAGGTAGTCCAACCGGTCCGTGTAGGGCACGAACTGGTTGTAGGTCATGTTCTCGGCGATCTTTTCGTCGCCGCGATGCAGGTAACCGAGGACGGGGTCGCAGTGCGTGACGGTCTCGCCGTCGAGCTCGAGCTGGAGGCGGAGCACGCCGTGGGTGGACGGGTGGGACGGGCCCATGGCGACCGACATTTTTTCGGTCTCAAACTCAGCAGGGGCGGCAGACGCAACCTTGGCGGCGCTGTCGGAGAAAACGTGTTCGGTGGCCATCGGAAAAG
>DATHXF010000017.1:0-73791 GCA_035459785.1 Rariglobus sp. | reverse complement strand
GAATCGAGGAGCACCTTGTGCATGCCCTGGATGAGGGGCTTCATGTTGCCCTTCACCACGCCGTGAAACTGAAAGGTCTGGCGCGTGGTAAGACGCAAAGACGGCGAGGCCAACTGCGTGGCAAGATCGTCGAGGACGAGCCACTGTTGCGCGGTGGCCTTGCCACCAGGCAGGCGCACACGAAGCATGAACGAGTAGGCCTTGTCCTTGCCCGCCTTCTTGAGGGCGATGCGCTGGTCGCGGTCATCCTGCTGGTAGGTGCCGTGGAATTTGATGAGCTGCTCACTGTCAGCAGAAACCGTGGCCGTCGAAAGATCGGCGAACTCCGCCTTGAGGTTGCCGCGCAGATGGCGCGAGGCGGTCTTGATACCTTCGTTGGCAACGAGGGGCTTGGGTGCGGCGGCGGAAGGGTCGGAGGTCATGATTTGAAGGGTCAAACGTGCAACCTGAAGACGGATGCTTCAAGCGGGAAAAAGAGTTTGTTAGGCAAGTTACTATGAATTGAACTGAAAACTAATTCAGGATCACCGGCACGAGATCCAACTTCAGTTAATCGATTCGCATAAAATCATCTGCCCACTCTTGTTGCGCAAAAACCGATTTCTCATCCGTTGACGCTCCTCCCTCGACCGGGTTTATTCGTCATCAGTAAGAACCACCCCGTCCCTCCGTGAACGCGCATGAATAAAACCCTTTATCTGATCGCCAGCTTGGTGATCGCCGGACTGATCGCCGCCGTCACTATCGATGTGTGGCGCTCGCATGATTTCATAAAAAAACAAGGAGTCGAAGGCACGTTGCGGATCGGACAACTCTACAATTCTTCGCGCTGGGCCGAACCGTTGCCGCTCAAAAAAATTCATGCCTACACCGCCACGCTCGCGCCTCATTTTGAAGTAATCATCGAGTCCGACCAGGACTTCACCCCTGGCAAGCAAGTGTTCATCCGCCATCTTGAACTCGGCAGGAAGCCGGCTCCTGAAACCAGCCACTTACTTCGCCCTCTGGCCGGCAGTATCCGCTTGCGCACTGAAGCCGACGGCGCCCCCGCAAAAGTCGATCCGACCGCCCCGCTGAATCTTGCACTCGACAAAGCGATGGGGACCCCGACCGCATCCAGCAAAGCCGAGGGCTCGGTGGCCACAAACCCCAATCAAGAGCCGGTCGCGTTTCTTGTCGGCGGCGCCAACGACGGTCTCTTCGAACTCATCTGGAACAACAGCCGTGCCGGCGAATGGGCCCTTCTGTTCTTCATGCTCTTTCTTTTGCAGGCATTCGCGATCAATGCTTGGACACTCCCTTGGCGGGAATACAAGCCCCTCGAACAAGATAAAGACTTCGTCCACCCCTCGCTTGAGCAGCGCGAACCCGATGCGCCGCGGGCTCCGGCTACACGTATCACGCTTAAGCCGAAACCAGTGGTCCCCGAGCCGGAAGTTTCCGTCAAACCGGAAGCCGCCAGCGAGACAGATCACGTCCTCAAGTTGCCTCGGAAATAACTCCGCGCATCGATCTCGCAGCGTATCCGCAAAAAAGCCGCCGGAGTTTTCCGGCGGCTTTTTTGTGAACGAACACCAGCTCGCTTAGTAGCGGTAGTGATCGGGTTTATAGGGGCCGCTGACGGGAACGCCGAGGTATTCAGCCTGGGCCTTCGACAGGGTCGTGAGCTTGGCGCCGATCTTCTCGAGGTGCAGGCGGGCAACCTCTTCGTCGAGGTGCTTGGGCAGGCGGTAAACGCCGATGCCGTAGCTGTCCTTGTTGGCCCACAGGTCGAGCTGGGCGAGCGTCTGGTTGGTGAAGGAGTTCGACATCACGAACGACGGATGGCCGGTGGCGCAGCCGAGGTTCACGAGGCGGCCTTCAGCCAGCAGATAGATCGTGTTGCCCTTCGCGAAGGTAAACTGGTCGTATTGCGGCTTGATAGTCACGCGCTTCACGCCCTTGGCCTTATAGAGGCGGTCGACTTGGATCTCGTTGTCGAAATGGCCGATGTTACAGACGATGGCCTGGTCCTTCATCTTGGCCATGTGCTCGAGCGTGATGACATCCTTGTTGCCGGTGGTCGTGACGTAGATGTCAGCGATGCCGAGGGTGCTTTCAACGGTGTTGACCTCGAAGCCTTCCATCGCGGCCTGGAGGGCGTTGATGGGATCGACCTCGGTGACGATGACGCGGGCGCCGAAGCCCTTGAGCGAAAACGCGGAGCCCTTGCCCACATCGCCGTAGCCGCACACGCAGGCAACCTTGCCGGCGATCATGACGTCGGTGGCGCGCTTGAGGCCGTCGGCGAGCGACTCGCGGCAGCCGTAGAGATTGTCGAACTTCGACTTGGTGACGGAGTCGTTCACGTTGATCGCGGGAACGAGCAACTTGCCCTTCTCGTGAAGCTGATAGAGGCGGTGCACGCCGGTGGTGGTCTCCTCGGAGACGCCGCGCCAGTCTTTCACCATCGTGGTGAAGACGCCCTTCTGGGTCTTCGCGATCTTCTTGAGGAGGTCCTTGATAACCTGCTCCTCGTGCGAGCCGGACTTGGAGTCCACCCACTTGTCGCCCTGCTCCATCTCGTAGCCCTTGTGAAGGAGCAGCGTGACGTCGCCGCCGTCATCGACGACGAGCTGCGGGCCTTTACCACCGGGGAAGCTGACAGCCTTCCAAGTGAGATCCCAGTATTCCTCGAGCGTCTCACCCTTCCAGGCGAAGACAGGAACGCCGGCCTTCGCGATGGCGGCGGCGGCGTGGTCTTGCGTCGAGAAGATGTTGCACGAGGCCCAGCGCACGTCGGCGCCCAACGAGACGAGCGTCTCGATAAGGACGGCGGTCTGGATCGTCATGTGCAGTGAACCGGTGACGCGCACGCCTTTGAGGGGCTTCTTGGCGCCGTATTTTTTGCGGAGGGAAACAAGACCGGGCATCTCGTGCTCGGCGACGTTGAGTTCCTTGCGGCCCCACTCGGCGAGACCGATATCGCGAACGATATAATCCTGACCCTTGGGCACGTTTTTAAGAAGAGACATGGGTGTGTTTTTAGAAATTGGAATTATGACTTCAGCACGGCCTTGAGGGCGGCGACCTTGTTGGTCTGTTCCCACGGAAGGTCGGACTTTCCGAAGTGGCCGTAGTTGGTCGTCTGGCGGTAGATCGGCTGGAGCAGGTTGAGCTGCTTGACGATGTCGGCCGGCTTGAAGCTGAAGACCTTCTGGATGGCTTCGGTGATCTTCTCGTCGGAGACCGTGCCGGTGCCAAAGGTGTTCACGTAAACGCTCACGGGATTCGGGTGTCCGATCGCGTAGGCGAACTGCACCTCGACCTGCTTGGCGAAACCGGCGGCGACAATGTTCTTCGCGACCCAGCGGCCCATGTAGGCGGCGGAACGGTCAACCTTGGACGGATCCTTGCCCGAGAAGGCACCGCCACCGTGACGGCCCCAACCACCGTAGGAATCGACGATGATCTTGCGTCCGGTAAGACCGGAATCGCCCTGAGGTCCACCGATCACAAACTTGCCGGTCGGGTTGATCAGATACTCGGTCTTGGCGTTGAGCAGCTTGGCGGGAAGAACCTTCTTGATGACGTTCTTGATGAGGAACGCCTCGATCTCGGAATGCGCAACGTCAGCGGTGTGCTGGGTGGAGATGACGACGTTTACGATCTCGGTGGCAACGCCATCGACGTAACGAACAGACACCTGCGACTTGGCGTCGGGGCGCAGCCATTTCACCTTGCCGCTCTTGCGGATCTTGGTGAGTTCACGACCGAGACGGTGCGCGAAAATGATCGGAGCAGGCATGAGTTCCTCGGTCTCGTCGGCGGCGAAGCCGAACATGAGGCCCTGGTCGCCGGCGCCCTGCTCGGCAGTCTTCTTGCCGGCAGCTTTCTTGGCATCCACGCCCTGGGCGATGTCGGCGGACTGCGCGGTCAGGTAGTTATTGATGAATACGGTGTCGGCGTGAAACACATCGTCATCGTTGGTGTAGCCGATGTGGCGGATGGCATCGCGGATGACCTTGTCGACGTTGAACGCCTCGTCGATCGGCTTGGTCTTGCCGGTCTTCTTGTCCTGGAGCTTCGGAATGGTGATCTCGCCGCCGACGACCACGACATTGGATTTCACGAACGTCTCGCACGCGACGCGCGAGGTTTTGTCGATCGCCAGGCAAGCATCGAGGATGCTGTCGGAAATGAGGTCGGCAACCTTGTCAGGATGCCCCTCGCCCACGGACTCGGATGAGAAAACGAATGTGTTGGCCATAAGGATTGGTCCCGTGAAACAAGCAGCGCCAGAGACACCCCGCAAGTGGAATATCAACATATCCGCATGGCTTGATATGTTTCCAGAAGGCCCGAATCTCTCTCCAGAAAACCCGTGACCAAGCTTGCCGATTTTCCGGTCCCTCCTTTCGCTTGGAGTAAGAGATGTCGCCCCCCACCGAAGATCTGGAACTGCTTGAACTCAAAGGATGCAAAATTCTGATCGTGGATGATGACCGCATGAATCTGCGCATCCTTCGCGGAATACTGCAAAACGAAGGCTACAGCCTAGACACCGCCGACTCGGCCGAGACCGCCTTGGAAGAATACGAAACCTTCCACCCGGATCTGGTGCTGTTTGACGTGGTCCTTCCCGGCATGAATGGCTTCGAAGCCTGCCGTGAACTCCGGCGCCGACACGGCGTGAAATCAGCCCCGGTAATGTTTATCACGGCCAAGCAGGAATCCGAGGACATCATCGAGGGTTTTGGAGCTGGCGGAGTGGACTACATCTTCAAACCGTTCCGCCAAAAAGAGGTTGTCGCGCGCATCCGCACCCATCTGCAAAACCGTATTCTCGTCGAAAAACAGCGCTCGCTCGTCGATCAACTCAGCACTGCCAATGCCGCCAAGAACAAGCTCGTCGGCATGGCCGCGCATGATCTGCGCAACCCGCTTACATCCATCCGCGGCATCGCCGAATTCATGCTCGACGGCACCGTGGGCCCGATGACTCCCGACCAGATCGAGTTGCTCAACATGATCCATCAGGCCAGCCAGGGCATGGTGACGCTCGTAAACGACCTGCTCGACTCCGCCACCATTGAGGCCGGTGAACTCAAGGTCGATCTCGCACCCGTGAACCTGTCCGAAGTGATTGAAAAATCGGTCGCCTTCCACGCGCTCGAGTCTTCACGCAAAAACACGAAGGTTTTGTTTGTCGAACGCGAAAGCTCCGCGCCCGACCTGCTTCTCGACGTATCCAAAATCCGCCAGGTCGTGGACAACCTCCTGAGCAACGCCGTGAAATATTCGCCGCCCGGCGCTACGATCAAAGTCGTGCTGAACATCTGCCCCGATGGCGCGCAATCCATCTGTGTCCGCGACCAAGGCCCGGGCATCCCCGAAAACGAACGCGACAAACTTTTCAAAGACTTCGGCCGCCTGTCCGTCCGCCCGACCGGCGGCGAGAAATCCACCGGACTCGGACTCGCCATCTGTCGAAAGATCGTCGAGGCTCACTCCGGCACGATTGTTGCGGAAAATCTGCCCACCGGCGGCTGCGAATTTCGAGTGACCCTCCCCCCTTTCTCCCCATGACGTTTACCGGCAAAGCCCTCATCGTTGATGACGAACCTCACGTCCGAAAATACATCGGTCTTATCTTAAAATCCATCGGTGCCACCGAACTGATCGAGGCAGCCAATGGCGCCGAAGGCTTCGAAGCCTATCAGCGTGAACGGCCGGACCTCGTATGCATGGATGTGAACATGCCTATTCAAGACGGCATCGAAACACTCAAGCAGATCATCGCGTTCGATCCCAAGGCCAAGGTCATCATGCTCACCTCGCTGGCCAACCGCCAGACGATCGAAGAAGCCGCCGACGGCGGCGCCCTCCTCTATGTGCGCAAAGATACGCCACGAAGCGAATTGACCGCCCTTATCATCGAAGCACTCACCCCCGAGGCATCCGCCGACAATACCTGATCCTCACTCACCTCCTCACATGAGCACCCGAAAGACACAGGATGAAAGCGCATCGCCCGCTCCTGCCGCCTCCGCAATTGTAGAAGTGCGCTACTCGCTCCCCGATCTCCTCGCCGAGCTTCAGCTCGAGCGCACCACCGGCGCTTTCTCACAGGAAAAGCTTCACCAGGTCGAAATCGGAAAACTCTTCCAAAACCGGAAAAAACACCGTGGCAAAAAATCATAGTCCGTCCCTCGGCGAGTGCCTGCGCAAGCTGCCTCATTTTGATTTCGAAGCGGAACTGTCCCTGCTCGAAAAGGAACATGGCAAAGGAGCGGAACTGCTGGATGCGCTGATCGAGGCCAAGCTCCTCACCAAGGAAACCGGATGCAAACTGCACGCCGATTCCATCGGCTTCGCCTACGTCGATCCCTTTGCTTCGATTGTCACCGAGGACGCGCTGGCCGCCATTCCCATTGAGATCGCCCGCAAGGTCTGCGTGATCGGCCTCTATGTCATCGACGGCGTGCTCACCGCCGCCTTCGCCCATCCGGAGGACGAGACCACCGTCAAACGCCTCAGCCAGATCGTGCAGATGCCGGTCAGCCCCGTCTTCTCCATGCGGCGCGACATCGAGGATGCGTTGCTCATCCAATATTCCACCGAAAAAAACCTCGAGGAAACGCTCGCCGAACTGGGCGATTCCAAGGTTCTCGACAACCCCGACAAGCTGGACTCGGAGTCACTCGTCAAGGTTCTCGATGCGGTCATCTACTACGCCATCCGCGAACGCGCGACCGACATCCACATCGAGCCTCAGGAGACCCAATCGCGCGTGCGCTTTCGCATCGATGGCATGTTGCGCGAGGTGATCGTATTCTCCCGCAAGCTGCATCGCACGCTGATCGCCCGAATCAAGATCCTGTGCGCCCTCAACATCGCCGAGACTCGCTTCCCCCAGGACGGCCGTTTCTCCATGCCGCTGGGAACCTCCGCCGCCAACTTCCGCGTATCCACGATTCCATCACAATACGGGGAAAAGTGCGTCATCCGCCTGCTCGCCATGACCGGCCGCAAGTCGATGATCACCCTGGAGAAGATGATGATGTCGCAGACCATCCTCGGCCCCTTCCGCCGGCTCATCGAAAACCCCAATGGCATCATCTTCGTCACCGGCCCCACCGGCTCCGGAAAGACCACCACGCTTTATTCAGCGCTGCACGAAATCAACAAACCCGACATCAATATCTCGACCATCGAAGACCCGATCGAGATCCAGCTCACCGGCGTCACCCAGACCCAGGTCAACAGCCACATTGATCTGAAATTCGCCACTGTCCTTCGATCCCTTCTCCGCCAGGATCCCGATGCCATCCTGGTCGGCGAAATCCGTGACTTGGAAACGGCCAAGATCGCCTCCGAAGCCGCGCTGACCGGTCACATCGTTTTTGCGACGTTGCACACGAACACGGCGGCCCAAGCCATCGTGCGCCTCATCGAGATCGGCGTGGAGCCCTACATGGTCGCCCCCTCGATCATCGGCGTGCTCGCCCAGCGCCTTGCCGCCCGCATCTGCGAAAACTGCAAAGAGCCTTACTACCCGACCCGCGACGTCCTCCAAAAATACTTCCGCGAAGAAGGTCTCGTCGATGTCCCGTTCTACCGTGGGCGCGGTTGCGCCGCCTGCCGCGGCACCGGATACAAAGGCCGCGTGGCCTTCCATGAACTCGTTCTCATCACCGAGGAAATTCGCACCCTGATCTCCAACCGCGCCAGCGTCCAGGAAATCACCGCCGCCGCCGCCAAGGTAGGCTTCAAACCCCTCCGCTACGACGGACTCAAAAAAGTGCTGCTTGGCCTCACCACCATCCAGGAAATCGAAGCCAACACCTCCTTCGAGTGGGCCACATGATCAAATGCAGCGCCGCCGCTCGCTAATAACTTGTAAAATCAAACAGCCGGCGGGGCTGCTATTCCTCTTCCGTTTGCCAACCAAGCGCTTGCCTTCACCCTCGTTGCCATGTCGTCACTCCCCGTAGTTGACTTTGAAGCCATCGAGAATCTCCGCGCCCTCAGCCCGGGCGACGGTGACGTATTTTTGAAGGAAATCCTGGGCATCTTTCTGGAAGACATGCCGGTGCGTATCGCGGAATTGCACCGCAGCAACGTATCCGGTGATGCAGAGAGCTTTATCCGCGCGGCTCATAGCATCAAGGGAAGTTCCAGCAACGTCGGTGCCGCCGAGGTCCGGACCATCGCCGAGACCCTTGAGCATCATTCCCGTAAACAAGGTATTTCGGGGCAGGAAGCGCAGATCGCTGAACTGGAAGCCGCCTACGCGCGAGCCAAGGTTGAGTTGCAGAAGCTGCTCTAAGCCTGAGCGAGGGAAGCCGCCGGCTTTAAACACCAGACCGGCCCCTCGTTTGATTATCGATACAACGCCGTGACCGGAGTCGCGGTCAGCACATTGTATTGGCGCATGGCCAGCCGCCACCACTCGGCCAGTGCGGAGCCGGGCTGCTTCCAGAGTTCCTCGTGCAACCAGATCATCGACTCGGCATCCAGCAGCAGCGCCAAGGTCTCCTTCTGCGTCAATTGGGAGGGACCCTCGCTCAACAACCGGTGGCGCAGCAGGGAAAACCAATCGCGCGATTCCTCGCTCGGACGGCGCTGGCGTAGCATCGCGACGTGGATCCCGTTGATGTAGGGATCAAGCACCGCTTGCAGCAGACCGTAGTCGTTACGCAAGGCCTCGATCGGCCGCATGTTCTTGTAGCACTCCGCGAGATTTTGCGTGAGCCGGGCCAGCTCATGCGGCGGCTGCACCTCCTCGGGTGTAAGGAAAAGTCCAATACGCCGGGCCTGCGTCCCTAGCGAACCCTTGCTCAGGATAATCGATACAGGAATCGCCAGAACCAGGCCGGCCAGCACCGGACTCAACCACCAGAAAAACGACGGCAACAGAATGAAAGCCGACACACCCCAGACCAACCCGAAAAGGGTTTGCCCGCCATGGGTAATGATAGCTTCGCGCCAATCCGTGCCATCCTCCGCTCCACGCCGCTGGGTCACCCAGGACACACCCTGCCCCAACAGCGAAAACAGCACGAACTTGCTGTTAAACATCATGTGGATGGGCGCGAGCAGTGAGGAAAATACGATCTCCAACACCGCCGAAAGCGTGACCGGTCCGCGTCCGCCGAAGCGTGCCGCATCCTCTGAACGCTGCAGCACGGTGATAAGACTGATGATCTTCGGCATGAAAATCATCAGCATGGTGAACAAAAACAGTGAAAGCGCTTCGGGCACCCTGACAAAATATCCGAAGACATACGTGTAGTTTTCAAAACCAAAGCTGGAGACCGCCGGAGACAGCACTTGGTTGAAAACATGAATCGTGCTCAGGACCATGAACAGCAGCCAGAGCGGACATGACGCATAAGCCATCACACCCATCAAAAGGTGGAACCGGTTCGCCGGACGAAACCCGCGTGCAGTGACGAGCCAAGCATGCTGCATGTTGCCTTGGCACCAGCGACGGTCGCGCTTGGCGCTGTCGATCAAGGTGGGTGGTCCTTCCTCGTAGGTTCCCTCGATGTCGTGCGCCAGCCACACGTGCCAGCCAGCCTTGCGCATGAGCGCGGCCTCCACGAAATCGTGGGATAAGATGCGTCCGCCAAACGGCTCGCTGCCGGGCAGGTCGGGCAACGCGCAATGCTCCATGAACGGCTGCACGCGGATGATCGCGTTGTGTCCCCAATAATTGCCGTCCTGCTGCTGCCAGTAATTCAAACCCGCCAGGAAAATCGGGCTGTAAAGCCGGTTGGCGAACTGCTGCATACGGGCGTAGAGAGACTCGCCGTAAACCAACCGGGGCGCAGTCTGGATCAAACCCGCCTGCGGATTTTTTTCCATCATCGCGACGAGCTTCACGATGGCTTCGCCGCTCATGATGGAGTCGGCGTCGAGCACCACCATGTAGCGGTAGCGCTTTCCCCAGCGACGGAGAAAGTCAGCCACGTTACCCGCCTTTTTGTTAATCTGATGGCGGCGTTTCCGGTAGAAAATACGCCCCAGGCCGTTCACCTGTTTGCACAGCTCAACCCACGCGATCTCCTCTTGGATCCACTGGTTGGGCTTGTTGGAATCGCTGAGGATGAAAAAGTCGAAATGCTCGATTTTCTTGGTCGCCTCCATCGAACGATAGATCACGCGCAGACCTTCGAACACGCGACTGACGTCTTCATTGAACACCGGCATCACGATGGCCGTGCTGGCCAGCGATACATCGCCACTGTCCCAGTCCACGGTCCGGGTGATACGCTGGCGGTCGCCGCCTCGATTGATCACGTAAAAACCAAGCATCGCAGTGACAAAACCCACCGCCACCTGCGCGATCAGGACGACAAAGAGAATCAACAACACCCACTCGAGTCCGTTGATACCGCTGTCACTGCGCCACAGGATGTCGGCCATGAACCAGGTGGCCAGGCTCGTGAGCAACAATACCGTCGTATAAAACACGGCCCTACGGCGGCGCAGTCGCCGGGGCAGGATGAACTCGTGCAATTTGGTCTGCGAAGGCTTCATTCGAATTTAGCGGGTCGCGAAAAAGATGCCGAGCAAGGCTCCGAGAAAAAGCGCCCACAGCAAAACCATGCGCAGCAGAGGCCATTTCTCGATGCGCTCAAGCGTATCGCCGGCGGCCTCGGTAATCGGGCCAAGATCGATATCACGGGGCACCATGCTGGACACCGCCATGTCAGGACCGGCTTCGATGGAACTCGCGCGCATAGCCGTGGCGAAATCCTCGGGGATTGTGCGGTTATCAAGAAACGCATAAGGCCATTTCTGCGGTCCGTCGCACAACAACATGGCTACACGGCCCTCGATCGCGATGCGATCATGCGAGAGATCCTTGGCGTCGAGCACGGCGGCGAACCATCCGTCCATCAGGTGCTCGGTTTCCTCGGCGGCGAGCGTCGTGGGATCAAGCGCCGGATTCTCTGTATGCCGCAGCGCGGCCCGTTCCAAAACCGTCTGAATCAGACGGCTTTGGTGAAGCCGGTTATGAATGCGATGGGCACGCAGGTAATCTTCCGTGCGCACGTAGGCGGCATTCCATGCTTCCATGGTGCCCGTGCGGGGGCGAAACGCGGCCAGTTGGGCCTCTACGGATTCCATAGATAGCTCCATGTTTCCGTCAGGATATGGGGCGGTTTTTGCAGGAAGCAACGGAGTTCCACGGGCTTGCCGCTGCCATCGGGCTTGATGGCAAAGGCGACGCGCCAGCTTCCGTTGTAGGGATTCTTCTCAAGGCTTTGGTGAACCAACTTGGCACCGGCGCCCACCGATACGTCGGCTGTGATTTCGGGCACCATTTTTTGATTGCTGAGATAGCCGCCGGTATAATCCACCCAGAAGCGGACCAACTCGGGCTCATGCGTAGCCGAGCGTCCGATACGGGTGGCCATCGCGTAGCCTGCGGGCGGCGTGCGACCGCCTCTCCCTTCGATAAACCAATGGAGCTTGTAATCAAAACGCACCGGCTGATCGATGCGAGGCAGCTTGGCGGGCACCCAGAACGCCACAATGTTGTCCTCGGTTTCGTTCGGAGTAGGCAGTTCGACCAAACGAACATCGCCCGCGCCCCACGAACCGGTCGGCTCGACCCATACACTCGGACGCTCGTGATAATGTGCCTCCAGATCCTCGTAGGATTCGAAACGGCGGTCACGCTGCACCACGCCAAACCCCTTGGGATTTTCATCCGAGAAGGCGGCTACGCGAATCGACTTGGGGTTGGTCAACGGGCGCCACAGCCACTCGCCGTTACCGCGTTGCATGAGCAATCCGTCGGAGTCATGCACCTCGGGACGAAGGTCATTGTAATTAGTGGACGTGTTTTCGCCGAACCAGAACATACTGGTCAGCGGAGCCACACCAAAGACGGCGACATCCTTGCGGCGATAGATCGCACTCTTCACTTCCATGACCGTGGACGGTCCGGGAGTGATGATGAAGCGAAACGCCCCGGCCACGCTCTGGCTGTCCATCAACGCATACACCGTGATCGACTTGGACTTATCGGTGGGACGCTCGACCCAGAACTCCTCGAAAACGGGAAACTCTTCACCACCGGGCTCGGCAGTATTCAGCGCAAGACCACGCGCGGAAAGTCCGTAGCGCATCCCCTGCCCCAAAGCGCGAAAATAGCTGGCACCTTGGAACACAGCGAGTTCGTCATAATACTCGGCGTTGTTGAGTTGAGAATGAATGCGGAAGCCCGTGAAGCCCATGTCTCCGGGAATCGAGCCGAGGTCGCGATTCGCCCCGAAGTTGAACAAGCCTTTGTCATAACGAATCGGCTCCACTTTACCTGACTCGACCTCCGACAACTGCACCGTGCGGTTGTAGATGAAGCCCGGGTGGAAAAACTGAAGCTGAAACGGCAGGCGCTCGCGCCGCCACCACGAAGAGTCCGGATTGAACCGCAGGTCACGATACTGATCGTAGGTCAGTTTGCGCAGCGCCTCGGGCACACGATTCGGGCGTTCTCCATAAGGCTTGGAAGCAAGCGTCTTGGCGCGATATTGGAGCACCTCGAAATCGAAGGGCACATCCGCAGCCTGTGAGGCGACGTGAAGGGTTGTAAGGGTGAGTCCTAAAAGCAGGAGTCGTTTCATTTGGCTGAGTAATATCCTCTTTGTTTATCGGAGATTGGCAATCCGGCACGTTCCATGACCGCGAGTAAATCTTCCCACACAGCGCGTTTGGACTTGCGCTCTGCAAGCGGACCGGTCGCCGCCTGCCTCAACAGGTAACTCGGGTGATAGGTCACAGTGACCGGAGTTTCGGAAAAAAGTTTCCACTGCCCGCGCACCTCGCCGAGCGACTTAAAGCTGCCCGCGCCAAGCAAACCTCTGGCGGCGGTCGCGCCCAGTGCGACGATCAACGCGGGTTTCACGATCTCGATCTGCGCACAAAGGAACGGTAGGCAAAACGCCATCTCTTCGGGTGTCGGTTCGCGATTGCCCACCTGCTCACTTCCTTCCGGCGTGGGGAGCTGCGGACGCCAGCTCATGATGTTGCCGATATACACCTCTTCGCGCTTCAGGCCCATGCCTTGAATCATCTTGGTCAGCAACTGCCCCGCCGGCCCGACAAACGGCTCACCGCGCACTTCCTCTTCGGCTCCGGGCGCCTCGCCCACAAACATGATCTTTGCATCGAGCGAGCCCACGCCGAGCACGACTTTTTTGCCCGCGCGCACGTTGGCGACGCACACCGGATGAGTGACAACATGGGTGCGCAACCATTCCCAACGCGTCGCTTTGTCGCCGGCCGGAAGAGTGAATGTCGGAGGCGGCGGCAACAGGCTGGCTGCAGCAACGGGCTTGGGCGCAGCTGCAGGAGCGGCCGCCCTCGGCGCCGGAGCAGGCGCGCTTGCCGGACGAACCGCTTCCTCCTTGGCCGGCACCGGTGCGTTGACCGGGGCCACCGCCGCACGTGCGCTCACCGCTTTGCGCAACGCCGCGATGCTTTCCTCCGAAACGGACACCGCCGTGACGCCTGTGGATTTCAGGCGTTTGAGTTCGTCGGTGAGTGCGGTAAGCGCGGCGCGCATGAAGCGGTTCTAAAAATCAGGCCAGATGTGGGGCCGCGAGCTTCTCGATATACTTGCCGAGCAAGTCGAACTCCAAATTCACCAGCCCTCCCGCCTGCTTCTCGCGCAGATTGGTCACCTGGATCGTCGTCGGGATAAGCCACACGGCAAACGTGTCTCCGGCAACCTCGGCCACCGTCAGCGAAATGCCGTCAATGGTGATGCTCCCCTTGTGGATAAGATAGCGGCCCTGTCCCGCCGGCGCACGCACGCGCAGATAATGATCCGCCCCGCGCGGTTCGAACACTTCGATCACACCCATGCCATCGACATGGCCCGTGACGAAGTGCCCGCCGATCTTGCCGCCGAAACGCAACGCCCGCTCCAGGTTGACCGCCGCACCCGCGACGACCGTGGAAAGGTTGGTGAGACGGCGCGACTCTTCGAGCACGTCGAACCAGACGTTGCCCGTGTCGAAACGCGTCACCGTGAGACAACAGCCGTTGACCGCGATGCTATCGCCGAGCGCGACATCCTGCAGCGCGACCTCGGCCGCGATCTGGAGTTTCCAAGAATCCGCGCCTTGCGTGAAGGCGACGACCTTGCCGGTTTCTTCAACAATACCTGTGAACATGGGAAATTACTTGAGTTTGACCCGCACAATGGAGGTTTCGCCGTTGCGGCTGGTGAGCATCACGAAGTCGGTGCGGGCTGTGTCCGCCTCGATGGCCGCGAGCTTGGCCGTGGCCTCCGCGTAGGTTTTCACTTCGGTTCCGTCCACCTCGAGAATCCAGTCGTCGGGACGCAGACCACCCGTGCCCGCCGGACTGCTGTTTTTGACGAACTGCACCACCACGCCTTTTTGGCCCGCGAGTTTTACGCGGCGCACGATGCCATCGCCGTAAACAAACTCGCGCGCGGTGAAGCCGAGTTTCTCATAATAGGTGCGGTCCGCCTCACGCAGCAGCTTGGGCTGCTCCGCCAGCGTCGCCTTGATCTCCACGCGTTCGGTGCCGCGCAACACCGTGAGCGTAACAGTCTCGCCGGGCTTTTTCATGCCGAGCGCCCGTTCAAAATACGTGACGACCACACGGTCCGGCTTGAGGCGCGGCATCGGCTGGCCGTCCAACGCGAGAATGATGTCGCGCGCCTTGAGTCCGGCCGCCTCGGCGGGGCTTCCCTCCAGCACCTCGCTCACCACGCAGCCCGATTGGTCTTCGAGCTTCAGAAAGGTCGCCACCTCGGGATCCATCGGCTCCAGGCCGAAGGCGCCGAGCCAGGTGATCGGACGTCCGGAAATGTTGGCCGGAACGCGTTTGAGCCAGGTGCTGATATCGGCGGCGAACTGGAACACACTGCTCTCCTCCATGTTGACCAGCATCACCGGCATGCCGCGGTCATTGCGCGCATACTGCCAGAACGTCTGGCCGAAACCGCCCACCGCTACACCCGCAAACGAACCGTCGCGCGCAAACACCGGCAGACCCGGTGACGCCAGTTCGGACAACGCGATCACCAACCGCTCCGGCACCGCCTGGATCAACGACACGCGGCTCGCCATAAAATAAGGCATGAAATCCTCGTCCTTCCCACGCAGTCCGATGCCCCAAAACTCCTCCCCCATCGCCGGCTCCGCAGCAGACGGCGCGGCGGCGAAGGTCGTCACCGGCACCAGTTGCGAACGGAGTTTCTCTTCCACGCGCACAAAATGCCAGCCGCTCACCGGATCCTGACCGAGGTATTCGCCCGACGCGTATTCGGTAACCGGATGTCCGGGCAGATACACGCGGAAATCCTTCAGCTTCGAAGCCGGCACGAAATTATTAATCGCGGTCCCGGGCAGGATCAGCGTGCCCTGATTGTCGGCCACCAGCGCCGAGACGATGGTCGGCCGCCGATCCAGTTCGCTCTCGGTGAAAAACTCCACGGCCACGACTGATTTCACGCGCTCTTTGAAAAGCGCCGGGTAATCCGCAGCCCTCATCAGTGAGGCGAAGGCAACCGCCAGCACCGTGAGCGAGACAAATGAACGAAGAGGTTTAATCATGGCTTGAGAATGTAGAGTGACACGCGACGGTCGCTGATCACCTCGAAAAGCATGCGCGCGGGCTTGGCTGCAAACGCCGCATGCTGGACCTTCGCCGCTTCAAGCGTGCTGATGCGTTCCTGGTCGATCTTCGTGATGATCGAACCTCGCTCCAGCCCCGCCACCGCCGCTGGAAATCCCGGCTGAATGCCTATGACGAGAAGACCCGTGTCATCGTCGAGTTGGTTTTCGCGGGCATAGGCTCGGGAGACTTTGCGCACGGTGAGTCCCCATTTCTCAAAGGCCCATTCTTCCCCCTGACGGCTTTCAAGTTTCTCGGTGGCAATCTCAGGCGTAAGCGTTTGCTCACCGCGCTTGACGGCCAGCTTCACCGGTGAACCAACCGGCAGGCTCGCGATCAAATTAAGGATCGGCGGCAACTGCTCGGGGAAACGTCCGTCCACCGCCGCACCGTTGATCGAAAGCACGATGTCACCGCCGCGCAGCCCGGCTTTCGCGGCCGGCGAACCGGGATCGACGCTGTTGAGCAGGAGTCCCGTGTTTTGCTTCAGCGCGTAAAATCCTTCCAGATCGAGAAGCGGCGCTGGCACGATGCCGATGTAGCTGCGCGTGACCGCACCGTTCGCGGACAGGCCGGCCACCACGCGCTTGGCGATGTTGGCGGGAATCGCGAAAGCCAGATTGTCCGCTCCGAGATAACCGCGCGAATTAATGCCAACTACCCGGCCTTTTTCATCGACCAGCGGACCGCCCGAGTTGCCCGGATTGATGGCGGCGTCAGTTTGCAGCCAAGTATTGAAGAGGCCGGTCTCGTAGCCGTTCACGCCGCGATTATCCGCGAAGTAGCGACGATTATTGGAAATGATACCACGCGTCACCGTGCGCGTGAGTCCATGCGGCGTGCCCACCGCGTAAACCGTCTGCCCGGGAAAAAGTTTATCCGAATCAGCAAAATCGGCGTGCGTGAACTTCAACCCTCGGCGCTTCACTTCGGAGAGGTCGATGCGCAACAGCGCGAGATCCGTCCAGTGATCCCAACCCACCAGAGTCGCGTTGACCCGCTCCAAGCTCGCGAGCGTGACCGACAGCTCGACCGAACGCGGACTGGCGACATGGGCGTTTGTCAGGATCAGTCCGTCGTCCGATACGATCACCCCCGAGCCGATTCCCGCCGTGAACCGCCGTGCGCCGGCATCAAACGACTCCTCGCGCACATCAATGCGCACCACCGCGTCCAACAAATGGGTGAATCCCTTGGAAACCGCCGCTTCGGCCACCGCCGCCAGCATGCAAAACGCTGCGAAAAGCAGCGGGATTTTTCGAGTGATTGACGACAGGGGGGATTCCTTCACGGTGGCGGGTTTCATCCGATGGCAACGCATTGCAAAGACTACGAGTTTCTCCAGATCGAGCCGCATTGGCAAACCTTCTGGGAAAACAATCGCTCCTTCCGCACCGAGAACGACACGTCGAAGCCGAAATACTACGTGCTCGACATGTTCCCCTACCCGTCCGGCGCCGGCCTGCACATCGGACACCCCGAGGGCTACACCGCCACCGACATCATCGCGCGCTACAAACGCGCCAAGGGCTTCAACGTCCTCCATCCCATCGGCTGGGACGCGTTCGGCCTCCCCGCCGAACAGCACGCCGTGAAAACCGGCACGCACCCCGCGTCCAACACGCAGAACAACATCACCAACTTCCGCCGTCAGATCAAAGCCCTCGGCTTCTCTTACGATTGGGAGCGAGAGGTCGACACGACCGACCCGAAATACTTCAAGTGGACGCAGTGGATCTTCCTCCAACTCTTCAAAAAGGGTCTGGCCTACGTCGATGAGCGCCCCGTGTGGTGGTGCCCCGAGCTCCGCACCGTCCTCGCCAACGAAGAGGTTCAGGACGGCAAGTCCGAAGTCGGCCGTTTCCCCGTCGAGCGTCGCAACCTGCGCCAGTGGGTTCTCCGCATCACCGCCTACGCCGAGCGCCTGCTCTCCGATCTGAAGGATGTCGACTGGCCCGACTCCACCAAGCGCATGCAGGAAGCCTGGATCGGCCGCAGCGAAGGCGCCGAACTCCTCTTTAAACTGGAACAGGAACACCTCGGCGACCTGAAGGTGTTCACCACGCGTCCCGACACGCTGTTCGGCGCCACCTACATGGTGATCGCCCCCGAGCATCCGATGGCAGCCGCCCTCACTACTCCCGAGCAGCGCGACGCCATCGACGCCTACAAGAAAAAGGTCGCCGGCAAGAGCGACCTCGAGCGCACCGATCTCGCCAAGGACAAGAGCGGCGTCTTCACCGGTTCGTTCGCCATCAATCCCGTCAACGGCGCCCGACTCCCCATCTGGGTCGCCGACTACGTGCTCATGGGCTACGGCACCGGCGCCATCATGGCCGTCCCCGCCCACGACGAACGCGACTACGAGTTCGCGCAACAATACCACCTGCCCGTCATCCAGGTCATCGAGCCCGATCACAACGACAACGCCTCCAACGGCGGCTCGCTCAAGCTCCCCTACACCGGCGACGGCAAACTCGTCCACTCCGAGGACTACACCGGCCTTCCCTGGGCCGACGCCAAAAAGAAAATCACCGCCGACCTCGCGTCGAAAGGCCGCGGCAAGGCCACCGTGAACTACAAGCTCCGCGACTGGCTCTTCTCCCGCCAACGCTACTGGGGCGAACCGTTCCCCGTGCTCTGGGTGACCGCGTCCGATTACCAACTCGCCGCCGCCTCGCGCGCCGCCGATCTCCCGCCCTCGCCCGTCACCTACCGCGACGCCGCCACCGGCGACACGTGGTATGCGCTCCCCCTGCCCGCCGTCGCGCTCCCGCTCGCCCTGCCCGAGGTCCAGTCCTACCTGCCCAGCGGCAACGGCGAAAGCCCCCTCGCCAACGTCACCGAATGGCTCGAAGTCTGGGTCAACATCACGACGGGCGCCTCCGTCCCCGCCTCCCAACCCCGCCCCGCCGGCGACACATGGATCCGCGGACGCCGCGAGACCAACACCATGCCGCAGTGGGCCGGCTCCTGCTGGTATTATCTGCGCTTCCTCGACCCGAAAAACGAGACCGCCTTCGCCGACCCGAAGCTCCTCGCCTACTGGGGCGTGCCCGATCTCTACGTCGGCGGCGCCGAGCACGCCGTGTTGCATCTGCTCTACGCGCGCTTCTGGCATAAAGTCCTGTTCGACCTCGGCGTGGTGCCGCAGGCCGAGCCGTTCACCAAACTCTTCCACCAAGGTATCATCCTCGGCGAAGACGGCGAAAAAATGTCCAAGAGCCGCGGCAACGTGGTCAGCCCCGACACGATCATCGCGTCGCACGGCACCGACACGCTCCGCCTCTACCTCATGTTCCTCGGACCACTCGAGGCCATGAAACCTTGGAGCATGAGCCAGATCGAGGGCGTCTTCCGATTCCTGCAAAAAGTCTGGCGCGAATGCATCGGCCGCGAAGGCGAGATCAACCCGAAGATCAGCGACGACGCCTCCGCCGATTCCACCGAGCTCCTCAAAACGCTCCACGAAACCATCAAGAAGGTCGGCGATGACATCGAGGCGATGCGCTTCAACACCGCCATCTCCCAAATGATGATTTGCGTGAACGCCATTCAAAAGGCCGAGCGCGTCAGCCTCTCGACTGTTCACGCGTTTCTCCAAGTGCTCGCCCCCTTCGCTCCGCACATGAGCGAAGAACTCTGGGCGCGCCTCGGCGGCACCGGTTCGATCCAGCAGGCCGCCTGGCCGCAGTTCGATCCGTCCAAACTCGTCGCCACCGAGCAAAAGGTCGTCGTCCAGGTGAACGGCAAAAAACGCGCCGAACTCCTCGTCCCCGTCGGCACCACGCAAGAGACCGCCTTGTCCCTTGCTCAAAGCCACGCGGACAGCGCGCCCTACCTCTCAGGAAAGGCCATCAAACGCGTCGTCTTTGTGCCAGGGAAGATCCTCAATATTGTAGTTGAATAATCTCCCTTGAATTCATTGATCTAGGGTGAAAGCCCTAGTCAATCTAGGTGTGCGTTTTCTCATTAAAATCGCGATTCTCGGAAAGTGCGACGCACACCTTTCAAGCAAGGAGATTTCAACATCATGAGCACACACACACGCACTATCCACAAAGTCCTCTGCGGCTTGGTGTTGTCGGCCTCTATATCGATATTTTCCGCTCTCTCTCCTGCACAGGACAACCCACGGCCAACCCTGACAGGGAAACTCTATGTCGCCGAGATGGAAGGCACCGCCTCCATTAAAAACCGGGATAAAATCGAACCCCTCGCCAAAAAAACTTCACACGACGCCGAGGGCTCTTCGCTTGTCACCAAGCCCGACTCACTCACCGCCCTCGTTCTCTCCAACGGCGTGGGCTTGGCTCTCGATGCATCAACCGAACTTGAAGTCCGGCGCTTCGTCCAAGAGCCCTTTGCCCCGAACCGAACCGACTTGGAAGCCGAGCCGTCCGTCTCACACACATCCTTGTTTGTCTCGCAAGGAACAGTGTCCCTCTACACCGGCACACTTACGGCAGGCAGCACGTTCAACATCAACTCTCGCCATGGCAGCGTGACCATCCGAGGCAAGGAAGTGGTCGTGGAAGTCACCGACGACCAGATGATAATCAGCCTCCTCGTCGGTGACGTCACGGTAAGTGGCGACTCCAAGATCGCCGGACAATCCCTTCTCCCCGGCCAGCAGGCAGTCATCACCCGTGATCCGGCCGGCGGCCCCTCCAAAGTCGTGATTCGCGACATCCCCGTCGAAAAAGTAAAAACGTTGGAGCAAAAAGTGGATCTCGCCGAGATGGCCAGAAAAACCGTGCTCTTTGATGTCACCACCGGCAAAGGCGATGTCATCACCCCGGTCGAAGTCTTGCCCGGAACGCTCTCCTCTCCCGTGACCGTGAGCCCCTTCAAACTCCCCTGATCACTAAGGACAAACTCACACTCTCACCGACATCACGATCATGGTATCAAGAAACTTTTGGGCAGGCACCGCATACGCAGTCGTCCTTTTTCACCTTTCAGCCATCCAGGCGTTCCCCTTGATCAAATTTAACGAAGGTCGCGACCAGCTCTTTGTAAGTGCGGGCATGTCTGCGGCCTACGACTCCAACATTTTTGCCAACTCGTCCAATGAGGAAGACATCGTCACCAACTTCTTCCTCGGCATAGACTACACGCGCCGCGCCGGCATGATCGGTGTTGACGGCAGCCTGTCGTGGGATCTTGGCAGCTTCGCATCCAACGCCTCCGAGGATTTTTCCAACCCCTCGCTCAATCTCGAGTTCACCAAAAACAACGGCCGCACCACCGGCTCGCTCAAACTCAACGCCTCGCGCGAAAGCCAGGCCGACCCCAACGTCAACCTTCGCACCGACGCATGGAACTACGGTGCGGACTTGAGCTGGAAATATCCCGTCATCGAGCGCTACAGTCTGGCCGGAACCTTTGGCTACGGACTCATCGACTACGTGGACAATTCCGCGGGCCTCATCGACCTGTCCACCTATTCCGCGGGACTCGATCTGAACTACGCTTACGATTCCAAGCGCCAGATCATCGCAGGTTACCGCATCCGCCAAAGCGAAACCTCTAGTGGCAACAGCAGCACGGACCACTCACTCACCGCAGGTATTTCAGGCAAAATCTTCGCCAAGATCACCGGTAGCATCCGCGCCGGCTACCAGATCCGCAAAGACAGCGCCACCGGCGAGACATTTGGCAGTATGACCGCCAGCGGCGACGCCACCTGGACCGTCACCAAACGCCTCAAGATCACCGGCAGCATCTCCAAGGACTTCGCCACAACCGCGATCGAATCCGGCTCCGACAGCCTCACCTTCAATCTCGACGCGCAATATACACTCACCTCCAAGTGGTCTGTTTACAGCGGACTGGGACTGGGCCATACTGATTACATCAGCGGTCCCGACATCAATCGCGAAGACTATTTCGCCACTTGGAACAGCGGAATAGGCTACAATCTGAATACTCACTTCTCCACCTCCCTTTCGTATAGCTATTTCAAGAACTGGTCCAATCGCTCCACCTCCGAGTTTGACCGTCACTCGATCACGCTCAGCGCAAGCACCCGTTGGTAACGTCCTTCATGATCACGCGCCTCGTCATCTTCTTGCTCGCAGCGATCTCTCTGATCCCTGGCAACACCCGCGCGGACACCAAGACTCCTACCCCTGCCAGCCAAACCGTTTCTTCCTATAAGATCACCCTGACCGATCTCCTCCGCATCGACATTTACCAGGAAGACGATCTCCGCACCTTGTCCCGCGTCGACGCCAAGGGTAAGATCAACCTTCCCCTTGTCGGCGAAGTCAACGTCGTCGGCCTCACGGTAAGTGAAGCTCAAAAAGCCGTCGAAAACGCCTACCGCGACGGACGCTACCTGCGCAGCCCTCAGGTCACCATCAACGTCGAGGCCTACGCCGCCCGCGAGGTTTCCATCCAAGGCCAGGTTCGCTCGCCCGGCCGCTATCCGCTCCCCATCGAAACATCGATGACCGTCCTCGAACTCGTCACGCGCGCCGGTGGCTTCACCGACACCGCCAAGGGCACGGCGGTGAACGTCACCCGCGTCACCCCCGATGGCAAAAAACAGGTCTTCACCATCGACGTGGACAGTCTCCTCAAGGGTAAGTCCGGAGCCAACATCAGTGACAACTCCCTCATGCTTGAGCCCGGAGACATCGTCTTTGTCCCCGAACGCATCATTTAAGCAACCACCATGTCCGCGGCTCCCAAACCCTCTCCAGCACCCAAGATCGTCGGTCGCGACGAGGAGATCGTTGAACGTCGCACGCTGCGCGATTATTACGTCATCCTGCGCGAGCGTCTCTGGATCGCCCTTCCGCTCGCCTTGGTCGTTGCGATCGGCTTGGCCTACTACCAGTCCCGCGCCATACCGCTCTACCGCAGCTCGGCGACTTTGCAGATTGAAAAACCCGAGAAGGTCGTGACCAGCCAGGAGATCATGAAGGTCGGCGTGGACAGCGATATCGAGCTCAACACCTACCTCCAGGTCATCGGCAGCGCCAAGATGCGCACCCGAGTCTTGGAATCCCTCACTCCGAAAGAACGCTCTATTCTCCAACGCCCCGACCTCAAGGATCTCCCCCCCGGCGCCACTCCCCCGTCCGGAGTCGATCTCGGATCCCTCTCGGTCCAGTCCGTGCGCAGCACGTTTCTGGTCAATATCAGTGTCTCGCATCGTGATCCCGAGGCCGCCGCCCTGCTCGCCAACCGCTTCATCGAACAGTTCATCGACAGCCTCCTCGAAAACGTCAGCGGCGGACACGACTATGCCGTCAAATATCTCCGCGACCGTTCCGGCCAGCTTCAAGAGGAGGCCCGCATTGCCGAACAGCGCCTGCAGGACTACATGCGTGCGCAGAACCTCGTGTCGTTGGACAACAGCACCAACATCACCCAGGCCCGTCTCACCGCCGTAAACGGCGCCTTGCAGGACGCCCGCCTCGGCCGCCTCGCCATCGAGGAACAGTTCAACCTCGTCGAACGCTACCGCGCTGAAAAACGCAATCTTCTCGAGATCACCGCCATCGCCAACTACGGCTCGGTCCCCGATCTCCACAAGCAACTCGAGGTCCTCCGCCGCGATCATTCACTTCTCGCCGAGCGTTACCTCGAGCGCCACCCGAAGATGATCAACATCGTCAACGCCATCGCCGTTGCCGAAGAGCAGCTCAACACCGCTGTTACCCTCTCTATCGCAGACCTCAAAACCAACCTTGAGCGCGCCCGTGCCAGCGAAAAAACCCTTGAGCAGGAATATACCGCCCAAGAAAAAGAGCAGCTCCGCCTGCGCGACCTCTCCATCGAATATCGCAATCTCGAAAACCAGGCCCAGATCGCCAAGAGCAACTACTCGCAGATCCTCGATCGCCTCACCCAAGCCAACACCAGCAAGTATCTCGAAAAGATCCCTGTCCGCCCCCTCGACCCGGCCCTGCCCTCCGGAGCCCCTTACACGCCTGATATCACCCGTATTACCCGCACCGCCGTCGGCGTGGGTTTTCTCGTTTTCTTTGGCGTCGCCATCGGACTCAGCTTCATCGACGACCGCATCAAGAGCGCCTGGGATATCGAACACTACATCGGCGCCAACCTTCTCGGCATCATCCCCGATCTCTCCGCCCTCAAGGACTCCGAAAAATACAAACTCGTTCTCGACAATAAAAACACCGCCGGAGTCGAGCCGTTCCTCAGCGTTTACAGCTCGGTCAAGATCCACTCCAAACTCGATTTCCCCAAATCCGTCCTCGTCACCAGCACGATCCCCGGCGAAGGCAAAACGCTCATCTCCTCCAACCTCGCCGGCAGCTTCGCACGGCACGGCAAATCCGTCCTCCTCATCGACTGCGATCTCCGCCGTCCGATGCTCCACCGTCACTTCGAGCAGAACAACGAGCAGGGCCTCATCAACTGGTTCGAAAACGGCGCTAACCTGGATGGAGACCTCACCAACAATTCCAATCTCGGCATCACCAAGATCGGTGAAAACCTCTCGCTCCTGACCTCCGGCGGACGCACCAAGACGCCCACCCTGCTGCTCGAAAGCCCCGTCTTCGCCCAGCTTCTTGAAAAATTCAAAAAACATTACGACCTCATCGTGGTGGACTCCCCGCCCCTCGGCGCCGTTACCGACTCGCTTCTGATCGCCGAGCGCGTCGACGAGGTCATCTACGTCTGCCGTTTCAACCGCGCCTTCCGCAAACACATCAGTCTTTACATCAAAGCCCTTCGCGCCGGCAAAAACGAGATTCTCGGCGTCGTGCTCAACGGTCTTTCCCCCCGCCGCATCGAGTATTACTCCAACTACCGCTACTACCGGAGTTACAAAAAATACTACGGCACCCAGGACTAAAATCCCGGTCCCGTGTCCCGTTATAGCCGCGTGGCGCGTAGCGCCTATACGCGGCTTTTTTGTTTCCGTCTCCGACTACTCGCTACTCACTACCCGCTACTCGCTACTTCCGTGATCTCCGCGTTCCTCCCTTCCAATTTTGACGCCACCCGCCCCGTCGCCCTTATCGCCGGCCAGGGAATCTATCCCATTCTCGTCGCACAGGCTGTCCGTCGTGCCGGCGTCCCCCTCCGCCTCATCGCCGTCGAGGAAGAAACCCGCGCCGACCTCATCGACTCCGTCCCCGCCGCCGAACGCCGCATCATTCAGGTCGGCCAGCTCGGCAAGATGCTCGACTCCCTTCAAGACTTCGGCGCCGGCTACGCGATCATGGCCGGACAAATCACTCCGCGCCGTCTCTTCAAAGGCCTCCACCCCGACTTCAAAGCCGCCCGTATTCTCTTCTCCCTCAAACGCCGCAACGCCGAGACCATCTTCGGCGCCGTCGCCAAGGAAATCGAAGAGCTCGGCATCCACCTGCTCGACGCCCGCAGCTTCATCGACGACCACCTCGCCACCTCCGGCTGCATGACTGGGAAAAAATTTCCCGTCGACGCCGACCACGTCGCCCACGGTGTGCAGATCGCCAAGGAATGCGCCCGCCTCGACATCGGCCAGGGCTGCGTTGTCCGCAACGGCACCGTCCTCGCCGTCGAAGCCTTCGAAGGCACCGACGCCATGATCCGCCGCGCCGGCGAGTTCAAAACCGAGGACGCCCTCTTCGTCAAAACCGTCAAGGCCCGGCAGGATTACCGCTTCGACGTCCCCTGCTTCGGCCTCAAAACCCTCGAAAGCATGAAGGCCGCCGAGATCAAAGCCGCCGCCCTCGAAACCGGCCGCGTCATCCTGTTGGACAAACCCGCCGTCCTCGCCCAGGCCAAATCCTGGGGCATCCACCTCCTCGGTTTCGAGTAAGCTGACACACCCGTCGGATTGAATATCGGGCCTGGCAGCACCCACAACCGCACCCGATACTGCCAGGGAGTGAGTTCCACCGATTATACCACTAACCGGGTGGTTTAATTTCTTATAACATAAAACGCGCTTCTAGGCTTTGCCGGCCCACCAAACAAAACGCCTCCGTGTATTAAAACACGGAGGCGTCGGATTAAACCGGGAAAAGCCCGTGCGGTCGATTAGACGGCGGGAGCCTCGGGAGCGGAAGTGCCGCGGGCCTTCACGAGGCCTGCTTCCTTCTTGATGTTCTGGACGCTCGGGAGGGAGAGACCGAGGGACTTCGAGATTTCAGCACCGGATTTGCCGGCTTGCACGGCGGCGATCACCGCGGCCTTGAGCTCAGGGGTGATCTTGGCGCGGGTGCGCTTGCCGGCTTTGGGAGCCTTCGCAGCCTTGGTCGCTTTGGCAGCCTTGCCCTTCTTGCCTTTGCCCGCCTTGCCGGCGGCAGCCTTCAGCGCCTTGATAAAGGCATTCAGGTTGTCGTAACCATAGTCACCGGGGAGCTTGGCCAGAGCCGCAACGCGGTCGGAGGCGAGTTTGGCTTCGGCTTGGGCGAGCTTGGCTTTGGCTTTTTCGAGTTCTGCAATTTGGTCGGTAAATGACATAGGACTCGTATATCAATACCGTCACAGGGCTTTATCAAGACTGTATTATATCGGGGAATTCCCGATATTAAATCGTCATCGCATGATAACCGCCGTCTACAACGATTTCCGCGCCCGTGATAAAGCTGCCGGCGCCACTGGCTAACAACAAGGTGGCTCCGATCAATTCCTTCGCTTCACCAAAACGCTTCGCCGGCGTGTGCCCCATGATGGACGCCACGCGATCCGGCGTAAGCACCTTGCGGTTTTGTTCGGCGGGAAAAAAGCCGGGCACGAGAATATTCACGCGCACATTCTTCGGAGCCCACTCGCGAGCCAGGTTTTTAGAGAGATTATGCACGGCCGCCTTGCTCGCAGAGTAGGTGAATACACGGGACAGCGGCACCAGTCCCGACATCGACCCCAGATTGATAATCGAACCACCCACACCCCTTTCCACCAGATATTTACCAAACACCTGACACCCGAGGAACACGCTCTTTACGTTGATATCCATGATCCGCTCAAACTCGTCTTCCGTGATATCCAGAAAGGGCGTCGGCGAGTTTACCCCCGCTCCATTGACCACTATATCAACATGTCCGGAACGCTTTAGCACCTCATCCAGCAAAGCCTGCAACTGATCCTTGTCGCCTGCTTCGGTCGGCAGGAAATACGCTTTGCCACCCGCCACCTGGATTTTTTCAAGACGGGCTGCGGCCTTCTCGGCATTCCGTCCCACGAGCACGACTTCCGCGCCTGCACCCGCCAGCCCCTCGGCCATCGCTCCGCACAATTCGCCGGTGCCGCCGATCACGACGGCGACTTTGCCCTGCAATGAAAACAACGAAGACAGATAATCGGGGGTGCTCATATAAAAATATAGGCACAAGCAAAGGCCCCTCCCTCTCAACGGACAGCGCAGCGTTCTGAATCAATTTTCAGATTTTGGTAATCTCATACCGGCTGTGTTCTTGCCTAGACCGGCGGTGCGTTGCTTTATCTTAAGGTCTTCACTCGATGGACACAGTCCCGACACCCCTCTCGTTTGCACTCGTTGGTTGCGGCAGCATTGCCCCGACCCATGCCAAGGCGCTCGCCTCGCTTCCCGGTGAAGCCCGCCTCACGCATTGCTGCGACACCAACGCCGCGCTGGCCGAAACCTTCGCCGCACAGTTTGGACTGAAAACGGCCACCTTCGACGAGATTCTCGCAAACCCGGCCATCGATGTCGTCACCTTTTGCACCCCCAGCGGCCTGCATGCTTCGCTCGGTGCCCGCGCACTTTCCGCCGGCAAACACGTCGTCATCGAAAAACCGATGGAGATCACCCCCGCTGCCTGCGAACCGCTCCTCGCCGCCCAGCGCGCGTCGGGCCGCAAACTCGCGATCATCTCCCAGCACCGCTTCGATCCGTCCAGCCAGCAGGTTCGCGCCGCCTTGGATCGCGGCGAACTCGGCCAACTCATCCTCACCGAGGCTCGCGTGCCGTGGTTCCGCACCCAGGAATATTACGACTCCGGCGACTGGCGCGGCACCTGGGCGCTCGATGGCGGCGGCTGCCTCATGAACCAGGGCGTCCACACCGTGGATCTCCTGCTCTGGCTGGCCGGCCCCGTGAAAACCGTTTACGCGCAAATGCGCACCGCCGGCCATGATCGCATCGAGGTCGAAGATGCCGTCACCGCCACCCTCACTTTTACCAACGGCGCGATCGGCAATCTCATGGCCACCACGTCGGCCTACCCGGGTTTCCCCGCCAGTCTGAGCCTCCACGGCACGCAGGGTTCGGCCTTGATCGAGGGCGACGAACTCAAAACTTTCGCCGTCAAAGGCCGCGAAACCCTCCACGGCCAGGCCGCCACCGCCCACGCGCTTCAAGTCGCCACCGGCGGCACCAAGTCCGCCACCGCCCACGCCGCCGCCATCCCCGAGACCCCCGCCGCACCCGGCGCGTGGTCGTGGGGCGACGCCCACCGCGCCCAGTTCGCCGACTTCATCCGCGCCGTGCGCACCAACGGCACGCCGCTCGTCGATGGCGTCGCCGGACGCGCCGCCGTGGCGTTGATCAACGCCGTTTATGAGTCCGCCCGCACCGGACGCGTCATCACGCTTCCCGTTTGATTACCGCCTTACTGCTTGCGCGAGTCGGCTGACGACTCGTTATTAACACATGGCCCGCCTCCCTCTCGAAGATAATTTTACCGACGTCATCGCCAAAGCCCAGCGCGGCCTGAAGATCAGCGATGAACAACTCGCCAAGCGCGCCGAGATCACGATTGAGGATCTCGCCGCCGTGAAAGCCGGCGAGGTCAACGACATCGTCATCCGTCGCATCGCCCGCCACCTCAAACTCAGCGCCACCGCCCTCGACGACCTCGCGCACAAACGCTTTTACCCCATCGCCCCCGTCTTCGCCCGCGGCCTCGCGATGTTCAACACCCCTCACGGCGACATGACCGTGAACAATTACCTGCTCTGGGACACCCGTTCACGCTCCGCCGCCGTGTTCGACACCGGAGCCAACGCCGAGGGTCTCATCGCCACCATCGAGGCCGAGGATCTCGACGTGCGCCACATCTTCATCACCCACACCCACGAGGACCACATCGAGGCGCTCCCCGCCATCGTCGCCGCCTGCCCCGGCGCCGACATCTGGTCGAGCGAACTCGAGCCCATCGCCCACCCGAAGGCCAAAACCTTCTCCGAAAACGCCCACTTCCACATCGGCGAACTCGCCGTGAAAACCCTCTTCACCCCGGGCCACTCGCCCGGTATGGCCACGTTCTTTGTCACCGGACTCAGCTGGCCGCTTGCCATCGTCGGCGACTCGCTTTTCGCCTCCTCGATGGGCGGCAGCGCCGATCACTACGCCGAGCAGTTGCGCAACAACCACGAGAAAATCTTCACCCTCCCGCGCAACACCGTAATCGCCCCCGGCCACGGACCGCTCACCACCCTTGCCCTCGAAAAACAGCATAACCCGTTTTTCGCCCGCTGAAAAATTTCCGCGCCGCGCTTTCTTTTCTCAAAAAAATCCTTCCGTTGCCCGATGCTTGAAACCATCGCCTTTGTCGGAGTCGGTCGCATGGGTGCCAACATGGCCCGCCGCCTCAAACTCGATTGCGGCCGCACCGTCACCGCCGTTTACGACGTCCACGCCCCGTCCGCCACCGCCCTTGCCGCCGAGCTAGGTGCGCGCCACGCCACCACTCTCGCCGAGGTCACCTCGTCCGCCGATATCATCATCACCGTCGTCACCGACGATGCCGCGCAACTCGCCGTCTTTTCCGATCCCACCTCCGGCGCCGACAGCCTGCTCACAGGAGCCCAAGGCAAGACCTTCATCAACTGCGCCACGCTCACCCCAAAAGTCCACGTCGAGTCCGCCCGCCGCGCATCTTCCGCCGGCGCCGCCACCCTCGAAGCCTGCATGGCCTCGTCCATTCCTCAGGCCCGCAACGGCACGCTCTATCTCATGTGCGCCGGCGACCGCGCCACTTTTGACCGCCTCGAACCCCTTCTCAAAGACCTGAGTAACGCCCTCCGCTACGTCGGTCCCGCCGGCCAGGCCGCGCAGGTGAAGGCGCTCGTCAACATGGTCATGAACATCAACACCGCCGCCCTCGCCGAAGGCCTTGGCCTCGGCAACGCGCTCGGTCTCGACCTCGACGTGTTGCGCGAAGTCTTTTCCCAAACCGGTGCCAACTCCCAGGTCCTCAAGACCGACGGCGAAGACATGCAAAACCGTGCGCACGACTGCTACTTCTCCGGAGCCCACGCCGCCAAGGACTCCACCATTGCATGGACTCTCGGGGCCGAGGCCGGCCTCAGCCTGCCCCTCGCCGCCGCCACCAAACTCCAATACGACCGCCTTGTCGCCCTCGGTCGCGGCGGCCTCGATAAATCCGCCGTCGCCGAACTCACGTTCCCCGGCCGGCTGGCCTGACCACGGTCACATCTACCCGCCCGCCGCAGGTCGGTGTTTGGCATAGACTACGCTCATACTCTAAGGCACAAATGGCGCCCATGAGTTCAGTCCAGCGCAGAAAAACCGTGCTGATTTTCGCCTTGGTCATCGCCCTGCTGGCCGCACTGACCGCCATCATTCTTCCGGCGATCCTGTCCGAAAAAGAGCTCTCGCCGCAGTATTATGTCATCTGCATGTCCATCATCGGGTGCGTCCTGCTCGTGGTCGGCGGCTATGTATGGGACCGCTCGCTCATGGTCCGCCTGCGCGAGGTATCCAACCGGGCCGAGCCTCAGACCGAAGGCGATCACGACGAAATCCACGACGAAGTCATCGGCCTCGCCCGCAAAATCGAACGCATGGCCCAGGCCCTGCAAAAACTCGAAGCCAGCTATCGCGCCGTCGTCGAAGACCAGGCTGACCTCATTTGCCGCTACACGCCCGAAGGCAAACTCACCTTTGTCAACGGTGCCTACGCCCGTTTCCTCGCCCGCAAACGGCTCGAGTTGATCGGCCAGCCCTGCCTCCTTCTGACCGCCGGTCTCATCAAGCCGCACGTCAATCCGCTCCCCGAGGCTGCCAGTTTTGAGCACTCCAGTGAGGATCCCAATCGTGTCACGGTCATCCACTCCTGGACTCATCGCGCCATTAAAAATTCCGACGGCGACACCATCGAATACCAGGCCGTCGGCCACGACGTCACCGCCCGCAAGGAAGCCGAACTCGCCCTCGTCGCCGCCAAGGAAGCCGCCGAGTCCGCCGACCGCGCCAAGAGCGAATTCCTCGCCATCGTCAGCCACGAGATCCGCACACCCATCAACGGCGTCATCGGCTTCGCCAAACTCCTGCGTGACTCCCAGCTCACCACTGAACAGCGCTCGTTCGTGGACATGATCAGCACCAGCGGACAAACGCTGGAAACGCTCATCAGCGACATCCTCGATCTCTCCAAAATCGAAGCCGGCAAGATCGAGATCGACCACGCCCCGTTCCCCATGCGCGATTGCATCGAGGAAATCGGCCATCTCTTTGGTCCCCGCGCCCGTGACGCCGGCCTCACCATCACGACCGAGATCGCCCCCGGCATGCCCGTCCTCGTCAACAGCGACCACGGCCGCATCCGCCAGATTCTCAGCAACCTCGTGGGCAACGCCATCAAGTTCACTGAAAAGGGCGGCATCACCGTGACCGCGGCCGCCCTCCCCGAGGAAGCCCTCCGTGACGGCCTTCGCCGTTCCGTGCGCCTCCAATTCAGCGTGCGCGACACCGGCATCGGTATCCCCGCTGAAAAACTTCATCAGCTCTTCCGTCCCTTCAGCCAGGTTGACACCTCCGCCAAACGCCGTCGCGGCGGCACCGGACTCGGCTTGATCATCGCCAAACGCCTCTGCGAACGCATGGGCGGCGCCATCTCGGTGGACAGTCGGGTCGGCGAAGGTTCGACCTTCTATTTCAGTGTCATGGCTGACTATGAAATCGGCCACAGCAACCCGGTCTTCCCCATGGGCGAAGACCGGAAAGCCTCAGTAGTAACCTAGCCAGGGGACTTCCCCGACAGTCCCGTGTTTCCGTTCTTGCGGACGGCGATTTTTTCACGCAAGTTCCGCCCTCCTTCAACGAAGGGCGCGATAGCCAAGTGGTAAGGCCGAGCTCTGCAAAAGCTCTACCGCCGGTTCGATTCCGGCTCGCGCCTCCAATTTTCCGGCCTCTTTAAACCGCCCGTCTGCCGACCGGCGGTTTTTTCTTTGCCCATTGGTCATTCGTCATTGGTCATTGGGCATTACCACCATGCCTTCTCTCGTCTTCACCATCGCCAACCAGAAGGGCGGCGTCGGCAAAACCACCACCGCCGTCAACCTCGCCGCCGCACTCGCCGAGAAAAAGATCCATACCCTCCTCATCGATCTTGATCCTCAGGCCAACGCCACCAGCGCCGTCGGCGTAGAGAAAACCCCGGGCCGCTCCCTCTACGGCCCGCTCAACGGCGAAGGCACCGCCATCGAAATGGTGGTCCCCACCCAATACGAATACCTCTCCCTCATCCCGTCCGAGGAAGATCTCGCCGCCGCCGAAATCGAAATCGCCCAGTCCGAAAACTACCTGGCCAAACTCCGCACCATTCTCGAGCCGCTTAAAAACTCCGGCGGCTTCAAAGTCATCATCATCGATTGCCCTCCGTCCATGGGCATGCTGTCGATGAACAGCCTCGCCGCCGCCGACTTCCTCTTGATCGCCCTCCAGTGCGAATACATGGCCCTCGAAGGTCTCGGCCAGATCCTGCGCAACCTCGACCGCATCAAGGCCGCCGGACTCAACAACACCCTCGAACTCGGCGGCGTGGTCATGACCATGTTCGACATCCGCACCAATCTCTCCCGCCAGGTCGTGGACGAAGTGAAAAAGCATCTCCCCGAAAAAATCTTCAACACGGTCATCCCGCGCACCATCCGCCTGAGCGAGGCCCCCAGCTTCGGCAAAACGATCTTCGACTACGATCCGCTCTCCCCCGGAGCCACCGCCTACAAAAACCTGGCCAAGGAAGTCATCGCCCGCTTCGGACTGAAGTAATTCCACGGATTCCGCTCCGCGCCCTTTGCGACTTGGCGTCTTTGCGTTAAAACTCCGCATCCGCATGTCCTTCGCCAAATACCGGCACGCTTTCCTCATCGGGCTCCAGAGTAACATCGTTTATCGGTGGAACTTCGGCATTCGCGCGCTCTTCTCACTCTTCCATCTCGCCTTCGTCTTCATCCTCTGGGGCGCGGCCTACGCCGGCCAGACCGACATCGGCGGCTTCGATCTCAACCAGACGCTCACCTACTTCATCGTCATCCTGGTGATGCAGTTCTTCATCGGCGCCTTCAACGAGGACTACCAGATCAGCGAGGACATCCGCAACGGACTCATCAACCAGTTCCTGCTGAAGCCGATCAACTACTACCTCTACCGCTTCAGCATCTTCGTCGCCGCCCGCCTCGTCTCCGGAGCGCTCGTCCTCGTCCCCGTGCTCGTCGCGCTCCCGCTCCTCAAAGAACACATCGTTCTGCCCGACGAACTCTGGCGTCTCGCCCTCGGTCTGCCCGCCATGATCATGGCCGCGCTGATCCAGTTCACCATCGCCTACATCTTCGGACTCCTGACGTTCTGGTTTCTCGAGATCCAGTCCTTCATCATCCTTTCGCTCGCCATTGAAACCGTCCTCGGCGGCCAGATGTTCCCGCTCGATCTGATGCCCGGCTGGTTCTACCGCATCTCCCAATGGCTGCCGTATTATTACCAGATGTATTTCCCCACGGCCATTTTCACCGGACGCATCACCGACCAGGCGACCGCGATGAACGGCCTCGTGATCCAAGCCTTCTGGGTCGTCGTCCTGCTCGCCCTCGCCCAACTCCTCTGGTCCCGCGGCCTCCGCCGCCACACCGCCGTCGGCGGCTGATGCCCTCGCCATGAAGCTCATCGACTACATCCGCATCTGGCTCGCCTGCGCCCGCTACTCCGTCGTGCGCACGATGATGTTCCGTTTCGATTTCATCATGTGGGCTCTCGTTGAGTTCGTCTGGATGGGCGTCAACCTCCTGCTCATCCAGGTGGTGTATGACCACACCGACTCCATCGCCGGCTGGTCCAAATACCAGATGCTCCTCCTCGTCGGCAGCTCCATGATCGTGCAACGCCTCATCATGGGCTTTTTCTGGACCAACCTTTTCGAGATGGCCCGCAACGTCCGCACCGGCCACTTCGACTTCTTCCTCGCCCAACCCGGTAATCCGCTGGTCATGGTCTCCACCCGCAAGATCGATCTCGACGGCATCGCCAACGTCATCGTCGCCGTGGCCGTGGTTGTCTTTGCCATCAACAAGCTCGGCCTCACCCCGTCCTTCGGTGAACTCGTGCTCTACGCGTTCATGATCCTCTGCGGCCTGCTCATCAATTACAGCATCCTCCTCATCACCGTCTCGCTCACCTTCTGGCTCGGCGCCGCCCAGGGTATCGAAGGCAGCTACTTTACGTTGATGGAATTTTCCCGCCTCCCCCGTCAGGCCTTCAAGGGCGTCGCCAGCATCCTGTTCGTCTGGCTCCTGCCCGCCGTCGTCGTAAGCAACGTCCCTGCGAATCTCCTCATTCAGCCCCGCTTCGACTGGCTCAACGCCCTCTGGCTTCTCGCCGTGACTCTTTTCTGGCTCACGTTCGCCGTGTGGACCTTCAACCGCGGACTCCGCCGTTACGCCAGCGCCTCGTCATGACCGCCTCCCTCCAGTCTCGCCTCGGCCACGTGTTCGCCAACCCCGCGCTCCTCCAGCAGGCGCTCACCCACCCCGGCTACGCCAACGAACACCCGACCGACGGCGACCACTACCAACGCCTCGAATTTTTGGGCGACGCCGTCATCCAATTCGTCGTCACCGCCTCCCTCTTCAACCTCCGCCCCGCCGAGCGCGAAGGCGAACTCAGCCGCCTCCGCGTCGCCCTCACCAACGGCCTTTTCCTCGGCGAACTCGCCCGCGAACTCGACCTGCCCGCGCACCTGCGCCTCTGCATCTCCGAGCAAAAAACCGGCGGCTCCCCCACCGTCGCCGGCGACGCCTACGAAGCCGTGGTCGGCGCGATCTTCCTCGATGGCGGACTCCCCGCCGCCCAGTCCTTCATCGAACGCACCTACGGCAACCTCGACGCCCGCCTCGCCAGCCTCCGCCTGGATGACGCCAACCCCAAAGGCCGTCTCCAGGAACGCGTGCAACCCGCCCACGGCACGGGTGCCCTCCGCTACGAAACCGTCCTCGCCGGCGGTCCCGACCACGCCAAGGAATACCGCTCCACCGTCTTTCTCGCCGATCGCGCCCTCGGCACCGGCACCGGCACCTCAAAAAAAGCCGCCGAAGAAGCCGCCGCCCGCGCCGCGCTCGCCTCCGAAATGTAATCGGCGCACTTGCAGCCCCGTCCGCTGTCCGTTCCGTCCTCCTCCGGTCTCCGGCCGCTGTCTTCCGTCCTCCGTCCATGTCCGCCCACGCCCATCTCACCCGCATCAAGCTCACCGGTGTCTGCCCGCCCGCCCGCGGCGCCGTCATCGCCGAGCTCACGCGCGGACACCCCGCACCCGTGTGGCTGGTGATCACCGAGGACCTCAAGCACGCCGAACAACTCGCCGAAGACCTCGCCTTCTTCCACCGCTCCGCCGGCGGCAACCCCGCCGCCATCGAGACGATCGTCTTCCCCGAATCGATACCCGACAGCCGCGACATGCGCGAAGCCTTCGCCGCCTCCGCCGACCGCACCACCGTCCTTTCCCGCCTCCGTTCCGCCCGCTCCGTTCCGAGCTCTCAGCTCTCAGCTCTTGGCTCTCAGCTTCTGATCCTCACGACGCCCGCCGCCCTCCTCCAACCCGTCCCCGCCCTCGAAGCGTTCTCCACCCGCGAAATTACGATCACCCGCGGACAATCCCAACCCTTCGCCGCCCTCCTCGAAACCCTCCAGTCCCTCGACTACGACAGCGAAGCCGTCTGCGAATCCCCCGGACACTACGCGATCCGCGGCGGCATCATCGACGTCTATCCGATCACCGCCAGCCAGCCCTACCGCCTCGATTTCTTCGGCGACGAAATCGAAGACATCCGCGCCTTCGATCCCGTCACCCAGCGCTCCGGAGAACAGATCGACACCATCACGCTCTCCGCCTCGCCCCGCCTCAAACTCGACGCCTCCAAAACCGGCATCGCCGACTACCTCTCGCCCCTCACCCAACTCGTCTTCGTCGAACCCGCCTCCCTCGACGAAGAATTCTCCTCCTTCGCCCGCGAAGGTTTTGATCAACTCTCGCCCATCCTCCTCAAAGCCTCCGGCGCCTTCGGTCTCGCCGATATCGACGAAGCCGCCGCGCTCTTCGACGGCGACGGCGTCACCGAGATCACCTGGGACACCGAGAGCCTCGTCCACCACCGCACCTACCCGTCCGACGACCTCGTCGCCCAGGAACGCCTCTCCGCCGAGGAAGACGCCCGCCGCACCTTCCTCACCCAACTCGTCGCCTGGAAAAAAGACGGCTACGGCCTCGCCTTCGTCGTCTCCAAAGAAGGCGAAGAACAGCGCGTCAAAGAAATCCTCGCCGAAGACCCGCGCTTCAAAGGCCTGCAACCGCTCTGGGTCCGCGGCACCCTCAACGAAGGTTTCCGCTGCACCTATCGCGCCGGTGCCGGCCTCCTCTGGTCAACTCTGCCCAAACGCAAACTCGGCGAGATCGGCGGACTCGTCCTCGTCACCGAAACCGAACTCTTCGGACGCCAGCGCACCCGCCGCGTCACCGGCACCCAACAACGCGCCCTCGTCACCCGCGCCCAGGTAGACCAACTCCTCGACTTCTCCGAACTCGTCGAAGGTGACTTCGTCGTCCACCTCCAGCACGGCATCGCCCTCTACCGCGGTCTCACAAAACTGGATACACGCGACGGACAACGCGAAGTCATCTCCCTCGAATTCGACGACGGCGTCACCCTCCACGTCCCGCTCCAGGAGTCGCACCTCATCAGCCGCTACGTCGGCCTCGGCAAAGCCAAACCCCAACTCGGCAAAGTCGGCTCCGGCCGCTGGGAAAAAACCCGCCAGGCCGCCGAGCGCGCCACCATCGACCTCGCCGCCGACCTCCTCAAAATCCAAGCCCAGCGCGAAGCTCAACCCGGCCACGCCTTCCCGCCCGATAACGACTGGCAGAAGGAATTCGAGGGCTCCTTCCCCTTCACCGAAACGAAAGACCAGCTCACCGCCATCGAAGCCACCAAAGCCGATCTCGAACGCGCCCGCCCCATGGACCGCCTCATCTGCGGCGACGTCGGCTTCGGCAAAACCGAGGTCGCCATCCGCGCTGCCTTCAAGGTCGTCCAGGGCGGCAAGCAGGTCGCCATCCTCGTCCCCACCACGATCCTCGCGCAGCAACATCTCAACACCTTCCGCGAACGCATGGCGGGCTACCCCATCGCCGTCGAGATGGTCAGCCGCTTCCGCACCAAGGGCGAAGTCAACCGCATCCTCCATGAAACCGCCGCCGGCCAGGTGGACATCCTCATCGGCACCCACGCCCTCCTCACCGACCGCGTCGCCTTCAAAGACCTCGGCCTCGTCATCGTGGACGAAGAGCAACGCTTCGGCGTGAAACACAAGGAGCGCCTCAAAGCCATGCGCACCTCCGTGGACATCCTCTCGATGTCCGCCACGCCCATCCCGCGCACGCTCTACATGGCCATGACCGGAGCACGCGACATGTCCGTCATCGAAACCGCGCCCGTCAACCGCCACCCGATCCAGACCATCGTCAAAACCTACGACGAAAAACTCGTCGTGGACGCCATCCGCCACGAACTCCGCCGAGGCGGACAAGTTTTCTACCTCCACAACCGCGTGCAGACGATCAACCTCGTCGCCGCCCGCCTCCGCGAAATGTTGCCCGACGTCACCATCGGGGTCGGCCATGGCCAGATGGACGAACACGAACTCGAGCGCGAGATGACCGACTTCGTCGCCGGCAAACACCAGGTCCTCGTCTGCACCACCATCATCGAGACCGGCCTCGATATCCCGAACTGCAACACGATCATCATCGAAGGCGCCGACCGCTTCGGCCTCTCGCAACTCTACCAACTCCGCGGACGCGTAGGCCGCTTCAAACACCAGGCCTACGCCTACCTCCTCCTCCACCGCCACACGCGCCTGGTCGAGATCACCCGCGAACGCCTCAACGCCCTGCGCACCCACAACCAGCTCGGCGCCGGCTTCCGCATCGCGATGCGCGACCTCGAACTCCGCGGCGCCGGCAACCTCCTCGGCTCGCAGCAAAGCGGTCACATCATCGGCGTAGGTTTTGAGCTCTATTGCCAGTTGCTCCGCCAATCCGTCGCGCGCCTCAAAGGCGACAAACAAGCCGCCGCCATCCGCGCCAACGTCAAACTCGACTTCGTCTTCGTCGGAGAAAGTGCCGCGAGCTCACAGCTCACAGCTCCTAGCTCACAGCTCACCAGCTACCAATCCATCAAAGCCGCCGAACAATCCGCCGCCGGCGCCGTGGAAGTCGCCAAGATCCAGGCCCGCATCCCCTCGGCCTACATCACCGAAACCCGCCTCCGCATCGACTTCTACCGCCGCCTGGCGATGGCCGGTAATCCGACGCAGCTCAAAGAAATCGAATCCGACTTCCGCGACCGCTTCGGCAAATTCAGCGACGAAGTCCGCGCCTTGCTCCTCATCACCGAAATCCGCATCCGCGCCGAGCAAGCCGGCATCATCAGCGTCGAGACCGATGGCTCCCGCCTCAAATGCCTCCGCGGCTCCGGCATTCGCGACGACTACGTCATGCTCGCCGGCTCCCGCTTCCCCCGCCTCACCGCCCCGAAGCCCTTGGCCCGTCTGAAGGAAATTCTTACCTTCCTCGGCAATCTCTGAAGCAGAGGAAACGCCCCGCTCACTCCGTCCTCCGGTCGGCAATTCACACGGACAAAGTCGGCTGTGAACTAACACGTGCGCGTCCACCTCTGTTATTCTGACCCACCCTGCGCAGTTCGTCTTGCCCTCGGTGAACCCATGATTCCTCCCCTCGCACGTCTCGCTTTTCTAACCGCCGTTTCCTTTTCCAGCATCCTGCTGCTTCCGGCCCAGGAGCTGACGCTCAAACAGGCCCAGGAACTCCGCGAGGACACCCGCACCGCCGAGACCGCTCTCAGCCAGATCACTCAATCTTCCGCCGACAAAGAACTGCTCAAAAAGGTAACCACGGCCAAAGACGCCGTCGGCCGCGTTTCCGCCCAGCTCGACGCCCACATCGGCCTGCTCACCAAAATCGACGACCCCGCCGACATCTACGGCAAAGGCAAAAAATACCCGGCCATCGCCGGTGTTTCCATTGGCGCGGTCGATGTGCCCGTTGGTGCCAAGGTGGTTCACGTGCCCGTCACTCTCGACAAGCCGACCGCCAACACCGTCATCGCCTACGTCCGCGTCTTCAACGGCTCCGGCGGTCGCGCCACACCGGATGTGACGAAAGCCGTCATCTTCCGCCCGGGTGATCCTCTCACCAAAACCATCGCGTTCAGCGTGGATGGCATGACCGAGGGCAACACCGTGAAGGCCGTCCAACCCGCCGTCCCCGACGGTGCCAAGCGTCTGGGCAGCGGCATCGAGATCACCGCCAAGGACGCCGCGGTCAACGCGGCCGCCGCCGACACCAGCCGGCCGGCATTCACGTTCGACCCGTTTGGCGACTTGGTCTACTCAGGCACGCCCGAGACGATCCGGTTCGATGACAAGGGCGGTCCGAACACCTTTACGACCTCCCTCTCCCACGGCCGCACGCAACCTGGCAATGGCGAGACCGGCTATTACGGCACCGTTAACCAAGGCGTCGTCACACGCGGCCCCGAAGGACTCATCCTCACCTCGCGCCGTCTCGAAAAACCCATCCCCGTCGGCTCGCCCGCCACGCTCTATCCATTCCTGGCTTCAATGCTTTCCGGCCATCGCACACCCGAGACACAGTTCAAATACGGCAGCGTCGAATGGGTCGTGAAGATGCCCAACCGCAAAGGCTCCTGGCCCGCCCTGTGGTTGGTGCCGACCGGCGGCTGGCCGCCCGAGATCGATGTTTACGAGGGCTTTGGCTACAACGGCTCCTGGCGCTTCAACGCCAGCCTCTCGACCAACCTCCATGGCGGCACCAACAACAACCGCACGTTCACCCGCCCGGCGATGAACATGAAGATGAGCACCTTCGGCTTGGCCGACACACTCGACACGGAGTTCCACACGTTCGCCGTCACCGTCGCACCAGAGTGGATCACCATGTTCATCGACGGCGTCGAGACCATGCGCTACGCCAACCCGTTCAAGGGCGAGAACTGGTATCCTCTGACCAACGTCGCGGTGAAGGCCCTGCCCGACTCCGCCTACGACGACGGTTCCGGTGATATGATCCTCCGTTCGCTCAAGGTCTGGCGGGCCGAGTGACCGGGAGACTCCACTGGCTGGTATGACGTGGGAACGGAACATCCGCCATCCATCTACGTCCCACTGTGTTGCCGTTGACTCGTAGCCGGCCGTTTTGGGCTCGTCGTTCCGCCGGTTTCCACGGTTGACCGCCCCGAAGCCCCTCCTACGGTTAACGGAAATTCCCTCGTTCCTGCTCAATCTGACCCACCCATGACGTTTCACCGTCTCTGCCTCCTCGGCGCCGTCGCCACTTCGCTTTCGTTCGCCGCCGTCGCCCAGACTGCCGCCCCCGCCACCACCGCTTCGCCCGCCGACAACTTGGCGCTCCGTTTCGCCAACGGCGTCGTCGCCGTCGCCGAGGACAAAGTCATCACCGTCGATGACCTCCGCCGCGAAATCGCCCCCCGCGTGCCCGCGCTCCAGCGCTCCGCCCGCAACGAGAAGGAATTCAACCAGCGCCTCGAGGCCCTGCAGGACGAAATCATCCAGGAGATGATCGACCGCATCCTGATCGTGAAGGACTTCAAGAAGGACGACAAACGCAAGGTCCCCGAGAGCTACATCAACAACGCCATCGCCGAGGAGCAGATCCGCCGCTTCGACGGTGACCGCGCCAAGTTCCTCGCCTACCTCCGCAACTCCGGCCTCACCTACCGCGAATACCGCAAGAAGGTCGAAGACGACATGATCTACGACTACATGCGCGAACAGCAGCGCAAGAGCCAGAGCATCGTCAGCCCCGCCCGCGTCGAAGCCTTCTATAAGGAAAACAAGGAACGCTTCTTCCAGGACGACCAGGTCAACATGCGCCTGCTCTCCCTCACCCGCCAGGAAGGCGAGACCGACGAGCGCCTGCTCGCCCGCGCCAACGTCGTCACCGCCCGTTTCAAGACCGGGGAAAAATTCGAAGACCTCGCCCGCGAACTCAGCCAGGACTCCAAGCGCGCCAAGGGCGGCGACTGGGGCTGGCAGCCCCGCGCCGATCTCAAACCCGAGTTCAGCGAGCCCCTCTTCAAACTCGAAAAGGGACAGATCACCGCTCCCATCGTCGCCCCCGAGGCTGTTTACATTCTCTACGTCGAGGACCGCAAATTCGCCGGCACCCAGTCCCTCGCCGACGTGCGCGAACAGATCGAGAAAATCCTCTCCAATCTGATGGCCCGCGACTCCGAAGCCCGCTGGATCGAGCGCCTCCGCCGCAACGCCTACGTGAAGATTTACTGAGGCATCCGCCGGCCTCCGCTCTCACTGGAGACCCGACCACCCGGTCGGGTCTTTTTTGTGTCCGCTTCGTCTGATCGCCCCGCCCTTGCCTCCCCGTCTCATCGCGCTACCTTGCATGCATGACGACCATGGAATGGCTCGAAGCCCTCAGCTACATCGTCACCATCATCGCGCTGCCTTTCGGCATCTGGGTGTTCATCAAAGAACAGCAGAAGGAACGGATCAACGACGACGAGGAACTCTACCTCCAGCTCTCCGACGAATACTCCAAATTCCTCCGCCTCGTCCTCACCAACGCCGACCTCCACCTGATGACCCAGTCGGCCCCGGCCGCCCCGTTCAACCCCGACCAGATCGAACGCCGCAACATCCTCTTCGAACTCCTCATCTCCATCTTCGAACGCGCCTACATCCTCGTCTATGAAGACGACATGAGCCGCCAGGCCGCCCGCCTCTGGCAGACGTGGGAAGACTACATGCGCTACTGGTGCCGCCGCTCCGACTTCCGCAGCCTGCTGGCCAACCTTCTCGAAGGCGAAGATCCCGACTTCCAAAAATACATCACGCGCATCGCCGACGAAGAGGCCCGGAAATTGCAGTAAGGACGTCACGTCCCTCATGCCAACCGAGCCCGCCCCCGCCAATCGCCTCAAAACCCTCGCCGCCGGCGAACGCCCGCAGGAACGCCTCGAAAAACACGGAGCCCGCGCCCTGAGCGACAGCGAACTTCTCGCCATGATCCTGCGCAGCGGCACGCAGGGCCACGACGTCCTCACGCTCTCCAACCGCCTCATCGCCGAAGCCGGTTCGCTCGCCGGTCTCATCCAATGGCGCGAGGCCGACTTCAAAAAACTCAAGGGCATCGGCCGCATCAAAGCCCTCCAGCTCATCACCGTGATGGAGATTGCCCGGCGCACCATCGAGCAATCCGCCAACCCCGATCCGATGCCGCTGCTCGATAGCGCTGAAATAGCCGCTGACTATCTCCGTCCGCTCGTCCACGGCCTCGTCGTGGAAAAATTTTGGGTGCTCTGCCTCAACCGCAAGAATCGCCTTATGAAGTGCGTCGAGCTCACCTCGGGCACCGCCACCAACACCCTCGCGCACCCGCGCGAAGTCTTCCGCGAGGCCATCAAAGAATCCGCCGCCGCCGTGCTCTGCGCGCATAATCACCCATCAGGCGACCCGACTCCGAGCTCGGCCGATATCAAAATGACGCGCCAGCTCCGCGACGCCGCGCAGGCCGTGGACATCCAACTGATCGATCACATCATCCTCGGCCGCCCGGCCAGTGATCCGTCCGGCCTCGGCCATTACAGCTTCCGCACCGCCGGACTGATCTGAAAGGTAAGGCGGCGGCTGGGAGATGGACGGCGATCTCCGAGCGCCGTCTGAACCATCAGCCCGCAGACCGCGCCTGGAGGTCACGGTCCACCTCCGGAGGCGTCCGTCACTCGTAGCGCAGCGCTTCGATCGGATCCAAGCGCGACGCCTGGATCGCCGGATAAATTCCCGCCAGCACGCCCGCCGTCACGCTAAACGCAAAGCCGACCACAAACGCCGAACCCACCAGCAGCGGCTGGCTGCCCGGCGGCACCACCTCCTGAAGCCCCTTGATCATCACCACGGCCACACCGATGCCGAGCACGCCGCCAATCAGGCTGAGCGTCACCGCCTCGGCCAGAAACTGGCAGAAAATATTAAAGGGCGAAGCACCCACCGCCTTGCGCACGCCGATCTCGCGCACGCGTTCGTTGATCGAGGCCAGCATCAGGTTCATGATGCCGATGCCGCTCACCAGCAGCGACACGCCCGCGATGGCCGCGCCGCCGAGCACAAACGCTGTCTTCATCTGGTTGTAGCTGGAAAGCTGCTGCTGCTGCGTATCGACCCTGAAATCCAGCACGCCGCGATGCCGGTGGTAATAGAGGTTTTGCACCGCATCCACCGCCTCGTCCAAGCGGCCCACGTCTTCGATCTTATGGTTCAGCCAGGTGAGCCGCACCGTGTTCTGCAGCTTGATCGCCATCGTGGACACCGGAATGAACGCGATGCTGTTCTTCCGCTCCATCGCGTTGTAGCTGCCGTAAAACAATTCGTAGTGCTTCAACAGGCCCACCACCAAGAAGGGGCGTCCGTTGACGTTGATGTATTGCCCGAGCGGGTCGTCCTGCGGATCGAACAAATCCTCAAAAACCTTCGACCCGATGATGACCACGCTGGCCACGTCGCGTTGGTCCAGATCGCTGAAACGCCGGCCCAGGGCGACTTCGTAGCGGTTGATCTCGAAGACGTCATTTTCCACGCCCTGCACGCGCTGCACCGAGCGGCGCGTGCCGCGGGTGAGCTGCACGTTGCTCAGGTCGATCTCCGGCGAAACAAAACGAACACCGGGAATCAACTCCCTCACCGCGCGCGCGTCGTCGAGCGTGAGGCCGGGCGAAAGACTCGTCAGCGGACGCTGGCGTTCCGGCACGACATCGTAGCCGCTTGAAAGTTTCTCCAAACCACCCGACTCCTCGATCGACGCTTTCCAACCCGAAAAAAGCCCTTCCATGAAACCGGTCGTAACAACCATGGACGCCACGCCCAGCAGCACGCAGGCAATGGTGAGCGAGGAACGCAGCTTGTGCGCCCACACTTCACCGAGGCCGTTGAACACGCCGTTCAACCAGTTCATGCGGTGTGCTCCTCCACGCGGCCGTCGAGCACGTGCAGACGGCGCTTGAAATGCGAGGCGATCTCCGGCGAATGCGTCACCAGCACGATGGTGCGACCCTGCGCATTCAGTTCTTTGAAGAGATTGAGAATCGAAGCGGCGGTATGGCTGTCGAGGTTACCTGTCGGCTCGTCGGCGAGCAGGATGCGCGGCTCGTTCACCAACGCACGCGCGATGGCCACGCGCTGGCGTTGTCCGCCGGAAAGTTCGCCCGGACGGTGGAACGCGCGTGCCGTCATGCTTACGCGGGCCAGTGCGCGCTCGACACGTTCATCGGCGTCGGCCGGCGGAATCGAGTTGTAGGAGAGCGGCAGGTGCACGTTGGCGCGCACGTTGAGACGCGGCAGGAGATTAAACGCCTGAAACACGAAACCGATTTTATCGGCACGCACGCGAGCGCGGGCTGACTCGGTGAGCACCGACACGGGTTTCCCTTCAAATAGAATTTCTCCTTCGGTCGGCGAATCGAGGAAACCCAGCAGGTGCATGAGCGTCGATTTGCCCGAACCCGACGGACCGAGGATCGCCACGAAATCGCCCTCGTAGATCGTGAAATTCGCGTCGGCCAGCGCGGTGACGACGTTCTCGCCCATGCGATAACGCTTCGAGACGCCGACCAGCCTGAGGACTTCAGCGGGCATCGGTCTTCGCAGCCGGTTTCGCGGCGGGCGGACGCTTGGTGGACACCTCGTCGATCTCCTTCAGGCCTTCGGTGATCTCGACGAACTGATTGTCGCGCACACCGATCTTCACGATGGTCTTCACCGGCTCGGTGGCAGGCAACTTGGAACGAGTGAAGACATAGGTCTCGTCGGTCTTGCTGTCGAAAAACACGGCTGTGGTTTCGAGCGACAGCGCCTTTTGCACGGAAGCCACTTGGATGTGCACGCGTGCCGTCATACCGGGCTTCACGCGCGGGTGGGATTTCTCGATGCCAATCTGCACCGGGAAATCGCGCGTGCGTCCATCGCCGGCGGCCTTGGCGGCGGCCGGCGAAATGAAAGTGATACGTCCGCTCGCCCGCGCCTCGGGAACGGATTCAAAGGTGATGTTCACCTCCTGGCCGAGCACGAGGGTGGCCGCATCGATTTCGTTGAGCGACAACTCGACGCGCAAGCGTTTGAGGTCGGCGAGTTCGATGAGAGTCACACCTTCACGTCCGGAGTCGGCGCCGGTGACGACCATGCCCGGACGCGCCGCCACGCTGAGCGCGGTGCCGTCGTAAGGCGCGGCGATGGATGTCTTGGCGAGCGAACGCTCCAGCAAACGCAGACGCGCGCCTTGCGATTCGAGGTCGGTCTCGGCGAGACGGCGGGAGATGCTCGCCTCCTGCTGCTCCTTGACGTTCACAAACGACTGGGTCGCCAGCGTGTCGATGCGGTTGAACTCCAGCGTGGCGCGCTCGACGCGCAGCTGCGACGAGGCGATGGCGAGCTTGGCTTCGTCGATCTGCACCTGAAGCGTGCTAGGATCGAGTTCGATGAGCGGCTGGCTTGCGCGCACCGCGTCGCCTGGATTCACCAGCACGCTCAAAATGCGCCCGCTCACCTCGGAGCGAATGTCGGTCGAGAGAATGGGCGTGATCGAACCGTTGGCGGTGACGACCTGCACAAGGTCGCGGCGCTGGGGTTTCAGCCAGGTGTAGGTCACCTCGTCTTCGTGCGCCGAACGCGCATAGACGGCCCAGGCGATTCCGCCGAAGAGCAGCACCAGCAACGGAACGATCCAGAGAAGGCGTTTCATGATTTTGGGGCGCGTAATATGAAATAAAAAACCCGACGCGAACGTCGGGTTTTCAGCGGGACTTAAGCCTGCAGCAGCTTGTAGTTCACCGCGTCGGTGAGCGCCTCCCAGGAGGCGTCGATCACGTTGTCGCTCACGCCGACGGTGCCCCAGATTTCCTTGCCGTCTCCGCTCTCGATGAAGACGCGCGTGCGGGCGTTGGCGCCGGCGCGGCTGTCGAGAATGCGCACTTTGTAGTCGCGCAGTTCGAGTTCCTTGAGCTGCGGATAAACCGACTCGAGCGCGAGGCGCAGGGCCTTGTCGAGCGCGCCCACCGGACCGGTGCACTCGGCGACGGTGTGCGTGGACTGGCCGTTGACCTTGAGCTTCACGGTGGCCTCGGAGACCGACTCCTTGCCGCGACGCTCGACGCTCACGCGGTAACCCTCGACCTCGAAGAAGGTCTTCGTCTGGCCGAGTGCGCGGGCGATGAGCAGCTTGAGCGAGGCGTCGGCCGCCTCGAACTCGTAGCCGCGGAATTCGAGTTCCTTCAGCTCGTCGATGAGGGTCTTCATCGCGGGCGATTTCTCGTCGAGATCGAGACCGAGCTCCTTCGCCTTCATGGCGATGCTGGAACGGCCGGCCATGTCTGAGACGAGCACGCGCGTGCGGTTGCCCACGAGCGACGGATCGATGTGCTCATAGGAGGACTTCACCTTCTGCGCGGCGTTGGCGTGGAGTCCGCCCTTGTGCGCGAAGGCCGACGCGCCGATGTAGGGCGCCTTGGTGTCAGGCTTCAGGTTGGCGAGTTCGTCAAAGTAGAGGGACAGCTCGCGGAGCTGGCCGAGGTTCTTCGCGCAGTTGGCCGTGCGGTCCATCTTGAGGAAGAGGCTCGGGAGAACGGTGAACAAATTGGCGTTGCCCGTGCGCTCGCCGTAACCGTTGGCGGTGCCTTGCACGAGCGTCGCGCCCGCGCCGACGCCGGCCAGCGTGAGGGCGACGCCGAGACCGCTGTCGTTGTGGCAATGCACGCCAACTTTGTCCGCGCCGAACTCTTTCACGACGCGACCGACGATGGTCTTGAAATCATCGACCAGCGTGCCGCCGTTGGTGTCGCACACGCTCAGGTTGCTGGCGCCTCCGCGGATGGCGGCGGCGAGGGTCTTCAAGGCGTAATCGGGATCGGCTTTGTAACCGTCGAAAAAGTGTTCGGCGTCATAAACGACCTCGCGGCCCTGCGAAGTGACGAAGCGGATGGAATCCTCGATCATCGCGAGGTTTTCCTCGAGCGTGGTGCGAAGGATCTCGGTGACGTGGAGCGTCCAGGTTTTGCCCACGAGGGTCAGGACCGGTGTGTCGGCATCCAGGAGGGTTTTAAGCTGTGCATCCTCGGAGGCCTTGGTGCCGGCGCGACGGGTGGAACCAAACGCGGCGAGGCGGGCGTGCTTGAGCTTAAGTTTCTTGGCTTCCGCGAAATAGGTGATGTCACGAGGATTGGAGCCGGGGAAACCGCCCTCGATGTAGTCCACGCCGAACTGGTCGAGTTTCTCGGTAATCAGCAGTTTGTCGGTGACCGAGAAGCTGATGCCTTCGCCCTGCGTGCCATCGCGCAGAGTGGTGTCGTAGATTTTAACGGCGGAACTCATGGAAGGTTCAGATTTGCGCGTGAGGCGGCGGGTGGCAAGCGGCGGTTTACAGGCCCGATCCGCCGGCCAAAAGCGCTTCATAGGCCCAAATGGCGACTTGTTATGCACCGGCCTAAACCGTAACCCATCTGCATGAAGCCGCGTTCGTTTTCCCATGACTGAGTCGATCGTCTCCTCCGTTTCATCCTCGTCCGAGTCGGGCGAAGCCACGCTGGTGCGGCTGCCGTGGTGGCGCCGATTCGATATCAAGGTCGCCGCACTCGTCGGCCTGACGACGCTGCTGATCGTGGTGCTCACGGGTGTGTTTGCTTATCGTTCCATCGTGCAGGCGCGCCTCGACTCTTTCGGCACCCGCCTGCAATCGCTCGCGCTTGCGCTGTCCGAGACCATCGACGCCGACGCGCTCAACTCCCTGCCCGCGTCGCCCGACGAATCCACGCCGGCCCTTGCCTCGCTTCGCTCCCGGCTCAAGCGCATCGTCGATAACCAGTCCGACATCGATTCGATCTACATTTTGCAGGCCACGGAAACGCCCGGACAACTTCGATTCCTGATCGACGCGTCGAAGATCAGCCGCGTCGCCCAAGTCGGCGAACGCTACGACGCGACTGAGATGCCCTTCATGTTACAGGGCTTCGAACACGTCTCCGTCGAGGACCGCGCGTATGGCGACGAGTTTGGCGAAACCCAGTCCGCCTACGCACCGCTCAAAACCGCCTCCGGCCGCGTGATCGGCATCATCGGCGTGGATGTGCTCGCCTTGCGTCTCGATGAAACGCGCGCGCAGGTCGTCAAGTTTTGCGCGGGGGTCTTCGGCGTGGCGTTTGTCGCGGTCGTCGTGCTTGCCCTGATCGTGCGCCGCCAGGTGCAGCGTCCCCTCGCCCGCGTGCTCGACGCCGCCTCGGCCATCGCCGCCGGCAAGCTCGACACGCGCCTGCATGCGCCGTCATGCGACGAGTTCGGCCTGCTCGCCGAGCAGTTCGACACGATGGCCGTCCACCTGCGCGACCGTGAGCGGTTGCGCGAAACCTTCGGACTCTACGTGAGCCGCGAACTCGCGACCGCACTCCTGCAGGACGGAAAACCGCCCGCGCTCGGCGGCGTCGAGTGTGTGGCCACCGTCATCTTCTGCGACCTGAGCAACTACACGCGCATCAGCGAGGCGTTTTCCCCTCAGGAGGTCATCGAGCTCATCAACGAATACCTCGCGGCGATGAGCACCATCATCGAGTCGCACCGCGGGTGTCTGCTCGACTTCACCGGCGACGGCATCATCGCGGCCTTCGGCCTGCCCCTGCCCGACGCCGAGCACGCCCACAACGCCGTGCAGTGCGCGATCCAGATGCGCCAGCGCCTCAACCAGCTCAACGGCGAATGGGAGGCCCGCGGCCTCGCCACGCGCTGGCAGGCGGTCGGCGTCGAGCGCATCGAGGCGCGCATGGGCATCCACACCGGCCCGCTCGTCGCCGGCAACATCGGCAGCGCCTCGCGCATGAAATACTGCGTGATGGGAGACACCGTGAACATCGCCGCCCGCCTCGAGGAGATGAACAAGGAGTTCAACTCCACCATTCTCCTGAGCGACCAGGTGCGCATCCGCGTTCCAGTGCAGATGACCGACGGTTTTGCTGATTACGGCGTGGTCAGCATCCGCGGCCGCGTGCAGGCGGTCGGCGCGTATAGCGTGTGAAGACATCCATTCCCAATCAGAAAACGCTTGTTAAGGTGGACCGTGACCTCCGGGCGCGGTCTGCGGACTGATGGTTCAGACGGCGCTCGGAGATCGCCGTCCACCCAACTCACACCGCGTTCGCGTCGATGAAGGCGCGGATTGCGCCGGCATCGGCTTTCAAGAGGTGCTTCTTCAGCGGACGCTGCTTGAGCGCCTCCAGGCTCGGGTCCTTCGGCTCCACGCCGATGGCGGCGATGATCGTGTCGGGGAACTTCGCCGGGCTCGCCGTCGCGAGCACGAGGCTCGGACGGTCCTTGGACAGATCGGCGAAACCGCACGCGGTGTGCGGATCGACCACGTAACCGAAGCGCTGGTAAACGTCCTTGATGATCCCCGGTATCTGCGCGTCGGTGCAGCGCGAGGCGCTGAACGTGTCACGGTCAAAGTTGTCGAACGTGTAGCCGCCGGTCTTCTTAAACGTCTCCATGACCTCGCGGACTTTCGAGGCGTCGCGTCCGAGGCTCAGGAAAAGGAACCGCTCGAAGTTGCTCGAAACCTGAATGTCCATCGACGGCGCGAGCGAGGGCGCGACCGACGACACGCGATAATCGCCCGTGGTGAACAGGCGGTAGAGGATGTCGTTCTGGTTGGTGGCGACCTTGAAGCTGTGGATCGGCACGCCCATTTTCTGGAGCATCCAACCGGCGAGCACGTTGCCGAAATTACCCGTAGGCACCACGAATTCGGTCTCGGCACGCGTCGCGGCCGGGAGGCGCAGATACGCGTAGAGATAATAAACGCACTGCGCGAGGACGCGGGCCAGGTTGATGGAATTCACCGCCGAGAGACGGTGACGCATGCGGAAATCCTGGTCGGCGAAGAGATCCTTCAACGCGGCCTGCGCGTCGTCGAACGAACCGTCGATCGCGAGGGCATAGACATTGTCCGCGCCGGTGCAGGCCATCTGGCGCTCTTGGAGCGGAGATGTGCGACCGTCCGGATAGAGAATGAAGATCGCGGTGCCGGGCTTGCCGAGGAGTCCGTGGATCGCGGCCGAGCCGGTGTCGCCAGAGGTGGCGCCGAGGACGTTGATCGTCTGGCCGCGCTGCGCGCACTGGTGCTCGTAGAGATTGCCGAGCAACTGGAGGGCGAAGTCTTTGAACGCGAGCGTGGGGCCGTGGAAGAGTTCGAGGACGGACGTGCGCTCGTCGAGTTTGACGATGGGCGCGATGCGCGGATCGGAGAACGTCGTGTAGCTCTTGGCGATGAGCGCGCGGAGCACGGACGGCTCGATATCGGTCGCAAAGAGTTTCAGAAACTCAAAGCACAGCTCGGCGTAAGGCAGCGATTCGAAGCGCGCGAGGTCGGCCGCGGAAAACTGAGGGAGCGTCTCGGGCAGGTAGAGGCCGCCATCCGGCGCAAGGCCGGTGGCGACGGCATCGGAGAAGCCGAGAGGAGGAGTTTGTCCGCGGGTGGAGACGAAGCGCATCCGGAATCAGAGTTTTTCGAGTTCGAACGCGGCGTGGGCGACGCGGGCGGCGTCGTCGGCCTTGGTCTTGTCGATCACGACCGAGATTTTAATCTCGGAGGTGCTGATCAACTCGATGTTCACGCCTGCGTCGGCGAGAGCCTGGAAGAGCGTGGCGGCGACGCCGGAGTGCGTCTTCATGCCGACGCCGACCACGGAGAGCTTGGCGATGTTTTCGTGGATCGCGACCTGTCCGCCGCCGATGGCGTCGAGAACCGGCGCGAGCGTGCTCTGGGCCTTGGCGCTGTCGGTGAGCGGCACGGTGAAGGTGAGATTCGCGATGCCGTTGCGGCCCACGTTCTGCACGATCATGTCGACGATGATGCTGGCGTCGGCGAGGGCGCGGAAGACCTTCGCGGCGGAGCCGGGCTTGTCGAGGATGTTGGAGACGATGACCTTGGCCTGGTCCTTGTCGACGGCGACGCCGCGCACGACGACTTTTTCCATGTAGGCGATTTCCTGTTTCACGATGGTTCCTGGGTTATAATTAAAAGAGGAGCGGACTTCGAAAACGACGCCGTATTTGGCGGCGAATTCCACGGAGCGGGACTGCATGACTTTCGAGCCGGACGAGGCCAGCTCGAGCATTTCATCATACGAAATTTCCTGGAGCTTCTTGGCGTCTTTCACGACGCGGGGGTCGGCGGTGTAAACGCCGTCCACGTCGGTGTAGATCTCGCACTTGTCGGCCTTGAGGGCGGCGGCGAGCGCGATGGCGGTGAGATCGGAACCGCCGCGACCGAGCGTGGTAATCTGCCCCTCTTCGTTGATGCCCTGGAAGCCGGCGACGATGACCACTTTGCCGGCGACGAGGTCCTTCTCGATGGGCTTGGCGTTGATCGTTTTGATCTTGGCCTTGGTGTGGACCTTGTCGGTGAAGATACCGGCCTGTGCGCCGGTGTAGGAGACGGCTTCGACGCCGACGCCATGGAGCGCCATCGCGGTGAGTGCGATGGTTTCCTGTTCGCCGATGGAGAGGAGCTGGTCCATCTCGCGCTCGCTGGGGTTGGCGCACACCGCCTTGGCGCGGGCGATGAGTTCGTTGGTCACGCCGGCGCGGGCCGACACGACGATGACGAGCTCGTTGCCCTCGTCGCGGATCGCTTTGACTCGCTCGGCGACCTTGCGGATGCGTTCGACGTCACCGACCGAGGTGCCGCCGTATTTTTGGACAATTCTGGCCATTGGGTTTGGGTGGGAATGGAAGGGGTGCGAAAAATCAGGTGGCGAAATCGGCGATGCGGATGAGCACCGGTTCGCCGAGAACGCTCTTGAGACGCTTGAGGCGAGCAATGGTGGCGCGGATCGCCTTCTCGTTGGACTGGTGGGTCGTGAGAATGAGCGAGGCGGCGCCGGGGGTCTCGCTGGCGCGCTGGAGCACGCTGGCGATGCTGACGTCGAGATTGGCGGTGGCGCCGGCAATCTTGGCGAGCACGCCGGGTTCGTCCTTCACTTCAAGGCGCAGGTAGTAGCGACCGGTGATGCTTTGCAGCGGCGTGAGCGAGGCTTTGGTTTCGACGGACTCGGGCAAGTGCGCGTTGCCACGGTTAAGCAGCGTGACGGCATCGACGATGTCGCTGATGACGGCGCTGGCTGTCGGGTCCTGGCCGGCGCCGCGTCCAATGTAAACGGTCTCGCCGACGACGTCGCCGGTGACAGAGATGCCGTTGTAAACCTCGTTCACATTGGCCAGCACCTTGGTCTTGGGAATGAGTGTCGGGTGGACGCGCACGAAGACTTCACCGGTGTCCGCTTCGCGGGAAATGACGGCGAGGAGTTTGATCGCGAAACCGTTCTCGCGGGCGAAGGCGAGGTCGGCCTGCGTGATCTGCGTGATGCCCTCGACGAGCATTTTTTCCGTGGGCACCCAGGTGCCGTGCGCGAGGAAGGCGAGAATGGAAGCCTTGTGTGCGGTGTCCCAACCCTCGACGTCGAGAGATTCGTCGGCCTCGGCGTAACCGAGGGCCTTCGCTTCGGCGAGGATCGTCGGATAGGACAAACCCTCGCGATCCATGCGCGTGAGAATGTAGTTACACGTGCCGTTGAGGATGCCGTAGATGAGCTTGAAGCGGTTCGCGACGAGACCTTCGCGCAGGGCCTTGATGATCGGGATGCCGCCGGCGACGGAGGCTTCGAAGAAGAAATGTCCGCCGTGTTTGCGGGCGGCGGCGAAGAGCTCGGGGCCGTGTTTGCAGAGGAGCGCTTTGTTGGCGGAGACGACGGTCTTGCCCATGGCGAGCGCGGCCAGCGTGAGATCGCGGGCGAGCGTGGTGCCGCCGATGAGTTCGCACACGATGTGGATGTCGGGATCGGTCGCGACGTCGAACGGATCGTCGGTGAGTTTCGACGCGGCGAGGCGCACGGTGCGCTTCTTCTTGAGATCGCGGACGGACGCGCGGGCAAGGTTGAGCGTGACGCCGAGGCGGGACTCGAGGGCGGCGCGGTTGGACTCGATGTGTTTCCACACGCCCTGACCGACGGTGCCGAGGCCGCAGATGCCGATATTGATGGTCGAGATGCTCATGAAGATGGGACGGAGGATTCGGCGGTAGCGGATTTTTTAACGAAGCGGTTTTCGGTGCCGTTCAGCAGGCGCTTGATGTTGGCGCGGTGCAGAATAATCACGAACGTTCCGATGATGGCGGCGAGGATCACGACGAGCGTGTGCTGCTTCAGAAAAAACGCGGCGACCGGCATCGCAATGGCGGCGAAGATCGATGCGAGCGAAACGTAGCGGGAGCCGTAGAACGTCGCCAGCCACACAGCGAGGGCGATGAGAGTGACGACCGGCATGAGCACCACGAACCCGCCGGCGGACGTCGCGACGCCCTTGCCGCCCTTGAAGCGCGTGAAGCACGAGAAGCTGTGGCCGATGACGGCGGCGAGCAGGCCGGTGACCGCGACGGGGATGACAAGGTTGGGCGTGAGGACTTTGATGTTGGCCGTGTAAACAACCCAACCCTCGGCATCACGCACGTTCGCGGCTTTGGACGCGGCCCAGCGAGCCACAAGAAACGGCCAGCCGGCGGCGAGCGCGCCCTTGATCGCATCGAGCGCGAACACGGTGTTGCCCGCCTTCTTGCCGAGGACGCGCTTCACGTTGGTGGCGCCCGGACTCTTGCTGCCGTGCTCGAAGATGTTGATTCCGTGCGCACGCGCGACGAGCCATCCGAAGGGAATGGCTCCCAGCAGATAGCCGACGACGGCAGCGATGATGAGAGGGATCAACATGTGAGGATTAATGTAGGAGCGAGCTTGCTCGCGATGGGTTGAGCAATCGCCTGCAAGCAGGCTCCTACATTTCGATCAGGCTCAGAGCTGGATGAACTTGGCCTGCTTGATGGCCGAGTTGTTCTTGAGCTCGGTGCGGGCGGCTTCGCTCGGCTCGGTGTCCACGCGGACCACCATGTAGGCGGTGCCACCGGGGGTGAGGCGCGAGAGGGACATGTCGGCGATGTTGACCTTGTCCTTGCCGAGGAGCGTGCCGACGGCGCCGACCATGCCGGGCTGGTCCACGTTTTCGAGGACGAGGAGCTTGCCTTCGGCGGACACCTCGACCTCGCGGCCGTTGATGCCGACGATGCGGGGCTCGTTGGTCTTGCCGAGGATCGTGCCGGCGGCGCTGAACACGGCGCCGGTCGGGTCGATGGCCTCAACGGTGATGAGTTCGGAGTAATCGCAGGGCGCGCTGCTCTTGACCACCTCTGCGTCGATGCCGAGGCGCTGAAGAACGAAGGGAGCGTTAACGGTGTTGACCGAGTCGCTGATGCGACGGAGGTAGCCGCGCTCGATGGAACGGGTGATGGCGTTGGCGTCGATGTCCACGATCTTTCCGGCGTAGGTGATGCGCAGCGAAGCGATCTGCTTCGGGGCGATCTGCTGGACGAGCGTGCCGAGCTTGGTGCCGAGGTCGATGTAGGGAGCGAGGAGCTTGGCGGTGGCGGCGTCCACCGAGGGAAGGTTGACGGCGTTGCGCACGGCGCCGCTCACGAGGAGGTCGGCGATCTGCTCGGCGACTTCGATACCGACGGTCTCCTGCGCTTCGGCGGTGGAGGCGGCGATGTGAGGGGTGAGGACGATGTTCGGAGCGGAACGGAGTTCGCTGTCCTTGGGAAGCGGCTCGGTCTCGTAAACGTCTAGACCGGCGGCGCCGACCTGGCCGCTCTTGAGGGCGGCGACGAGGGCTTTTTCGTTAACGATGCCGCCGCGGGCACAATTGACGATGCGGACACCCTTCTTGCACTTCGCAAGGGCGGCCTCGTCAAGCATGTTGTTGGTCTCGTCCGTCAGCGGCATGTGAACCGTGATGTAATCGGAGCCGGCAAGGAGCGCGTCGAGCGTGACGGACTCGACCTGCATGGCGCTGGCGCGGGCGGGCGTCAGGTAAGGGTCGTAGGCGAGGACCTTCATGCCGAAAGCCTGGGCGCGCTTGGCGACCTCGCTGCCGATGCGGCCGAGACCGATGATGCCGATGTTCTTCCGGAGGAGTTCGACGCCGCTAAGGGTCTTGCGGTCCCAGTTGCCGGCCTTCATCGACGCCGCGCCTTGGGCGATGGGACGGGCGCAGCAGAGGATGTGGGTAAAGGTGAGCTCGGCGGTCGAGATGGTGTTGCCCGCCGGGGTGTTCATGACTATCACACCGCGCTCGGTGGCGGCATCGACATCGACGTTGTCCACGCCTACGCCGGCGCGGCCGACGACCTTCAAAAGAGGAGCGGCCTCGATGACGGCGCGGGAAACCTTGGTCTCCGAGCGCACGGCGATGGCGTGCACGTCTTTAACGAGCTCAAGGACCTTCTCCGGAGAGGAGCCGTAAGCCTCAATGACTTCAAAGCCCGGCTGCTGGCGCAGGTAGGCAACTCCCTTGGGTGAGATCTTGTCGGCGACGAGGATTTTCATGGGAAAATAGCCCGCAATCGAAGAGTCCCCCGCCCCGGCAAGCAAGGAAAAGGTTGCCCCCTGCCCCACGTGGCCAATCCGCGCTCGCCAACCCTCCGCACGACCGGCATTCGTCCGGCCATGTCCACGCACGCGCGGCTGGCGCAACAGATTCGCTTCATCATCGAGGCCGACAAACTCAAGGAAGTCTTCCGCCAGACCCTCCTCACCCAAAGCCGCCGTCAGGAAAACGACGCGGAACACTCCTGGCACCTTTGCCTGATCGTCATCGTGCTGGCCGAGCATGCCAATGTGCCGGATATCAACATCCTCCGCGTGCTCAAAATGCTTCTGATCCACGACATCGTCGAAATCGATGCCGGCGACACGTTCGCCTACGACACCGCCCGCATGGCCGACCAACACGAGCGCGAGGCCCGCGCCGCCAACCGGCTTTTCGGTCTGCTGCCCGCCGACCAGACTGCCGAATTCCGCGCACTCTGGGACGAATTCGAAGCCCGCGCCACGCCCGAAGCCCTGTTCGCCGCCGCCGTGGACCGGTTTCAACCTGTATTGCAAAACTGCCTGACCGAGGGTGCCGCGTGGCGTCAGCACGGCGTGACCAGCGACCGCGTCATCGACCGCAACCGCCACATCGCCGACGGTGCCGCCGCCGTGTGGGACCACGCCGCCCAAATGATCGCCGAAGCGGTCAAAGCCGGCCACTTGCCCTCCTGATGTCCGCACGCACGCCGTCATCGCCCCCGCCGCCCGCCGGTCGGTCTCCGTGGCTTTACGGGCCGACACTGGATCTTCTGGTCGGCTGCGGCGCGTGGTCATTGCCCCTGCTCGCACTCACCTTCTGGCTGCAACGCGGCAACGGCGCGGACGTCGCCTTCGCGTTCTACCTGCTGGCGGTGTTCTGCAACAACCCGCACTACATGGCGACGATCTACCGCGCCTACCACACGGCGGAGGATTTCAAAAAATACCGGTTCTTCACCGTCTATGTCACCGTGATGATCGCGCTCACGGTGGTGCTCGTCCACCTCGTGCCCGGTTTGTTTCCGTGGGCCGTCACCCTCTACATCACGTGGAGTCCGTGGCACTACACCGCGCAAAATTTCGGTATCGCCCAAATGATGATCCGCCGCGCCGCCGCACCCGCCGACCCGGTCGCCCGCCATCTCCTCTACGGCTCCTACGTGTCGTCATTCGCGATGTGGTTTCTCACGTTGCACGCCGCGCGCGACCAGGCCGATCCCTACTTTCTCAGTCTCGGTATTCCCATCGGCATCTCGACACCGCTGACCGCTTTTTTCGCGCTGGTATTCACTGGTTGCGCAGGCACGGCGTTCGTGCGGCTGGCGCGCAACCTGCCCCTGCGTTCACTCGTCGCGCCGCTCACCCTTACACTCACGCAACTCCTGTGGTTTGTCGTGCCGACCTTCCTCACGCGCTTCAACGTTCTGCAACTCCCCGCGAGCTACTTCAGCGCCGGCGCGCTGGCCTTCATGCACTGCGCGCAATACCTTTGGGTCACCAGTCACTACGCGCGCGGCGAAACCGGTTCCGCCCGCAGCGGATTTTCGTTCGCGCGCTATTACGCCCTGCTCGTCATCGGCGGCATCGCCTTGTTCATTCCCGGCCCGTGGATCGCCAGCCGCATGCTCGGGCGCGACTTCGTCGAGAGCTTCATGATCTTCATGGCTCTGGTGAACCTCCACCACTTCATCCTCGACGGCGCCGTGTGGAAACTGCGCGACGGCCGCATCGCCCGGCTGCTGCTCGGCTCAAACACGCAGCCGGCTCACGATCCCCTGCCGGACGAACCTTCGCCGCGCCACCACCTCGGCTGGCTGTTCGGCGCTTCGCGCCCGGCACGCATCACCCGCTATTCGCTCGCCGCGGCGATCCTGCTCATCGGCGCGCTCGACCAGTGGCAGTTCCTGCGCACCCGCCGTTCCGCCGACCTCGCCACCCTCGCGCTCGCCGAAGCCGTCAATCCGCAGGACTCGCGCGTCTATTTCCGTCGCGCGCAACTCGCCGTCGAGGCGCGTGACTGGACCAAAGCCCGCAGCGAACTCACCCACATTCTCGCCATCAATCCCCGCAACGCACCCGCTCAACATCTCCTCGGCGAACTCCTCTTCAAATCCGGCGACATCGCCGCCGCGCTCGACCACTACGACCGCATGGCCTCGCTGTTCCGCCCCGATCCGGGCATCGCCGTGAATCGCGGTTTGCTCGCCGCCCAGTTGAACCGGGCCGATGCCACCCAGCGCCTCGGCGAAGCCCTGAAGCTCAGCCCTCACCGCCTCGTGCTGCACACCGCGCTCGCCGAGGCCTATGTCCGCAACGGCGACTTCCCTCGCGCCATCGAACAATACGAGCTCTTCGCCCGTCTCTATGCGGAAGAGTCTCCGTCCGAAGCCAACCTCGGACTCTACCTCGACGCCTGCCTCAACCTCGGCGAACTCCACGCCCGCCGCAACGCGCCCACCGACGCCGAACGCTGGTGGCAACGCGCCGCCGACGTCGCCGCCACGCAGCGTCACTTCGCCACCGCCGCCGACGCGCTCACCCGTCTCGCCACGTTGCAGTCCGCGCAAGGTCGCGCCGCCGACGCCGCCAAAAACCGCGCGCTAGCCGATCAAGCCACCGGCTTCGCCCGCTGACCCTGCTCAGCTCAAATCGCGGATCGATCCGAAATCCGGGTCGTTGAGCCGCTTGTAGGTGCGCACAATCATGCCGTCGGTCAGTCCCGCCAGCCAGTCGCAGATGCGTCGGGCCTTTCCGGATACATCCGGCTCCGCATCGATCAACCGGCCCACGCGCGGCGGCAGGATGTTGATCACCCGCCCTCCCTTCTCGACGTAGTTGCGCCAGCACGACTCCCACAGACTGAACAAAACTTTGCGCGCCTTGTGCTCGATCTGCTGGAGCTGCGGACTCTCGAAGATGATGTCGTTTGCCATCTTCTTAAAAAACGCCGCTTCCCGCAAAGCCTCCGGCGCGATCACCAGGTCGAACGCATAGCGGTGCGTCTTCGCCGACATGAAATTCGTCCGTGCGCGCAACCGGCACGACGTGATGAACCCGCCGATCTTGTCCGCGAACACCGACTCCAACCGGTCGCCGCGGATCGCGTTGATCAAGGTCTCCAGGTGATGCTGCCCCTCCGCGTCGATCCCTTCCGCCGCCGCCCAGCTCTCGATGCGATCAATCGTCAAAAACCCCGCCTTTGCACCGTCCACGATGTCGTTGAGCGAGTAGGCCGCGTCATCCGCCCAGTCCATGATCTGACACTCGACGCTCTTGAACCCGTTCAACACCTCGCCCGCGTGCAACGCCGCCGGAATCGCCGCACCGCCGAACACGAAATCGCGATACGTCACCTGCGGGTCATACAAAAAATGATTCGTCGGCGGCTCTGCGAATTCGCGATGGAGCTTTTTGTATTTCAACACGCCGTCCAGCAGTGCTCGCGTCGGCGTCATCCCGCGCACGCGCGACTCGTCCTGATAAAGCGTCTCCGTCAGCAGGTGCAGCGTCTGCGCATTGCCTTCAAATCCGCCATGCGTGCGCATCAACTCCTGCAGCGTTCGCTCACCCGAGTGCCCGAACGGCGGATGCCCGAGATCATGCGAAAGGCACACCGACTCGACTAGATCGCCATCGATGTAAAAATCCGCCGACAGCGGTCCGCCCTGCGAAAGCAAGTAGTGGCAGATCGAGCGGCCGATCTGCGCGACTTCCATGGAGTGCGTCAGTCGCGTGCGGTAGAAATCATATTCCCCCGACAAAAACACCTGCGTCTTCGACTGCAGTTTCCGGAACGCATGCGCATGGATCACCCGGTCGCGATCGACCTGAAACGCCGTCCGGTAGTCGTTTTTGCGCGTCCCGCCCCACGTTTCTTCGTCAAAAGAGCAATAAAAGCGATTGGGCATGGAATGAGAGTGGAAACGTTTTCCAAGTTTCACAGTCTGCCAATCCAATATGCGATTTTACCCCGTCCTGCTTTGCGCGCATGTGCTGCTTTGCTTCGTCGTCCGCGCCGAACCCATCGACAGCCTGATCACCGCCAGCGACCTGCTCAACGTGCGCCATCCGTCAGCCACGATGATTTCTCCCGATGGCCGCACCGTCGCCTATACGGTGCGATCGATCGAGGTCCAGCCCGACGGCGACCATGCCTATCGCAACCGTCTCTGGATCGCCACGCTCTCGGGTGAAGCCGCCCCGCGCGAGCTCACCGCCGCCGGCTCGAACGCCTACAACCCAGCCTGGCACCCCTCGGGCGACCGCATCGCCTACGTCCGCCCCGAGGCATCCGATGTCGCGCGTATCTGGGTGCTGCCGCTCTCCGGCGGCGCACCCTACGCAATCAGCCCTCCTTTGCGCGGAACCGCATCGCCGACATGGTCTCCCGACGGCAAGCGGCTGCTGTTCACGGCCGTTGTCACGGATTCCGAGCTCACGTCCACGCCGCCATGGCCCGGTGAAAAACCCTCCCCGCCTCCTGTCGTCGCCCCCAATCCGGCACCCGCCAAACCCGAGGCATCAAAAAACAAAGAAACAAAACCTTCCCCGCCGCCCGCCGCTTCTCCGGACGGCAACCTTGTCGCCCGCCGCAGCTGGCTCGCTCAAAACGAAACCCGCGACAACCCCGTCGTCACCCACCGTCTCGATTTTCATGCCAGCCCGGCCGCCGACGGTCGCTTTGAATTCACCCACGTCTTCGTCATCTCCCAGGCAGGTGCCCCCCCGGTCGATCTCACCCCCGGGTTCCAATCCTACACCCACCCCGCTTGGCTGCCGGACAACCGCACCTTCGTGTGCAGCGGTCCCGCCGATGAAACCCGCCACCCTGACCGCTCGCTTCGCCGGAAACTTTTTCTCGTCAACACGGAGAGCTCCCAGCTTCAGCCGCTCATCGATTCGCCTGACTACTCCCTCGACCACCCGGCGGTTTCCCCCGACGGCAAACAGATCGCCTGCACCGCGCAACCGGCCAAGAATCCGGCCGATTTCAGCTACGGACAGACCCGTATCGCCACCGTTCCCGCCGCCGTCACACCCGAGGGCAAGCCCAAGATCCTCACCGAAAAATTCAACCGCTCCGCCGGCAGTCCGCGTTGGTCGGCCGACGGCAAATTTCTCTACTTCACCGCCGAGACCGGCGGCTCCGTCCTCCTGCACCGGGTGCCCTCCGGCGGCGGAAATCCCGATCGTATCACCTCGCAGGATACCTGGGTGACCGACTGGGACGCGGGCGCCGACGACCTCGCCCTCGTGATGGCCCGTCCCGCGAACCCCGGAGAACTCTACCGCCTCAGCCCGGCCGGACGCTCCTCGCGCATCCTCACCTCTCACAACAGCGACTGGTTGCGCGACAAAAAGCCCGCCACGCCCGAGCGCCGCAAAGTCAAACAACCCGACGGCACCGAGATCGACTACTGGATCGTCAAGCCCCCCTACCTCGAAGGCGGTTTCCACTACCCCCTTCTCGTCATGGTCCACGGCGGCCCCGCCTCCATGTGGGGCACCTCCAATCCCGCCCTCTGGCACGAGCTCCAGTTCTTCGCCGCCCGCGGCTACGGCATCGTGTTCTCCAATCCGCGCGGCTCGACCGGCTACGGCGAAAAATTCCAACGCGAAAGCTTCCAGAACTGGGGCCCCGGTCCGTCGTCCGACGTGCTCGCCGCCGCCACCGATGCCGTCGCCAAGGAGAACTGGATCGACGGCGACCGACAGGTCATCAGCGGCGGCAGCTACGGCGCCTACCTCACGGCCTGGATCATTTCCAACGACTCGCGCTTCAAAGCCGCCATCGCCGCGCGCGGCGTTTACGACCTCACAACCTTCCTCGGCGAAGGCGACGCGTGGCCCCTCGTGCCGTGGCATTTCGGCGGCTATCCGTGGGAACCGGAGATCCGCAAACTCCTCGACGCCCAGTCCCCGATCACCCGCGCCGCCTCGATCAACACTCCATTGCTCATCAAGCAAAACGACGCCGATCACCAGACCGGCACCGCGCAGGGCGAGTTGCTCTACCGCAGCCTGAAAATCCTGGACCGCCCCGTCGAATTCGTGCGCTACCCCGGCGCGACCCACGACCTCAGCCGTCACGGCGATCCCTCGCAACGCATCGACCGCCTCGTGCGCTTCGACGAGTTTTTCCAGCGCTTCATCGGCACACCCGCGCAAGTCATCCCCCCGCCGCCTCTGCCGGCCGTTGGTAAATAAATCGCTCAAAACTCAACCGCCTCGCTGACAGGTTGCACATGACCTGCTTATTTTGACCATCAGATAACCCGTCATGAGCACTCACGAAACCTCCGCACCGCACGTCGCCGAAGGCCAGTCGATCGCTCCGCTCGTGGAGACACCCGCCGCCGTGTTCCCGCCCAATCTCACGGTGCGCGAAGCCACGGAGCGCATCCGCGAAATCATCAAGACCCACTTCGTCACCTACGTTTACGTGGTCGATGCGCGCCACCACCTCCTCGGCATCGTGACAATGCGCGACCTGTTGCTCGCCGCCGCCGATACCCCGCTTGAGCAGATCATGCTGCGAGACGCCTTTTCGCTGCGACCCGACATGCCGCTCATGGACGCCCTCAAGCTCACCGTGAACAAACATTATCCGTCCTACCCGGTCTGCACCGAGGACGGACACCTCGAAGGCATCATCTGGGGCGCCAAACTTTTCGCCGCACAAGCCGTCGAAATCAGCGCGCAGGCCGGTAGCATGGTCGGTGTCGACAAGGAGGAACGCACCTCCACCCACTGGAAGCGCAGCCTCAAGTTCCGCCACCCTTGGCTCCAACTCAACCTGCTCACCGCCTTCGTCGCCGCCGGCGTGGTCGGTGTATTTGAGCACACCATCGAAAACATCGTGGTGCTCGCCGTCTTCCTACCCGTGCTCGCCGGTCAGTCAGGCAACACCGGTTGCCAGGCCCTCGCCGTCGCCCTGCGCGGCATGACGCTCGGCGAACTCAAGTCCGGACGCGAAAAAAACCTCGTCCTCAAGGAAGCCATCCTCGGCCTTGCGAACGGCGGGCTCGTCGGCCTGACCGCCGGCATAGGCATGTATGCTTACGCCGTTATGCAGCACACCCCGCAGTCGCCTGTCGTGCTCGGCCTTACGGTCGCCTTCGCGATGACCCTCTCCTGCGTCGTCAGCGGCATCGCCGGCGTCCTGGTCCCCGTCACCCTGCGCAAACTGGGCGCCGACCCGGCCACCGCCTCCAGCATCTTCCTGACCACCGCCACCGACGTCGCCAGCATGGGCTGCTTCCTCTCCCTCGCCACCTGGTGGTTGCTCTGAAATCCGGCGGGGCCGCACACCGTGCTTCCCCGTCCGCGCCTAGCCCAAATCAACACTTGCCGCCGTTTTTTCACCGGCGCACCCTAGGGTAATCCCTTATCAATATGGCCACGCAGGAATTCTACATCCGCAACGCGTCCGAAACTGAAGCCCGCGGCCCTTTCACGCACGAGCACCTCGTTTCCCTGGCCGAGACCGGCCAGATCACCAAGGAAACGCTCTACTACGACGCCGGTAAAGAACAGTGGGTCGCCATCGCCGAGAGCGCCGAGCTGATCGCCGCCATCTTCCCCGAAAAGGCCAACCTCAAGCTCAAGGCCAAGACCAAGCTCAAGACCCTCAACGTCGCCGACTCCTCCGCCCCCGCCATCTCGGTTGACGACATGCTCGCCGCCGCCGAAGGCCGCACCGCCGATACCCAGGATAAACTCGACCCCGCCATCGCCCGCGAACGCGCCGCCGCCATCGGCCTTTACTCCGCCATCACCCTCCTTCTCATCAGCGCGATCTCTCTGATTCTTCCGTCGATCGATGTGCTCGCCAACCCCGACATCGCGGTCCTGATCCAGCATCCGCTGGCTATCCTCGGCGGATTCAATCTCATTCTCGCCATCCTGCTGCTCCTCCAGATGACCACCATTTACCCGGTGATCCGGTTCAGCGCCATGCTCGGCATCGGTCTCGTTGGTTTTCTCCTGTGGACCCGCGGCCAGACCATGCCGCTCGCCGCCTTCACCGTCGGCTCGATCGGCCTGTATTTCTGCACGGTTTTTATCAATTTCGCCGGCATCGGCCTCTCCGCCGGACTCGGTCTCGCCGGCATGGCCGGTTACGCTTTCTTTGCGCTGACCACCTAACGCCCCTTTATGCCCGCCCCCCTCTGGAAACGGCTGCTGATCACCTACCGCACGGAAATCTGGCAGCCCCGCTACCTCGGGGACAAATCACTGCTCGGCCGCATTTACGCGGTCGCCCGCGTCGTCTCGATCACCCTCACAGGCCTGATCGAGACCAGGTCCGCCAGCCGCGCCGCCGCGCTTAGTTTCAGCACCCTCCTCGGTCTCGGCCCTCTCGTGGCCATCGCCATGCTCGTCGCCGGCTTCATGCTCGACAAGCAGGACCCCAATCTCGCCGCGAAAACGATGAGTGAGATCATCGAAAAAATCGCCCCGCAGATCAAACAGCTCAACAAAACCGGCGAGCTCCCCCCGACGGCGGATGCCTCAATCGTCGCCGCCGCCAATCAAGCCTCCGGCGCACAACCCCAGGATAATACCGAGCTGGCCAATCTCATCGACGGTTTCGTCACCGGCTCGCGCAACGGTGCGGTCGGCACCGTGGGCGCGATCACCCTCATCATCATCGTGCTCCAGCTCTTCACGTCCGTGGAGACGTCCTTCAACGAAATCTGGGGCGTGCACCGAGGCCGTTCCTGGGTCATGCGCATCGTCCTCTATTGGACCGTGCTCACGCTCGGTGCGGTTCTGTTTTTCGCCGCCCTCACCGGTCTTTCCGCCGGTGCCGTGTTCAACGCCTTTGAAACCCACATCCCCTACGGATCCGAGGTCGTCGCCACCCTGAAATTCCTCCTCCCGGCCGGCTCGCTCGTGGTGCTCGTCGCGATGCTCACCATCTTCTACCGCACGATTCCCAACACCCATGTCTGGTGGCGCGCCGCCCTCATCGGCGCCCTCGTCGTCGCCGCGTTGATCGTGATGAACAACTTCCTGGCGTTCCTCTACCTCAAGCGAATCGTCCTTCAAAAGAGCCTCTACGGCTCCCTCGGCATCCTCCCGATCCTCATGTTCGGGCTCTACGTCTTCTGGTTCTTCGTCCTGCTGGGCGGCCAGGTCAGCTACGCCGTCCAAAACGTAAACTTCCGCAACAGCCAGGCCGCCTGGAACACCCTCGCCGAGTCCATGCGCGAGCGTCTCTCGCTCATCGTTCTTCTCATGATCGGACGCCGCTTCCAGGCCTGCCTGCCGCCCTGCACCGCCTCGGCCCTCAGCACCCGCCTCAAGGTCCCCACCCAGATCCTCAACGAGTGTATCAACCGCCTCGTGCAGATGAATCTGGTCACCCCTATTCCGCCTTCTGCCGACAGCGATTCCACCGACCACCGCTACCAGCCCGCCCGCCCGCTCAGCCGTATTTCCCTCGGTGAATTCAAGCGCCTCGACGACGACTTCGGCGGCGACCCCACCGGCCCCCTGCTCGCCGAGCTCGATCCCATTATTCACCACTACAACGGGGCCATCGAAGAACTCGGACGCACCCAGCTCTTCCAGAAATCCCTCGACGAGCTCTTCAAAGAGCACCCCGTGGCCAGCGTCTAAGCCTTTCCCCTGCCCCGGATTTCGTCCGTCCGCCTCCTGAAACAGCCGCGCGGACACCGTCCTTTTGCGCGGATTCCACTCTTGCCCCGCCCTTCCCCCTCCTCACTCTCTTTCCTTTTTCCCCTATGATTTCTTGGATCCAACGTAACTTCCAACAGCACTTCAAGTGGCTGTTCCTCCTCCTCCTGGCCGTCGTGATCATCTCGTTCGTGTTCATCACCAACGCGTCGTCCGGCCTGGGGCAGAACACGAAACAGGCCCCCGCCCGCCTTTTCTTTGGCGTCAATCTCGGCTCCCCTGATGAAAGCCAGAGGCTCATCAAAGACGCCAACCTGAGCGTCCAGCTCCACGGTTTGCAGATCCGCTCCGAGGACCAGTTCAAGCAATACGCCCTCCAGCGTCAGGCCGCCATCCACCTCGCCTCCGAGCTGAACCTCCCCGCACCCACCCAAGACCAGATCATCGCCCAGGTGCAGACACTTCAGATGTTCATCGGTGCAGACGGCAAATTTGACCATAAGCGCTACAGCGAATTCAGCGACACCATCAAAACCAACCCGCAGATCAAAGAGGCCGACGTGTCCCGCGTCATCTCCGACGACGTGACCTACAACCAGGTTCTCAAGCTCATCTCCGGCCCTGGCTACGTCCTCCCCTCCGACGTGCAGAACCAGCTCAACCGCATCGACGCCTCCTGGACGCTCGAAGCCGTCACCGTCGACTACAACGGCTTCAAGCCCTCCCTCACCATCACCGACGAAGCCCTCGCCCAGTTTTTTGACTACAACGGCGACCGCTACGAAATCGGCGCCAAGGTCGGCGTGTCCTACATCGACTTCCCCGCCTCCGCCTACCTCGACCGCGTAGCCGCTCCTTCCGAAGAAGGCCTCCAGGCCTACTACGAGGCCAACAAAGCCCGCTTCGCCAAGGACGGCGCTGACTTCGCCGCCGCCCGCGCCCAGGTCACCCTCGCCTACAAGCTCGAACGCGCCCGCTCGTTCGCCACCGCCGCCGCCTCCGACCTCGCCGTCGCCCTTTACGAAGTCAAGGCGACCTCCGCCACGCTCGACAGCCTCCTAGCTTCCCGCCAGCTGTCCGCCAAGCGTCTCGCGCCCTTTAACTCCGAGAGCATCCCCGCCGAACTCGGCGGCAAAAGCCAGGTCGCGGCCGAAGCCTTCAAAATCAACGCCGAGCGCCTCATCTCCGACCCCGTTGACACCGGCCGCGGCGCCGCGCTGCTGATCTGGAACGAATCCGTTCCCGCCCGCAAACCCGCCCTCGTCGAAGTCAAAGACCGCGTCTCCGTGGACTACCTCGAATCCGAAAAGCGCAAGCGCTTCTCCGAGGCCGGCCGCGCCCTCCGCACCGCCCTCGAAGCCCGCCTGAAAGCCGGTGACACGCTGGAGAAGGCCGTCGCCGCCTCCGCGTCCGTGATCCCCGCCAAGCTCGCCACCAAGAGCTGGCCCGCCTTCACGCTGACCACCCCGCCCAAGGATCTCGATTACAGCGTTTATACCGCGATCGACGGCCTCAACAAAGGTGAGCTCTCGCAGATGATCTCCTCCGGCGAACAAGGCCTCATCGTCTATGCCGCCGACAAGAAACTGCCGGCTGCCGACACCACCTCGTCCAAGTTCACCGACACCCGCTCCCGCATCGCCGCCTACACCGCCTCGCGCAACGGCGGCGCGGTCCTCGCCGCCCTCGTCGAAGCCGAGCTCGCCAAAACCGCTCCGGCGAAACAGTAACCGGTCTTCACCGGTTTACCCAAAGGCGGGCCCTTGATCGGGCCCGCCTTTTTTGCGCCCGGAATGGTTAAATGCCGGTCTTGAGGTGGACGGCGATCTCTGAGCGCCGTCTGAGCCATCAGCCCGCAGACCGCGCCCGGTGGTCACGGTCCACCTCCGCACTATCGGGAAACATCAATCATGTTTTTGAAATGCCCTACAACGCCAGCCCCGGCGCAATCTCCAGTCCCGCCTGCGGCACCACCGGTTGCACCGTCGGGTCCACCCACGCGGCAAACGCGATCATCCCGGCGTTGTCTCCCGTATGCTTCGGCTGCGCCGCGAGGAGCGGAATCTCTGCCGTCTTCGCGATGCGTCCGAGCGCGGCGCGCAGCGTCTGGTTGTTGGCCACGCCTCCCGACAAACCGAGGCTGCGAAACGGCTCGCGCGCCAGCGCCAGCGTGGTCTTGCGCACCAGCGCATCGACGACCGCCTGCTGATAGCTCGCGCACAGATCCGCCATGCGTGCCTCGATCTCGGGCGGCGTCATTTTTTCGAGCTGATAACGCAGGCTCGTCTTCAACCCGGAAAAGCTGAAACCGAGATCGCTGCGCGGACCGATCCCGCGCGGAAAATCAAAGGCCGCCGGATTTCCCTTCGCCGCGATTTTTTCGATCAACGGTCCGCCCGGATAACCGAGCCCGAGCAGCTTCGCGCCCTTGTCGAGCGCCTCGCCCGCCGCGTCGTCGCGTGTCGAGGAGACCACCGTGATCCGGCGCTCACGGTCCAGCGTGAACAGCAGCGTGTTGCCGCCCGACACCACCAGACCGAGGTGCGGCAGCAGTGTCTCCATGCGCGCGTCAAACTCCGCCGGAGCCTCCGCATGCACCGTGATAAACGGCGAAAATACATGTCCGCGCAGATGGTTCACTCCGACCAGCGGCACCTGCCAGGCAAGTGCGAGCGATTTCGCCCCCGCCACGCCGATGGCGAGACATCCGGCCAGACCCGGCCCGTGCGTCACCGCCACGCGCTCGATGCCCGTAAATCCAAACTCCGCCTGCACGCGCTCCAGCATCGGCCCGAGGTTGCGAAGATGCTCGCGCGTCGCGAGGTCGGGCACCACCCCGCCGTAGCGGCCGTGCAGCGCGATCTGGCTGTGAATCCACTCGCCGGACAAACCGCGCGCGGGATCGAACAACGCGAGTGCCGTCTCGTCGCAGGAACTCTCGATGGCGAGAATCATGGTTTCTTCGAGGCGACCGGAACGGCCCCGCGTGAAGAACGGTTTTCCAAGAGCAGCGCCGACTGCAGCACGGCGACCGCCGCGTCGAGCTGACGGTCGGGCGTCGGGTCGATCTTGAAACGCTCCTTGAACTCGGCCGGATCGGTCATGTCTTCGCGCGAACGCTGGATGCGCGCGCTCTCGTCCTCGGCCGGCGTCATTACGATCTCCACGTCGGGCGTGACGCCCTTCTCATGGATGGTGACTCCGCTCGGCGTGTAATAACGCGCCGTGGTCAGGCGCAGTCCCTCACCCTCGCGCAGCGGCAGGATGGTTTGCACGGATCCCTTGCCGAACGAGCGTTCGCCGACAATCACAGCGCGGCGCATGTCCTTGAGCGCGCCGGAAACAATCTCCGCCGCGCTGGCGCTGCCCGCGTTGATGAGCACCGCGACCGGAATGGCCAGAGGCGGCTCGGGTGCGGCCGCCCGATACTCCGAACGGTCATCCGCGCGGCGGCCCTGCGTATAAACAATCAACTCGCCCTTGTTGAAAAACGGTTCGGCCACCTCGACCGCGGCGGTGAGCAGTCCTCCGGGGTTATCCCGGAGATCGACGATCAGCGCGCGCATGTTTTGGTCGTTGAGCGTGTTGAGCGCCTCGATGAACTCGGCCCCCGTGCGCTCGGAAAATTGGGTGATCTGCACGTAGCCGATCGCATCGGGCAGCAGGCGCACATCGCGAACGCTCTCCACCTTGATGCGTTCGCGCTTGATGGTGACTTCGAACTCTTTGCCCGTGGACGGACGCTTGAAACCGATCTTCACCGGGGTGCCGGGCTTGCCGCGCAACCGGCCAACCACGTCGTCGAGCGAGGGCTTTTCCAGCGCCTTGCCCTCGATGCTCATGATGATGTCGGCCCGCGCGATACCGGCGCGCGCACCAGGCGTTCCGGCGATGGGCGCGATCACCACGACATTGCCGTTGCGCAACTCCACCTGCACGCCGATGCCGCCGAATTCACTGCTGATCTCCTCTTCGAGCCGCTTGTAGTCCCGCGCATTCATGTATTCCGAATGCGGATCGAGCGAACCCACGATTCCCTGCAGCGCGGCCTCGGACAGCTTGGGCAAAGCCGCCTTCTCGCCATCAACGTAGTTCTCATTGACCACCTTGAGCACGTCGCGGACGTAATCCGCCGATTGGTCGAGCTCGCGGTTCGGCCACCATCCCCACGCCGCGGCCGTCCGCACCGCTCCGATGGAGAGCACGGTGCCGAGCAAAACGCCCGAAGCGATGATGAGAATGCGTTTGAGCATCCGACGCACTGTGGCCAACTCGTCCCTTTTGTAAATGGGATCGTCATCTCCAGTATCGTCCGATTTCGCCGCCGCCTTTCTCGCCCGCTCCGGGGCGGCCGGCGTGCTCACGTTCGCCGCCTTCATGGAGCTGGCCCTGTTTCATCCGGAACTCGGCTACTACCGGAGGGATAAAAAACGCGTCGGCTACGCACGAGGCTCGGATTTTTATACGGCCACCACCTCGGGTGCCGTCTTTGGCGAACTGGTCACCGCCGCCTGCGTCAGCCTGCTCGGAGGCGAAGCCGCCGCACGCGACTGCATTTTTGTCGAAATCGGTGCCGAACCCGACGGCGGCGTCCTCACCGGCGTGACGCATCCCTTCGCCGCAACCCGCACGGTGCGCATCGGCGAACCGCTGGCACTCGACGGACTCTGCGTGGTGTTTTCCAACGAGTTGTTCGACGCCCAGCCCCTCCGGCGCTTCGTGCGGCGCGGCCCAGCCTGGCGTGAACTCGGCGTGAGCCTGCGCGAAGGTGCGCTGCATGAAGTCGAGCTGGGCGCAGTCGCCGAGCCCTGGCTCCCCTCTGAGGCTGCCGAAGGTTATGTATTCGATGCTCCGAAGGCGGCGGCCGAACTCGCGACGTCCATCGCCGCGCAACCGTGGACCGGGCTGTTTGTCGCCTTCGACTACGGTAAATCCTTCGCCGAATTGGCCACGGCGACGCCTGCCGGAACCACCCGCGCCTACCATCAGCACAAGCAGTCCAACGATTTACTCGCCCGTCCCGGCGAGCAGGATCTCACCGGCCACGTATGCTGGGACTGGCTGGCCGACGCATTGACCGCTGGCGGCTTCACCGGTGCGACCGTGGAGTCACAAGAGGCGTTTTTCATCCATCACGCCAGGGCGTTTCTCGCGCATGCAATGGCGGCGGAGGCTGCGCGACTGAGCCAGCGCAAGCTGGCTCTGATGCAATTGCTGCACCCCTCCAACATGGGCCAGAAGTTTCAGGTGCTTCATGCGCGCCGGTGACGAAGTCTGAAAAGGCCTAAATTTGCCCTTGCTTAGCACGAAGCCCGACTTTTATCTCTGACCCTTTAACAACCTTTTATATGGCCAGAATCTGCGCAATCACAGGCAAACGTCCCACCAAGGGATCCATCATTCACCGCAAGGGTCAGTCGAAGAAAAGCGGCGGCATCGGCACGCACATCACGACGATCACCAAGCGCAAGTTCCGTCCGAACCTGCAGAAGATCCGCATCCGCACCGCCAACGGCGGCACCAAGCGCGTCCTTGTTTCGGTCAAGGCCATCAAGGCCGGTCTCGTCGAGAAGGTCTAATAACCTACTGACCAGCGACTTCGATTAAAAAGCCTGCACCTTTAAAGGTCGCGGGCTTTTTTATGTCTCCACCCTTTCACCCTGCTTGCGTCAACCCGCCCCGACGCCCTTTAACTCCCAACCCCATTTGTCACTTAATAAGTGACAAATGGGGTTGGCTCACCCGCGGTCCGTCTTTGGCGCGGCTTACTTTTTAACGATCACCGACGGCAGGGTCGCCTCGAAGGCTTTGAGCTGGCTGGGCGTGATGCCCGGTTGGCTGCGCAGGATCGACATGACGTGGGCCTTCGATTGCTCCACATCGAGCGAACTGTCCATCGCGATACGGTGAACAGTGCCGATGAGACCGAGGGCGTTGTCGTGCTTGTCACACACGAGCATCTTGATCGCCGTGGAATAAAATTTCGTGCCGTGCGAGTCCATCGACTCCTGCAACCGCACCACGGGGATGCGGGTTTCAAAAAGATGCGTCTCGGCCGTATAAAAGGCCTCGGCCAGCCGGTGAGGAAACAAATCGAAGTCGTTTTTCCCGAGCACCTGGCTTTCCGGCCGGCCGAGGTGGGCGAGATGCGCGCGGTTGCTGAACAGAAAACGGCCTTCGAGATCCTTGATGAAAACGAAATCCCGGACCTCATCCATGATGGTGAGCAACGGGCCGCCGCGTTGGGATTTTACGTAGGCCGCCAAATCGTAAGCATCGATTTTAAGCATTGGGGTATGGGGTTGAGAGCAGGAAGTTTCTAAATCTATGACGCTCGGAATCCAAGCGAGGAAACACCCCACATGGCGGATGTTCGGATTATTTTTTTAACAACAAACAGGCACTCCACTGACCGGCCGGAGAGTGCACCGGCAAAGGGTGTCGAAAACTATTTGGCGGAGACCGCGGCAGGAACCTCGGACGCCAGCTGGTTCATGATTTCCTCACCCACGCGCGTCAGGCCGACGCGGGCGATCTGGCTGGCGGGGTGAAGATCTTGGGCGGCGAGAAACTGGGTAAGGCTGGCTGCATAGCGTTGCTCGGACTCGTAGCGCTTCGCCTGGTCGAGACGTCCGACAAACTCGGCGACGCGGGGCGCAAGCTGGGCCATGCGCTGATTGAGCAACACATCGTTAGGCGCGAAGGTCGTGGCGGCGGCGAGCGCCTCCCACGCGGAATAAGCGTTGTTCTGCGCGAGCAGTTCCTCGGTCTGCGCCAGATAGATTTCCACGCGCGCCATGCGGTCGATGACCGCTTTGAGCTGCGGACCGCGCACGTTGTCGTTGAGAAAAGCGACGGCGAGTTCGGCCCGGCGCTCATAAATGCGGCGGAAGTCATCGCGTTTGAACGCATCGTCAAACACCGCGGCGGCCTGCGTTCCGAGGTCGGCCTGCGACGCCATGTTTTCAGTGTAGTTCTTGATCGCGGGATTGAGCGGCCAGAGTTGCGCGGCCTTTTCCACAAACTCCTGGGCCTTGGCGTAGTCGCCGGTGGCGGCGGCCTGTTGCGCAGCATTGAGGGAGAGCGTGCTCATCCGCTGCGCCGAACGCACGGCGGCGGTGACCTCGGGTGAACGGAAATCGGCCGTCAGGCTGCCGATCTCGTCGGTCAGTTTCAGCACCGCGTCGAAATCGCGCAGATCTGCGAGTTTACGGGCCTCGTCGACCTTGCGATAAAGTCCGAGCAGCGCCTCCTTGCGGGCCGGCTCGAACTGGGTGACGGCGGGCAGGTATTCGCCGAGGAAAAAGGTCTCCTGAAGACGCTCGATCGCGGCGACCTTGCGGTTGTCGTCGTAGTTGGAACGCACCGCCGCCATGCCGCTATTGACGTCGTTGATCGCTTCGCGGGACAGAAACTCGATGGTCTCGACGGTGAGCGCGAGATCGGTCGAGGGCAGGAAAGCCGACAGTTCCTTCTTACCGACTTCGAGGTTCTGGTGGGAGCCCTTGAAAATGTAGCGGTAGAAACTCGAGGCGATCAGTGCATGCTGGAACCGGCGCTGCAGGAACAGAGCCATTATCTGGCTCTGAAACTGGATCTTCGCCTGGGTAACCGACATCAGGCCGGCGGCCTCGAGCGCCTTGATTTTGGCCTCGGTTTCGGCGAGTTCTCTGGCGCGGAAGAGCTGGCCGACCGGACCCACGGTAGAACTGCTGCCGATCTCACGGCTGGTCTGTCCAGAACCGCCGTTGTTGCCGGTATTGCGCCCGCCATTCTGGTTCCCACCGGTCGTGGTCGTCGTGCCATTGGTGCCAGTGGTGGTCGTGGTGCCGCTGCTTCCAGTGCCTGTGCCGATGTTGCTCAAGCTGAGGGCCGTGCCGGAAGCGGCATCAGCCGCGCCCCGGCCGGTCTCGGCGGCCAGCACGTCGCCCGAATAAACCACGCCCGCCGACTGCTGCCGGCGGATGCGCTGAAGCTCGGTCTGAGTGACGTTGAACGCCTGCTTCTCGTCGCGGATGCGCCAGGCGTTGAAGATCTGGTTGGCCACGCCGAGACTGTTGCCGCCGTCAGCGTCGTATTCGGACGCCTGATACAGCAGCTTCCACGCATCAACCACACTCGCGTCCTGTCCGGCGTTGGCATTGCGGGTGGAGAGCAGCTTGAAAATCTCGTCAATCGTGGCCGCATACAAATCCTGGTCGCGCGTGGCGGGCAACGACAGATATCGCTCAAAGCGGCCGCGGAAAACGCGGAACTGGCCCAGATCGTAAGAATGCCCCTTCCAGGTCATCGTTCCGTTCTCGGGGTTGATCGAGTCGGAGTTGGTGTCGAAGGCCTGGTTGATGATCTGGAGCAGCGTGCCACTCTCCAGACTGTTGATATTCACGGCGCGCGCCAGTGATTCGACGGCACCGGCCCGGGCTCCGGTGCGGTTGGCGGTTGCATTGGAGGCCGCGCCCGTCGCGGCTCCGGTGGCATTCGTGGCCGCGGCGGTCGTGGTTTCCTGGGCGGACAGCGACGCGGCGGCGGCAGTGAGTGCGAGAATCAGGGGTAGGCGGCGCATGGTCAGAGTTTTTTGAGACGCTCCACGTAGAGCAGGCCGCCTTTGCGCACGCTCACCTCGAAGCGATAGCGCTGGGCGACAAGAAGGTTGGCGTTCATCGAGTCGGCGATGAACACGGGAAGACGGGCGTCTTCGCGCAGCGT
>DATHXF010000016.1:0-6707 GCA_035459785.1 Rariglobus sp. | reverse complement strand
GAGCGACCACGCGCCGTTTTTGGCGAGCTCACGATTGTAGGTGTTTTCAAACGCGGGGAGCTGGCTCGAATCAAGGCCCACCGCCCCCAGAATCGCCGCCGCCAGCCATGCGCCGCCGCGCAAATAACGCCGGCCCGCCGGTTCACGCTCCGCCTCCAACCAAAGATCCATCCAACCGGTGCGGGCCAGCAGCACGTAGAATCCGACGCTCACCACCGCCAGCCCGGCCAGAATCGCCGGCATCGGATAGGACTCGCGGATATTGGCGACCACCTCGGTCGTATAAACCAGGTAATCCACCGCGATGAAGTTGAAGCGCGTGCTGAACTCATCCCAAAAGAACCACTCGGCCACCGCGCTGAACAACAACCCGGCCAGTGCCAAAACGAAAAATCCGTGCGCCAGCCCGCGCAGCCACCGCCGCTCAAACGCCCCCGCCGGCAAAATCGCCAGCACCAATGCCAGCGGCGCAGCAAACAACAGGGCCGCCCCGAAATCAAACAGAGCCCCCCACGCAAACGCCGCGGGCAGCGTCCAGTTCCAATCAAACGACCACGCTGCGTGCACCAGCAGCGCCAGCCGCAGAACCAAGGCCACGGCCATGAACAGACCGATGAACAAAACCACCCCGCCATCGCGGCGGGCCAGAAGCAAACGGGGCAAAGGTCGGGAAGCCATAGGCCTCCACTCTGCCCGCCTGACATGAACGCCCCGTGAACCGCAGATTAATTTTCTTTCATTTTTCGATCCGTCCCGCCGCCGCCATGCGCCTGAATTCCTGCAAGTTGATACGCGATAAAATCCATCCGATCAGCCCCAGGGAAACCACGACGAGGGCAATCGTGATCCCACGCCGTTTGAGAGAAGGCTTGGTCCCGGGGAGAAATGCCCCAAGACGGCGAAAGCACGCCCGATCAGCCCCCCAGACAAGCCTGCTGCGCGACACCTCGCGAAGGCTCGTCTGCTTACGGTCTTGCCAATGTCCGGCCCCTTCCGCGGGCTCTGCCCATGAACTCCGTGCACGCGGAACTATGGGCAAAGCTCGAAGCCTTCGATCCCGATGAACCGGACGCCACCTTTTCATTTTCTCAGCGGCTCGCGCGTGAAAACGGCTGGTCCCGGGACCACGCCCTCCGCGTGATCGCCGAATACCGCCGCTTCGTTTTTCTCGCGGTCACCGCCGGCCATCCCGTGTCGCCGTCCGATGCGATCGACCAGGCCTGGCACCTCCACCTCACCTACACGCGCTCGTATTGGGATACGCTCTGCGGCGAAATCCTCCGCCAGCCGTTTCATCACCAACCCACCCGCGGCGGCGACCGCGAGCGCGCCAAATTCGGCGATTGGTATGCCCGCACGCTCGCCAGTTACCGGGCCGCTTTCAACGAATCCCCTCCCGCCGACCTGTGGCCGCCCGCCGGACGCCCCTCACCGGAAACCGCGCCGCTTTTCCGCCGTGTCGATATCCGCCGTTTCTGGCTGATCCCTCGCCCGCGCGCCCATCAGAAGAAAATCACCGCCGCACTCGCCGCCATCGCCGGCCTGCTGGTGATCGCCGGTTGCAATGGCGGCGGCCCGTTCCCAGGCGCCGCTTTGTTCGATCTGCGCGGACCCGATTTTCTAAAGTTTTACCTCACCGCCTTTCCACTGGCCGTGCTCATCGCCGCAGTCCTGCGCTGGTGGTGGCGCGTGCCCTCCGACGACGGCCGCGAAGTTTCGCCCGACGATGTCGACCCCTACGTCGTCGCCCACCTCGCCGGAAAGACCAAACGCGTCGCACTCACCGCGCTGACCCAGCTCGCCAACGACAAGGCGGTGCGCCTGGACAACTCCTCCGGCGGCATCGAAATCTCGCGCATGGGGGAACTGTCCTCCAAGGCGCACCCGATCGAAAGACACCTTTACCAAAGTCTCCCTAAAACAGGCTCGAATTCATTCTCCCTGGTAACCGGCCGGCTCCGCCCCGCCTGCGAGCCCCTTGAGGAAGAATTGATCGGACAAGGCTGGGTGGTGCCTGCTTCCGGTCAGGCCCTCGCCCGCTGGCTGCCCCTGTTGATCGCCTCGATACCCGTGGTGTTGGGCGTCATCAAAATCGGCGTCGGACTTTCGCGTGGAAAACCGGTGGAATTTCTCGTTGTTCTTTGCATCGCCTCGACGGTCGCCGTGTTCATCGGCTTCGCCCGCGCACCTTGGAGCAGTCGTCGCGGAGACGCCTGGCTCGGACGCTCTCGCCGCCTCAAAGCCACCCTCCGTCGTCAGGCGCCGACGAACGATTCCCGGCTTTTGTCACTCTCCATCGGCCTGTTCGGCTTGGGCGTCCTCACCCACACTTCGCTGGCTCATATCGGACAACAGCTCCTTCCCCTGCAAAACAACGGCGGTGGCGACAGCGGGAGCAGTTCAGGCGACGGGGGCGGAGGTGGAGATGGTGGCAGCGGCTGCGGTGGCTGCGGCGGGGGCGGAGATTGATTCGTAGCGCTTGCCTCGCCCCCGCGCCCGCCGCCACAGTTCCGCCCCATGCCCGCCGCCGCCAAGCCGTTCATCTTTGTCTGCGGAGCCGATGACTTCCTTGTCAACCGGCTCGGCAAGACGCGCTATGACGAGCTCACCGCCGATGTGACCGACGAATTCGCCCGCGAAATCATCAGCGGTTTCGCCAACAACGTCGGCGAGGTCGAATCCGCGGTAAACCGTTTCCGTGAAAGCGTGCAAACCGTCTCCATGTTCGGCGGCAAACGCGTCGTCTGGTTCAAGGACGTCAACTTCCTCGCCGACTCCGTCACCGGCCGCGCCGAAAGCACCCTCAAGCTCGTCGAAGACCTTCAGGAGCTCCTCGCCTCCGTCGATCCCGAACAGGTTGCCGTCGTCATCACCGCCGCGCCCATCGACCGCCGCCGCGCGTTCCCCAAGTGGGCTGAAAAAACCGCCGACTTCTCCCTCGTCGGCGGCGGTGACGGCGAAGGCGCCGCCGAGGCCCTCGCCGGCGTCATCCTCTCCGAGGCCCGCGAACTCGGCGTCACCTTCGGCGAAGGCGCCGCGCAACTCCTCCTCGCGAAAGTCGGCGCCAACACCCGCCTCCTCATCGAGGAAACCCGCAAGCTCGCCACGTTCGCCCCCGCCAACGTGATCGAGGAAGCCCACGTCGCCGAGCTCACCGCCAACACCGCCGAGGGTGATTTCTTCGAGGCCGCCGAGGCATTCTTTAGCGGCGACCTCAAGTGGACGCTCGCCGCGCTGCACCACCACTTCTTCACCGGCGGCGACGCGCGCCCGATCATCAGCGCAATGCAGAACCGCAACCGCATCCTCATCCAGGTGCGCGCCCTCGCCGACGCCGGCGAGGTCCGCGTCGGCCAGCGCGGACTCGACGGGATGCCGAAAGCCACCGCGACCTACGGACACCACTTCGTCGGCGTCACCGAGAAGAGCGCCTACAACCTCTTCAGCCAAAACGCCTGGTATGTCGGCAAGCTCGCCGGCTCCGCCAAACTTCCGTCGCTCCGCCGCCTGATCGACAACCAGCAGGAATTTATCCGCGCCTTCGAAGAGATCGTCCAGCGACCCAACGAACAGGAAGAAGTGTTGCGCGAGATGGCCGTCCGCTGCCTCTCCGCCGCCTGATATGTCCGCCGAACCCGCCGCACTACCTCCTTTCCGCCGGCGGCTGGTGCTTTTCCTCCTCGGTCTGTCCCTCGCGTGCAACGTCGCCGCGCTGATGCTGCCGTTCATGAACCTGCGCATCGCGTTCAAGACCGAGCCCTACTCCCTCCTCAGCTCGGCGACCATGATGTGGCACAAAGGTCTCTACGTCCTCGCCGCGCTGGTCATCGCGTTTTCCGTCGTCTTCCCCTTCGCCAAACTCGCCACGCTCATCTGCGTCGCCTCCGGCACCACCCTTGGCCCCGTCCGCCAAAGCATCCTCCGCTTCGTCGAACGCCTCGGCAAATGGTCGATGCTCGACGTGTTTCTCGTGTGCCTGATTCTCACGCTCACCTCCGGACAACTCATGGTCGGCTCCGAGCCGCTCATCGGCATGCCGCTCTTCGTCGTCGCCATCCTCCTCAGCATGACGAGCGGCGAACTCCTCACCGCCACCCTCCCGCACGAAGACGCCGAGGCGCACGCCAAACCCCCGCTCAGCGCCGGCTTCTGGTTGTTGCTCAGCGCCCTCGCCCTCGCCGGCACGCTCGGCCTCCCCTTCCTCCGCATCGACGACTGGAAGCTCTCCGACCACACCTACAGCGTCATCACGCTCGTCCCCACGCTCTGGAAGGAAGACTCGCACATCTCCGCCGTGATCGTGGCTCTGTTCCTCATCGTCACACCGATCCTCGCCTGGCTCGCCTCCGCCCGCTGGTGGTGGTGCCGCCGCGCCGACCTGCCCGCGCCTCTCAGTCACGCCCGCGCCAAGCTCATGCGCCGCTGGAGCATGCTGGATGTCTTCGGCCTAGCCCTCGCCATCTTCCTCGTGGAAGGCGAATACCTCATGAAGACCGAAGTCCGCTGGGGCGCCCTCTTCCTCGTCGCGATGCTCGCCCTCCAAAAAGCCTTCCAGTTCGCTCTCGACCGCGCCCTCACCAAGCCGGCCTGACCTCCTCACGCGTGCGACATCCGCCGGTATTTTAGCGGCGTGGTGGCGAAACGTTTTTGAAAGCACCGGTGAAAATGCGAGAGGTCGCTGAACCCGCTGTTCAGGCACACCTCGGTCACGGATAACTCGCTCGCGCGCAGCAGCGCCGCCGCCGTGCGCAGCCTCTGTTCGGTGAGCAACTCCACATAGCTTCGCCCAAAAAGCTCCTTCACCAGATGCGACGCGCGGCTCTCGCCCAGATGCAGCGCCTTCGCCAGATCCGCCAGACTCGTGGCGCCCTCCGTGTGGCTCGCATGCAGGAAATTCTGGATCAACCGCCGCCGTCCCGCCATGTCCTCCACGCCGCCCGCCTCCGGCTCACGCGTGTTTTTCAACAGCACCGACACCTGTCCGTGCCACTCCAGCAGCCGTGAGCGCAACTGGCGCAACGACTCCAAAATCGCCTCCGCGTCCTCCTCGCCGGTTTCTCCCATTCCCTTCGCCTGCACAGCGACCCCGGACGTCGTGCGCACATCGCGAAAGAGATGCCGGTAATCGCCCGCGGCCCGACGTTGTCCCGCGAACAAAATCCACGCCAGCCGTCCTTTGATGAACACCGGAACGACCCATTCCATGAACCCGGCGTGACACCGGTGATAGCGCCCCTCGGGAAAATCCGGCAGCTCCGCGCGCAGCCGCGTCACCTCAAAATCCACGCACGCCCAGTCATGCCGCGCCTTCACCGCGATGCAGCAGGGCGCACGGTGCTTGAAACGCTCCGGCTGCAAAAAGGGTCCGAGCGTCGCGGTCAAATCATGAACCACCACCCGCAGGTCGTTTTGTTTTTCAAACACCTGGATCGCCCACTCGGGCACTTCCATGAGGCTGGGTTGATACATGACCGTGTAGCTAAAAAAGCCATGATTTAAGCCACCCGCGCAAGGAAAGATCGGACGCTTTGTGCAAAAATAGCGACCTCATGAAATCCGTCGCCCCTTCGCTTCAGTCCCTCGTCGGCTCCAAAACTTACGGGCACGCCGACGGCAGCTACCGCCTCGACCGCACTATCCGCGCCGAGGCCGGCTACGATCTGGTGGTCGCGGGCGGCGGTCCCGCCGGAGCCGCCGCCGCCATTTGCGCGTCCCGACTCGGCGCGAAAGTGCTCTTGGTCGAATCCACCGGCTGCCTCGGTGGCATGGGTTCGTCGGGTCTCGTCACCGCGTTCGACCCCATGGCCAACGGCGAGCAAGGTCTGGTCGGCGGTTTCATGCTCGAACTCGTCGAGACGATGTATGCGCGCGGCTTCATGTCCCCCGGCATAGATCCGGACTGCTGGCGCAAGAAGTTCCATCACTGGTCGCCGTTCAAGGCGGAAGGCCTGAAACTCATGCTCGACGAGTTCGCCCTCAACGCCGGCGTGGAAGTTCGCTTTTTCACGCGCGTGATCGACGCGGATGTCGATGCGCAGGATCGTCACGTGAACGGCGTCGTGTTGAGCAACGTCGAAGGTTACTCTTACGTGAAAGCGCGCACCTTCGTCGACGCGACCGGCGATGCCATTCTGGCGAATCTCTGCGGCGTTCCCTGTCGCGAAGCCGGACGCGACACGCCCAAGATCATGCCGTCCACGCTCGCGTCGTTGTTCACCGGCGTGGATTGGTCCGTCCCTCGCGGCTACGAACAAAACGACTACCTCCCGCAGGCGCTCGCCGACGGACACTTCACCCAATACGACCGCCACCTGCCCGGCCTGTCCAAGGTCGGCCACCAGGTCGGCTATCTCAACGGCGGACACTTGTTCAACCTCAACGCCCTTCGCTGCCGCGACCTCAGCGACGGCGTGATGTGGGGCCGCAAGCTCGCGCTCGAATACATGGAGTTCTACCGCAAATACGTTCCCGGTTGCGCCAACATCGAGCACGTCACCACGGCGTCTCTCCTCGGCATCCGCGAATCCCGCCGCATCGTCGGCGAATACGAGCTCACGCTCCGCGACTATCTGGCCCGCCGCGAATTCCCCGACCAGATCGGCATTTTTAACAAATACGTCGATATTCACCCCTACGATTGCACGAAGGAGGAATACGAACGCTTCAGCACCGAGAAGGACAAAACCGCCCGCCTCAAGGTGGGCGAG
>DATHXF010000015.1:0-22838 GCA_035459785.1 Rariglobus sp. | reverse complement strand
ACCGGCGTGTTCGCCGACGAGAAGATCAACTCGGTGGTCGGCCCCCTCAAGGAAGGCCTGCTGATGGCCCAGATCAAGGCCTGCGCCCTCACCATCGTCTGGAGCGTCGTCGCCACCGCCATCATCGCCCTGATCGTAAAGTTCACCCTCGGCCTGCGTCCGACTCCTGAAGTCGAATCCGCCGGTCTCGATACCGCGGAACACGGCGAGGAAGGCTACATCGGCTGAGTATCAACCCTCAAAAACCATCCGAATGAAATTCATCATCGCCATCATCAAGCCCTTCAAACTCGAGGAAGTGAAAGAGGGGCTCAGCGCGATCAACATCGAGGGCATGACTGTCACCGAGGTCAAAGGCTTCGGCCGACAGAAAGGTCACGTCGAAATCTACCGCGGCTCCGAATACACCGTGGACTTCCTTCCCAAGGTGAAAATCGAGATCGCCGTCGAGGATACCGAGGTTGCCGCCGCCATCAAAGTCATCTCGGAGAAGGCCCGCACCGGTAAAATCGGTGATGGCAAAATCTTCGTGATCGACCTGCTCGAAGCCCTGCGAATCCGCACCGGCGAAACGGGCGATGCCGCGATCTAAGCGTTGATCCGAGTCCCTGGCCGCCGTTGCCGCAGCGACTTGATCCCGCCGCAATCTTCAGTCGTGTGAAGGTTGCGTGCAGGGACGTCGCTTGCGCAGGCCGCCCCGCGTGTCCCTTTCCGTATTCGGAGCCAGACGTAAACCCCTGGACGGATACGGGATCAAAGCAGCCCGAAAACCTAGACCCGTTTCGGGCTGCCCACGCGGGCAGGGGAATCTCTCAAAGTCGTCCGTATAGCGTCGCCAAGTCTTTCAGGTAGGCGGCGCCGCCTTCCTGGTGCAACTGACGCAGGCGATGCTCGTCGTAGCGCCACTGCCAGTTGCCCGCCGGTTCACCGGGCGTATTGAAACGTCCTTCGGCGCCCATGCTGAAGAAATCCTGCATGGGAATAACCGCGAGATTGCTGACCGAGGCGTAAGCCGAGCGGATGAAATCCCAGCCGATCTCATCTCCGCTGATCCTCAGGTAGCGGCGCACGTGGTCTTTTTCTTTTTCCGACCCCGCCCGATACCAGCCGAGCGTTGTATTGTTGTCGTGAGTTCCCGGATACACGACGCTGTTTGAGCGAAGGTTGTGAGGCAGATACAGGTTGTCTGACTCGCCCCCGAAGGCGAATTGGAGAATCGTCATGCCGGGCAGACCGGTGGCGTCGCGCAGATCGCGAACCGACTGAAACAGATCGCCAAGATCCTCCGCAATGAGGCGCGCACCCGGCAGTGCGGTTTTGACGGCCTCAAAGAATGCGATGCCTGGGCCTTGTTTCCATTCGCCGGTTTTCGCGGTTTTGGCGGTGGCCGGAATCGACCAGTAAGTGTCAAACGCGCGGAAGTGATCGATGCGCACGATGTCACAGAGTGCGAAATTCGCCTTAAGGCGGGCCAGCCACCACGCATAGCCGTCGGCGGCGTGGGCGTCCCAGGCGTAGAGCGGATTCCCCCAGAGTTGTCCGTCGGCCGAAAAATAGTCGGGCGGAACTCCGGCCACGGCGAGCGGCACACCGGTCTTTTGATTGATCTGAAACAGTTGCGGCGCGGCCCAAACATCGGCGCTGTCGCGGGCGACGAAAATGGGTGCATCGCCGATGATCTCGATTCCGAGCGAGGAGGCCTTGGCACGAACACGCGTCCATTGACCGAAGAAAAGATATTGGAAAAACGCGTGGGCTTCGGCGCGCGCCGCAACGGTTTTGGCGAGCGCGCTCTTTTGCGCCTTGCTGAAAAAGCGAACCTCCTCGGGCCAGTCCCACCAGGCCGCGCCGTGGTAGTAGTCTTTGATCGCAAGAAAAAGCGAGTAGGGCGCGAGCCAGGAATCCTGGGCCGCCTTGAAGGCGCCAAAATCTCCGTAAGGAAGTTTTACCGAATCACGACGGGCTGCGTAGGTCTCGAATGCTTTGAAAAGCAGCGGGAATTTCGTGACGTAGAGCCAACCGTAATCGACATGGTCGCGCGGGAGCTGACGGACGTTGTCGAGATCGGCATGGGTCAGAAGTCCGCAGTTCACCAGCGGATACAGGTCGATCAGGTAGGGATTGCCCGCAAACGACGAGAAGCACTGATAGGGCGAATCGCCATAACCGGTCGGCCCGAGCGGGCAGAGCTGCCACTGGCGGACGCCTGAGTCACTCAGGAAGTCGAGGAACTGATCAACCGAGCCGTCGAGCACGCCGACACCCTGGTCATTAGGCAGACACGTGGGATGAAGGAGAACACCAGCAGATCGTTTTTGAAGCCAGGAAAAGAGCGGTGTGGTGTCGGTTGAGGTCAACATAGGGAGAAGTCATTTTTGCGTAGAAATATTCATAAATAATTGGTTTTTATATAGTAATATTCCTATATCCAATTCATTCCGTCGAAAAGTCTGATTATTACCTCTACAAGTTATTGAGGTAATAAGTTAACTTGCCCGACGGGTGGTGGCTCAATCCAGAAGTGGAATGAGACGGGAGTATTTAAAGGATACTCCGTTTAATCGGGTTTACTCAAAGAGAACTGCTGTCGGAGCCCGGAGCGCTTTTGCCAAAAGCGAATTTCCATGTCTGTTACCTCACGCTCACCTGACACCAAACCTAATTCGCGATTCATTCCCCCTATATTTTAAACGAACGCTAATACGAACGGAATGAGTGGCCATCGCACGTATGTTGTTAAATAGAATGACGTGCTTACGTGGCTATAAAACGCTGTAGCGGAAGTCGCGGAAGCAGACCGTGCCTTGGCCGGCGGCAAACAGGGCGGGGCGCAAGCTGAGGAACGCGCCGGCCACGTTGTGGTGGTAGCCGGACACCTCGAATTGTATCCAGTGGCGTTTCCACTCTTTGCCGTCGGCGCTAGGCCACGTCGTCATGACGTTGTTGGCATTGCGCAGACGCAGGAAAAAGCGCCGGCCGAAGTGCAGGGGTTTGGGAAACGCGGTGGTGTCGCCTTTGCCGTATTCAAGGATTTGTTGGTCGGAGAATCCGAGTCCGGCGAAGAGGCGTTCGCTGTAGTGGACCAGCAGTCCGGCCGTGGCCTCGGTGTCACTGTCAACTTCCACCTGCATCTCGTAATCGTGGTCGCCGGCGATGAATGCGAGGATCGCGCCGACTTTGGGCGAGGAACCGCGGGTTTGCAGCCGCAGGGCGTTATCTTCGATCCGAACCGATGCCGGGGTTTCGCCGCCGGCGCGGAAGAGCGACCATTGCACGCCGAGTTTGTCGGTGGAGAAATCGTCGGAGAACGTGAAGCCGTGCGGAACCGGAGTGCCTCCGGCGGGCATGGCGATGGGGGCCGGCGACGTCGGTGCCGTTGGCTTTCACCCAGCTATCGTCGGTCCATTCGACCGGTTCGAGCAGGGTGTGGCGTCCGAGGTTGTAGTGGCCGTTCTCATACGCGTGGTAAACCAGATACCATTGTTGGCCGTCCGGTCCGGGCACGAGCGTGGCGTGGCCGCGCGACCACCATTTTTTGCTGGGGGAGGTCGTGTGGATCACGGGGTTGTGCGGAGAGTTTTCCCACGGGCCGTCGAGGGTGCGCGAGCGGGCCATGATGACCATGTGGCTGGTGGCCGGACCGGCGGTGCCGCCTTCGGCGAGCACCATGTAGTAATAGTCGCCGCGTCGCAGGATTTTGGAGCCTCACTGGGCGAAGGTTTCGACGTCCCACTCCTCGGGGTATTGCCAGCCGTCGTAAATTTTTTCGTCCGGGCCGGTGACGGAGAGTCCGTCGGCGCTCAACGGCACGCGTAGCCGCCGCTGATGCACTATGCCGCCGGCCTGACATGGTTCAGGTGGGCGCATTAAAACGAAGTGCAGTCCGAGGCCATGCCGCATCCGAGCACCGCTGGCACGATGCGAAGGGACTGGGATCGTTGTTTCACTTCGGTCAGCGGACGCTGGCCGGCACCGTCCCGGCCGCCACCTGGGACGGTGTTGTGTTATACACGCTTCGGGAATATTCCCCTGGATGGATTTGGCGGGCTTACGGTTCCTCGGTTTTGGATGCATCCGGAGCGACGTTCGAGTAGGCTGAATAGCCACCGGTGTTGTAGGCGCGGACACGGTAACGGACGGCGGAAGGTCTCGCGATGCCGGTGTTTTCGAAACGGGAGGCGTCGGAGACAAGATCGGCGATTTCGTAGAATGGCGAGCCGTCGAGCGAGGCCTCGACTTTCACGCCGGCTTGAGACGAGCCGCCAGGGTTTTTCCAGTCCAAGCGCACCACGCCGCCGAGCACGGTCGCGGCGAGCGTGGCAGGAGCGGTCGGCGGTGCGGGCGGTTGCCGCTCGATCATGACGTGGTCGAAGATGCCTTGAGGGGAATCGGCCGCTTTTCGTCCGGGTGGAGTCGTGCCGGTGCTCGCGAGCAAGCCGATCAGCGCGGTGCGGGGCAGCGCGACGGTGCTTTTGCCGATCTCGAACCACTCGATGCCGTTGGACGATTGGTAGGCGGTGAATTCGTCGCCCACGCGCCGGATGCGAAGCCAGACGGACAGCCAAGTGTAGTCGCAGCCGCGTTGGACGGTGGTTTTGCCGTCGGCACGCGTGCGAAAGCGCGCGAGGCGGCCGCCGATCTCTCCCAAAGTCACCGCCAGGGCGCGGGGATTGTTCGCACCCGGTTCGCGAACGGTCAGCCCCGCCATGCCGACGGATCCCTGCCAGTCCACCAGTCGCGCGGTGATGATAAAGTCGCCGTCCACGGGTTGACCGGCGAAACTCCCGTCCAACTCGCGGCCCGTGGCGGGCACCCGAAACGAGTTGCCTGCGGCTTTGGAATAGAGCGCGCCAGCGACAGAGACGCGTCGGCTGACGGAGGGCAACGGCTCTCCTTTGGCGGGGATGACACTCACGGGCGCGGAGGAGGCGCTTTTGCCGGCGCGGTTGAGCGCGGCGACCGTGTAGTAATAGGTGCGACCGGGCTCGACGTCGGCGTCGGTGTAAGAGGGCGTGGTCCACCGAGTGGTCGAGTAAAGGGAAGTGAACGGGCCGCCCGGTGCGGTGGCACGGCTGACCTCGTAGCCGTGCGCGCTGTAGGCACCGGAAGGAGACCATTTCAGCTCGACGCGTTGCAGCCCCGGGATCGCGATGACCTCGCGCGGCGTCGGCGGCGCTTCGGACTGCAACGGGGACGCCTTGGCATCGAGCGTGTAGGTGAGCGTGCCGTAGCCGAGGACGTCGATCTCGCCGGGCTCGGGGCGACGCAGCGCGGCGAAGAGCTGGACGTGCGGGGCTTTCAGTCCTTTGCGAACGACGTAGTGGTTGTAAACCAGTTCGAAGTGCGAGGCGTCGAGGCGCCCGTGATAGTTCTCGGAGATGTAGAACTGGTTGGCGTTGTCGCAATTGGTGTAATAGGTGTAGGGCACGCCTTTCCAGAGGGTATATTGCGCGGCGTGTTCGGCGGCGCCGAGCAGGCGGTTGTTGTCATAGCCGAAGAGGTCGAGACCTTGGTTCCACGCGATCTGGCACAACTCAAAGAGGAGGCCCTGACCGCCCATGACGTGCGCGTAGTCGCGGCCGCTCTCCTGCCATTGGGCGAGGCCGTCTTCGAAACGGAAGGGCGCGGCGTTGGGGAGTGAGCCCATGCCGCGTCCGTTTTTGAAATACTCGACGGCTTCGTCGAACTTCGCGCGGTCATCGCAGAAGACGCCGATGGCCATGATCGCGCGCATATTGCAGGTGTCCCAATTGGCCCAGAAGGCCGAGTCACCGCGGCCGTTGTGATTGGTAAGGAAGTCCCGGCAGACGGGATAGAAGTAATCCACGAGCATCCGCTTGAAACGCGTCTGGTCGGCGGCGGACCAGCCGGGGTATCCACGCAGCAACTCCGCCGCGACCGCGAAGGTGCCGATGGGAATGCCGCCCAAGCCCGGCTGATCATTGCCATGGGAAACCTCGTTCACCGTTCCGGACCACGCGTTGAGGATGCGCACGGCGCAGTCGGCATGCGCGGTGTCGCCGGAGACGATCCAACGCAGAGCGTTGAGGTAGGCGGCGCTGGCGTCCCGTTGTGCCCGCCCCCGGTCCATCATGTGACGGTGGGGCGCGGGCCGGTAATCGCTCTGCGCTTTGGAGTCTTGAAGGAGCGCGTTCCAGCCATCGATCCACGGGCTCTCGCCCGCGGACACCCTGGCCTTCATGCGTTCCAAGTCGGCTTGGGAGTGCAAGCCACCGGGATGAACGAAGGGTTGGGAGGAAGCCGGTGAGGCCAGTCCGATGACAAGGAAGAGCAGGGAAAAACCAAGGTGTGTTAAGCGGCGCATCGGCTTTGAACGGGATGGAGACGGGCGGGAAAGGTCGAAAACGGAGGAGCGGAGCGTTGTCAGAACGCGGGAGAGGAGGAGGGATAGGGAGTGATTTCCGCAGCGCGGAGCTCGGCGCCATTAACCGTCTGGCGCAGGCCGAGCATGAGGACGTTTTTTCGACCGGCGCCGAAGTTCAGCCAGCACTCGGGCAGGTAATACTCGCGCTGCGGACCGATCTCCCAGTGGCGGCCGATGTCGTGGCCGTTGAGCCACATGAAGCCGTTGCCGGATGCGTCGAGCAGGAGCCGCCACGGGATTGACGCGGTGGCGGGCGAGGCGAGCTCGGGCAGCTCGAACTCGATCCGATACCAGGTGAGGAGGCCGTCGCGCTGCCCTTGGGGCTGGATGCCGTTGCCTTTGCGCGCGATAGCGCGAGTGGTGTCGAGCGAGACTTTTTCCCAGTCTTGCGGAGCGAAGCCGGGGCGTATCCAGCCGGCGGTGACGCCGCCGAGGTCCATGGCGACCTGCCAGTCGAGCGGCTTGACGAGCGCCGTCTCGTCGGTGGCGAGGCCGGCGCGGCGGACGCCGCTCAGCTCCTCCATCGGGATGTAGCCGTGCTCGTGGCCGATGTTTTCGTAGAGCAGCACGATCTCGTTGTCCCCGGCGCGCAGGAGGCCTCCGACGTCGAAGCGGTTGTCGAATTCGTCGGGCCGGATGCGATCAAAGGAGAACTTCTTGTTGCGCGTCGCGGCGGCGGCATATTTTTCATCCGGATACAAGCGGCCGGCGAGGCGGCCGTTGACCTGGGCGGTGACGAGATCGCGGCTGAAGGAGTTGATGAGCAAGCGGCCGAACCGGGCGGCGTCGGCTTCCGAGAGCGAGAAGCGGGACCGGTAGAGCATGTAGCGCTGGTCGCTGACGCCGAGCTCGGGCAGCGACTTTCCTTCCGGCAGCGCCTGCCACGCGCCGTCGAGCGGGTCGGGGTGCTTGAGCGCGGAGGCGATGCGCACCGGCGCGGGCAGGACCGGAGACGCCGGGAGGGTCTGCGCCTTCGGATACCAGACGCCTTCGGCGGCGGTCTTGCCGGGAGGGATGACGAGCACCTGGGCGCCGAGATCAGCGAGGGCGTAGTCCACCTCGAAGGGCGGGATCGTGGCGGCACCCGCGTTGGCATCAACGGTGCGGACGAGCACGCGGTTGCCCTCCTGGTCGGTGTTGTAGATCGGGCCGGCGGGTCGGGTGATTTTGCCGGGGACCACGGTGACTTTGCCGGAGACGGGTTTTTTGGCGTCGGTGTTATGAAGGAAGACGAACCGGGTGCCGTCGGGCGCGACGCGCACACCGCCGAAGAGCGAGGCGGGCGCACCCTGGAGTTCGCAGGGACCGCCCTCGGCGCGCACCAGGCGCGAGGCGTGATCGTTAACGAATTCGTTCACGCCCTTCGCGACGTAGTATTTCGGGCCGAGCGCGCCCCATTCGCGGATGGCGGCGTTGTAGTCGTAGGTGGTGGTCTGGCCGCGCGCGCCCCAACCGCCGAAGTGGGTGCCGCCGGTGAACATGTAAGGGTTGAGCCCGGTCGCGCCGCCGAGAAGCGACATCAGGTGGATCGCGTTGAAGTGGCGCGCGTCGGAGTAGTTCTCCTCGCTCAGGCGCTCGCCGACGAGGGAGAACCAGCCGCCTTGCAGCTCGGTGACGAAGGCGGGGGCGTTCGGTTGCTGGGCGCGCAGGGACACCATGCGCTGGGCGCAGCCGGGGGCGCCGTCGAGCGCGACGTAGAGATTGTCGCAGTCGAAGACCTGCGAGAGCACCGGGTCGGCGCTGCCGCGGGTTTCCTCGGTGCGGCAGGTGAAGACCGGCACATCCACGCCGGACTTTTTCACGGCGTCGAAGAGGGCGCGCAGGAGCTTCGGTTTGTCGGGGGCCTTGTGGTAATCGTATTCGTTCTCGATCTGGACGAGGATGATGCCCTTGGCGCCCTTCGGCTTGCGAGTGATCTGCTCGCGGGCGAAGACCCGGCACACGGCCTCATACCAGTGGACGCTCCAGGCGATGTGCGCGTCGTCGGCGCTGCGCAGCCAGAATTCCTTGCCGGTCCAGGGATTGAATTTGGCCAGCCAGCGCGGGTAGCCGCCGCCGCCCCACTCGGCGCAGATGAAGGGGCCGGGGCGGACGATGGTGTAGAAGCCGAACTCGTCGTGCGCCATCTTCAGCCAGGCCTCGAACTCGGAGAGATCGATCTTGGAAAAGTCATCGAGGCCGGAGGGCAGGTCGCGTTCGTGCCAGTTCCACGGCACGTAGGTTTCGATGGTGTTGAAACCGGCGTCCTTGATTTTCTGGAAACGGTCGCGCCACAGTTCGGGAGGAGTCCGGTAGTAGTGAAACGCGGCGGAGGAGAGAAAAAAGTCCCGGCCTTCGATCTGAAGGCAGTCGCCGTCGTAGCGGATGCGGTCGGGATGCGGAAAGAGCGGCGACAAGTTGGCGGGGGCTTCGGCGAAGAGGTTTGCGCCGCCCAGCGAAACGGCGATGCAGGCGAGCATTTGCCGCCAAGTGGTGATTTTCAGGAACAACGAGGTCATTTGAGTTCAGTAGGTGGTGATGGCCTTCATGATATCGGCGTAGGCCGGATGCGCGGCATTCACGTCGGAGAATTTAGGCAGGCTCTCGCGTGGCAGCTCCGTGGCGGTCCGCCCCGTCATGCGGTTGACGGCGATGACAAACTCGGCGCGCGTCACGGGAGCGTTGGCAGCCGCCTTCTTCAACGCGGGGGAGGCATCTTCTTTTAATCCCTGCATGCGCGCCATGATCGCGGCCAGCTCCCCGCGCGTGATGGGCGCCTCGGGATGGAAACGGTTGTTCGCGTCGCCGACGACATACTTCACCGGTTGAAAAAACGAATTTCCGACGCCCTTGCGCGACATGTAGGCCACGTCGTCGAAGTAAGGCGCGGTGCGCGGCACATCGACGAAGGCGCAATCATAAGCGCCCTTGTCGGTGTAGTCGTCCACCAAGCCGGCCAGCAGCGAGACCGCCTCGGCCTTGGTAAGCTTTTGATTCGGCCGGAAGGTGCCGTCGGCATAACCCGAGATGTAGGCCACGCGCTGATCCGGGCTGTAGTCCTCGATGCGTTCACCCACGATGCGAAACTCCGCGATCTCAAAAATCGGGAACGGTTTGGCCGGCATGAACAGACGAATATACCGGTATGGCTTGTTCCGCGCCTCTTCTTTGACGGACAGGGTATGCCAGTCGGAGGAAGAGCCGCTCTTGTTTTCGGTCAACAACGTCCAGTGCTTGCGATTGTTCGAGCCATAGACGACGGCTTCCGAGACGCGGACCGGATGGCCGTCGCGGGCGAGCATGCGGAACGCCTCGGACTTGACCTTGAAGTCGTTCCCGAAATCCAGCGTGACGTTTTTATCGAAGCCCCAGATGCCGCCGAAGGAGAACGGATCGGCGTCGGCCATGTTGTTGACGCCGCGCTCCGAGGAATTAACGGCCACGCGGTAGTCGAGGGTGCCGTCGGGCAGGCGCGGGCTCACAAGCGTCAACCCGTTCACGGCCCGCTGCAACGCCGCCAGGTCGCGGGATGCCAGCGCCGCCTTGAACGCTTGCCCGGTCGTCGCGATATAGCGCTGCGCCGGGTCGTAGGGGCGGGCGACGAAGTCCAGCGCCGCCTGTAGGTCGCGGGCCACATGGATGTCCATGCGCAAAGTCCGCATCGTGTCGCCGTCGCGAGCGACGGCGTAGAGCACGTGGTCGCCCGTCTGCTCAGCGGTGGGCGTCCACGAGAGCTTGCCAGTGGTGGCGCCGAAGGTCGCCCCGGCGGGAAGATTCAGCGCCCGGAGGGTCGCGGATTTAGAGCCGCCTGAAACCTTAATCGTTTTTTCAATACGCGCTCCGACATACGCGGGGATGACCGGTGCGTCGCCCGGGGAATCGAACGCGAGCGGGCGGATGACGGAGGCGTCCGTCTCGATGCGGTCGAAGTCGAGAGTCGTGGCACTGGCCAACGGAGTGGCCTGGAGATAGGTCAGGCCGTTGCTCTCAACGTCGGTAATCACGTAAATCCACCCGCCGCTCGTGTTTGGGATATAGAGTTCCTGGCGGAGGCCGCCGGGCCGGGAAAAATCCTCGTTTCGGTAAAAACCCAGTTTCACGAAACCGTCGCTCCGCACGCGCAAGCCGGAGCCCCGGGGGAAGCGGCCGGTGACCACGACGGTGCGGGGATCGCGGTCGATGGCCATGCGGACGTAGCCCGTGCCGTCAGGGTCGCGCCGGACCTTCAGAGGAATGTCGTTTGGCGAGCCGGGATAGATATCGCCCGGCTGAGCGATGGCCGACAAATCCACGAAGCGATACTCGAATTGCCGGCCATCCAACGCACGCCCTTCGTGCGTCACTTCGAGCGGAGGCAGCACCTTCGCCAGCGCGCGCTTCGCTTTCATCGGGTCCGGCGCGGCGTCGGATGCGGCTGCGGGTAGCCCGATCCAGAAATCGAAACCGTAATTGTGGATACCATCAAAGTAGCCGCCGGAGCGCGCGCGCTCGCGGCCGGCGGCCGTGGCGTCAAAGGCCGCCTTGATGTAGCGGTTCGACCCGGTCTCCATGTCGAGTCCTATGCCCTTGTAATAGTAGTAGTGGTGCGCGGCACTGACCACACCGCGTCCCCGGGGACTGATGTGATCGTAGCGGGCCAGATAATCCGGATGCTTGGGATCGGTCTCGGAATAGATCGGCACCCAAGGCAGTCCGAAGCCCAGGTTGAATTTCGCGAAGAGCGCCACGCCCTTGGGCAGGCGGTCGTCCAGAAAATGAATGGGTGAAAGCCCGTCCGTCTTGGTGGTGACGGTGCCGGCGACCGGATCGATCTTCGTCTTCTGAAAATCAATGGCCTTCGCCATCATCAACAGATTGGTGAGGTTGCCCTCCGCATGGGGCATGTCGCGCCCCATCTCCGCAAGCTGAAGGGACGGTTCGACGGCTTCGCCGGTCCGGTCGTCGCGCGTCACCAGGCGGATCTGGTTTTTGATCGAGCCGTCCCGGCCCGGGTTTGGAGTCGTGGAGTTGACGGTGGTCCACTCCACGGCCTGCTTATAGTCTTCGACTTCATCCCCGAGGATCGTGGACGCGAGATAGCCCATGATCGCATAGGTATGCTGGTTCATGAAGTAGCTGTTGCGCTCGATGCTGTTCTTCCGGATCGGGAGAAAGCAGTTCTTCTGAAGCGCGTTGATCATGGCCGGCGTCACGGCGAGGCGCGTATCCTTCGGCGTGGTCGCGCGCAGGATGTCGGCGGCGCTGGCCAAGGTATAGACGTATTTGCCGATCTTGATGTGGCTGTCTTCAAAATATGCAGGGAAGAAGCTCTTCTCGGTGCGCGAGCCATACCACTTGATGATCTCCACCGGGAGTTTTCGGTATTCCTCGTTGCCGGTGACCACGTAGAGGATGGTTTGCGCCCAGGCCAGATGCGCGTCGTGCGCGAAGCCGTTGATCCCGGCGTCACTGACGATTTGCTCGACGCGCGCGGGCTTGCGCTTCGGATCGGCGAAACGCGTGCGACGGATGCCCTCGAAGTGATCCACCCACGGTGACACGCCCGCGATCACCTTTTCCCGCATGACGGCGAGCGTCTCGGCGTTGCAACTGATACCCGGGTGCACGAAGCCCTGCGGCGAGACGGTTTCGCGGAGCTCGAAGACATTGCCCGTCAAGATCGTTGGGGACGGTTCAGCCGCCATGGCGGCTGAACCGCCGACGGCGAAGATCGAGAGCACCAAGAGAATTGAAACGGGGTGGGGGCGAGGCATGGCGTGTCGTAAATTTATGGATACGTCGTGGCGTGAACCTGCTTGGTGACGGGGATGCGCAGGACGGTGAGGGAGTTGCCGGGGAAGCTGCGGGTGAAGCGCGGACCCGTGATCGTGATTTCCTCGGTGCGCGGCGCGACTTTGCGGGGGGCGTCGAAGGAGTTCTCGTCGGCCGGATTCTCCGAGGTGAGCACGATGGCGCGGGCCTGGCCGGAGAGATTCCCGGCGCCCGAGAGGTTGATGGTCGTCTCGGTCGGATACTCGGCAGCGTTGACCACCTTCACGATGATGTCGCCGGTGGCGGTGTCGCGCGTGGCGCTGGCATAGAGGCTCTTGATTTTCAGCTCGGGGCTGTGGTGGTCGTGGATGAGCTTGCCGTCGAGCCAGCAGCGGACGTGGCCGCCGCGCAGCTCCACCTTCAGATCGTGCCATTGGCCGGCTTCGATGGTGCCGCTGACGCGGTCCTGCGAGTCGTCGAGGCCGACGTTGAAATATTTATTGTCCCAGCCGCCGAGGTTCCAGCCGGTGCGGTCCTCCTCGTGGCGGAGATGAAAGAGGACCAGGAACCCCTCGCGACCGGAGAGTTTTCGGGCCTTCACTTGAATGTCGTAGTCCTTCCAGGCGGTGTCGCCGACCATGGCGCGGATCTTCGGCTTCTCGACGCTCTGGCGAAGAACGCCGTCCACGACCTGCCATTCGCCGGGTCCCGCGAAACTCCAGCCTTCGAGGCCCTTCTTTGCGAAATCGGATTCGTAGAGCACGGTGCCGTCGGGTGCGGTGACCTTCATGTCCTTGAATTCGGCGCTTGAGTTCCAAGTGCCCAGACCGACGCGGCCGTGCGCCTCGGGCTGAGAGAGCTCGGTGCTCGTGACGGTGATGGGGAGCGTCACGTCGCCGGCGTTTTCGCTGAACATCTGCTGCGTGTAATAGCTAGGGATGCCATACCAGCGGGCGCTGTCGAAGACGATGAGGTTGGGGTTCCAGGCGCGGTGGTTGACGTTGGTGAGAATCGGCGCGTAGGCGGCCATCGTGACGACGTCGGCGTTGCGTTCGAAACCGGTCATGAAGGCGGCCTCGCCCAGGGCGGCGCGAAGGTTGCCGTGGCCGGCGCGTTTGGTGACGGCGTATTCGCCGACGAAGATCTTGGGGCCGGCGCGGTCGTAGGAATCGTATTGGGTGGACATCCGCATGAAGCTCTCGGGCGTCTCGTAGTAGTGCTCGTCCACGATCGCGGGCATGGGGTCCTTGGGGAACGCGTTATACCAGCGGTTCGCGATCAGGATCATGTCGGGATAGCGGGCTTTGATGGCCTTCACGAAGAGCGGCCAGCGCTCAAGGTAGTCGGGGCCGCCGTTTTCGTTGCCGATCTCAAGATAGCGGAGATTGAACGGCTCGGGGTGGCCGTTTTTGGCGCGGAGAGCGCCCCAGACGGAGTCCACCGGGCCGTTGGCATACTCGATGGCGTCGAGGGCATCCTGGATGTAGGGACCGATGCGGTCGAGGGGAACGGACTCGAGGTGGGCCATGCCGACGTTGATGCAGAACACGGGTTCGGTGCCGAGGTCCTCGGAGAGTTGCAGGTATTCGTGATAGCCGAGTCCGTGAGTGGAGAGGTAGTCCCAAACGTTTTCCTGCGGGGTGCGGGAGGCGACGTCGCCGAGGGTGTATTTCCACTGGTAGGCGTCGGCGAGATAATCGCCCTCGACGAAGCAGCCGCCGGGGAAGCGGAAAAAGGCGGGTTTGAGCGCGTGCAGGGCCTCGCCGAGATCGGGGCGCACGCCGCTGCGCTTCCACGTGCGCTCGGGTTGGAGCGAGATCATGTCGAGGAAGACGGAGCCACCGCCGTCGAGCGTGAGGCGGAGCTTGCCGCGCGGGTCGGACTTGGCGGGGACCAGCGTGAGTCCGTGAACTTTCCAAGCGGAGTCGGCGGAAGAATCGATCTCTGCGGAGGCGACGACGGTGTCGGCCGAGTCGAGCAACTCGGCTTTGATTTTGCCCTTGGCGTTGTCGGCGACGCGGGAGGCGAGGCTGAAGCGGTAGGTTTCGCCCGCCACGAAGTTCATGCCCCAGAAGCCTGAATTGAGGAGCACGGCGCCCGCGCCCGGCCGCACGCGGAGGCTGTGGTGGTTAAAGGCGTTGAGCGGCTTGGAGTCGTCGAGCGAGGGCGCCGCCTCGCCGGAGGCGGGTGTGAACTTCCAATAACGCAGATGGTCGCTGCCCTCGAAGGAGCGGTTGCGCACGAGCTCGGGATAGAGGCCGCTGTCCACCGAGAGGTTGATGTCCTCAAAAAAGAGGCCCCACAGCATCGGCGAGATTTTGTGCGCGGGCTGGTCAACCTGGACGGAGATCGTCGCGGGAGCGGCGGGGGCGTGAGGGGCAAAAACCGCTGCGGCGAGGGTGGCGGAAAACAGGGATAAGCGCAGGTTGCGGGGAAGGAGAGAACTCATGAGAAGGTGGGCATCAGGGTTTGGTTGCTGCGATGGATGTTATCGGGACTCCCGGCGTGACGGTGTCCTCCGAGGAATCCGGACTTGCGCCGGCGGAGTTCACTGCGCTCACGACGTAGGAGTAGGTCGTGCCGGTGCGGACCGAGGTGTCCGTGTAACTGTTGGCGGTGATGTCCGAGGCGACCGTCACGTAAGGGCCGCCGCGGGTGGGGGCGCGCTTGACCGTGTAGCGGGTGGCGCCGAAGGACGACTGCCAGCGCAGCGAAACGGAGTCCTTGCCCGGCGCGGCCAGGAGGGCGGCGGGCGCGGCGGGAGTGACGAGGGGCGCGCCGCCATTGCCGCCGGTGATCTGGACGTTGCTGAAGGTGGAGGTGTTCAGCGTGCCGTTGCGCACCGAGCAGACCATCAGGCCGACATACCACGTGGCCGGAGGATTATCGAGGCGGCCGACGTCGGTGGCCGCCCAGTTGGTGCCGTCGGGGGAGACGTAGCCGGTGACGATCTTCCCGATACGCTCGAGCTTCACCCAATACGAGGCACTCGGAGTTCCGAGGGAGTAGGTTTTATTGGCGTAGTTGCTGCCGCCATACGCGGCGAGGCCCTGGATGTTTTGCTCGAACCGGATGCCGGGAGTGACGGCCATCCAGGCACGGGGAGCGCCCTCGGTGAGGCTGGTGCGGATCATCACGCCGGCTTTGGCGTCTTTGTGGGTGTCCTCGACCGACTCCACTTTTGCGATGATAGCGCAGTCGCCGGTGACCGCTTTGTAGGTGAAGTGGCAACTGTCGTTCTTGCCCCACATCTGGTTGCCGCCGCCCTGCACCGTCCAGGTGCCGTTGGAGTAGGAGGCCTTGCCGTCGGGGGCGGCGCTCCCGATTTCGACGTTGCTGAATCCCGAGGTGATCGCGGTGGTGGCGGGGATCGCCGGCGGTGGCAGCGACGTCGCCACGGAGCGGTCAACCTCCTTGATGAACATAAAGCTCCCCCCGCTCACCGGCATCGCCTGGCGTCTCACGTCCGTGTAGGGAACCGGAAGGCCTTTGCGAACGGCATAGGCTCCGTGGATGAGGTGGGGCAGATCCTTTCCACCGTCCCAGCCGCGATTGGTGACGTCGGCGATGTAGTAGGCATCGGTGGTTCCGAATGGGAGAAACGGCGTGGGGGTGAGGTTGTTCACCCGGGCGAAATACTCGCCGGCCGTCAGGAGGCGGTTGTCATAGTCGGAATAGATGTCGATGCCCTGCTTCCACAGCGCCTCGGCAAGGATGGCCAGTGAGACCAGCTGCCCATGGAAATGTCCTTGGTCGCGGAGAGAATCGCCGATCATGCCGATGTCGTTGGAGCTGCGCAGGCCGATGTGCGCGAGCGTGCGGACCTGATACACGACCGAATCGAGCGTGGCTTGGTCTTCATTGAAGATCGCCATCAGCCCCTTGGCGCAGAGAGCCAGCGCGCCTTTGTTCGCGGCGCCAAACATGCTTTCGCCATACGGGTTCGATGCGGGTATGAGCACGTCGTTGAAATATTTTTTCACGACGGCCGTGTCGGTCGCCGTCCAGCCCGGCCAGGTGCCGCGCAGGATGTCCGCGCCGACGACGAAACAGACGGCGTAGTCTCCCAGATCGAGCATCGACTCGCGTCCGCCAAACTTGGTGTGCGTTGTGGCCCACGCGAGCAGGATGTCGTGAGCCTTCTGCGCGTAGGCGTTGTCGCCGGTGAAATACCACATGCGCGAGAGATTCCAAATCGCGACCATGTCGCTGCGCCAGGGGTGGAGATTGAGGTGGGGTGCGCGGGATGTTTCCTTGAATGGTCCGCGCATTTTATAGTCGGGCTTCGAGCGGGCAAGGGCCTCGTAGCCGCGCTTCCATGGCTCACGACCAAGGTTGGCCTTGAGGATTTTTAGGTCTTCTAGGGTGAATAACACGCCGGGAGAGGCGAATCGCGGTTTCGGGAATCCCGGTGTCGGGATTCCCGCGGCCCGCCTGGCGGTCGGAGGTGTCGGTTGCGACGCGGGCATTGCCTGCGCCGCCAGCTTCGCCTCGGCCCATGCGCGCAGATTCGTCGCATCGATGGGAATCTGACCGGAGGCATAATCCGTGCGCACGGTGACCGTTTCCGCCGTAAAACCGACGAGCTGCGCCTTGGTTCCGATCGGAGCCGTCACGGAGCCGACCACCTCGCCTTTTTCCGAAATGGAAAGTGTCGCGGGCCGCTGCAGCACGACTTCCTTCGGCGCCTGCTCCTTGTGCGCGAGCAACCAGGCGAGCGGATCGACCGGTGGCGGCGTCGGGATTTCCTCAAGGGAGACCGAGGGCTCCGGCATAGGCACCGGCAAGGGCACTGGATCAGGCTCTGTCTCCGGCATGGGCAGGGGAACCGGATCTGGAGTGGGCTCGGGTTCGGGCTCAGAATCGGGCGTTGGCGTCGGCGTTGGCGGTGGCGCCGGCTTCACGAGCCCCTCCACGACGCTGATCAGCCGCTGCCAGACCTGCGGCGCAGACTCGTTGAAATGGATCATCGCGTAGCCGAATCCCGCGCCGGCGAGGATGATCAGCGCCAGCAGATATTTCCCGAAACCACCGCCGCCTCGACGCGACGATTTCGACGGAGCGAGGCGGCCCGGCACCACGGGGCGCGGCTGGAGTGGTGGCGATTTCGGCGGTGGGAGCGGAACTGCCTTTCGCATCGGAACCCCGGGCGGAGACGGGGCGGTAATCGTCTGCTGGCAACTCGGACAAGTGACGGCACGCTCCGCCCAGAGGTCGGAAACTTCGAGGTTTTTGGAGCAATGCGGGCAGGCGAATTTCATCGGTGGAGGCGGGATCTTGAACGGTTCGGAACGCGACGCGGACAGGCGGGATTCAAGGTTGATGCGGGAGCACCAGGACGAAGCCGCCGTTGCGCTTGAGGGTGACGGTGAGCTTGCGGTCGGGTGGCAACGTCACGGTTTTTTCAGTGAACGAGCCGCGTTCACCATCGGTGATGAGGCGGCCGCTGGTGGCGGCGGGCAAAGCGCTCAGGTCGAGCGTGACGGTCTTTTCGGCGGCTTCGCCGTTGATGCCGGCGACATACCAGCGGCCGTCGCCGAGGCGGGCCAGCACGGCGAGTTTGCCCGGATAACCTTCGATGAAACGCGTGTCCTCCCAAACCGAGGGGACGTGTTTCATGAAGTCGCGCACATACTGGGGCATCTTGGCCATGCCGGCGGGAATCTCGGCATAGTGCTGGATGCCGGAGGTGAAGAGCACGGAGAGGGCGAGCTCGAAGCCGACCGTGGTGCGGCGTTGGCGATTGCGCGGCATCTTGTCGAACACCACGGGGGTGAAATCCATCGGGTCGAACACATTGCGGGTAAACGGCAGCATGGCCGAGTGGGTGGGCTGCTGATCCGCAGTGGGTTGTTGGAAGGTGATGTATTCCTGTCCGCGGATCGCCTCGGCCGTCATGAGGTGCGGATAGGTGCGTTGCCAGCCGCGGGGCAGCGTCGTGCCGTGGAAATTCATGAGCAGGCCGAAGGGAGCTGAGTCTTCGAGCAGGTCGTGGAGGAAGGCGATGACCGGTTGGCCGTCGCCGGCGAAGAAATCGATCTTGAGTCCCTTGATGCCCATGGCCTTCAGGCGGGTGAACTCGGCAACGCGGGCCTCGCGCGTGAGGAGCATGTTTTTGGGCGTCTGGTGGGCGCCGTTCCAGTTGCCGTTGGAGTTATACCAGAGGAGGAGGCCGACGTTTTTGGTCTGCGCGTAATCGGCGAGCTCCTTCATCTTTTCGTAGCCGATTTGCTTGTCCCACATCGCATCGATGAGGCAGTAGGCCCAGCCCATGTCGGCGGCGTAATCGATGAATTCTTTTTGGGTGTCGAAGTTCGCCGAGCCGTCGCCGAGCAGCGGCCAGCTCCAGGAGGCTTTGCCGGGTTTGACCGAGCCCGTGGGCAAGGTGACGGCCGGCTTGTCGGCGAGGTCGATGCCGAGGGTGGATTCGGTGATCGTCTTGAGGCTGCCGATCACGATGAAACGCCACGGGGTCATCCACGGGAGGGTGGACGCGGGCGTGACCGGCAGACCGTTCATGGTTTCGCGGGCATCGGGGAAGGCGATACCGTAGTCGCCGTCCGGGGATTCGTGGCCGAGGTGGGTCGCGCAGTAGGAGCGCGGTAGTGAGCCTTCGGATACGAGCAGCCAGGTTTCGTTCGAGCGAAACAACGCGGGGTAAATCCAGCCGGCCTTCAGTGTGGAGGGCGTGCCGACGGGGATTTCCTGCGCGTAGAATTCCTCGTAGGCGGGATTCGTCTTCGCCCAACCGGTCTTGGCGACCTGCATGGGTTGCAACCAGGCCTTCGTGTCGGGGTGAAAATGAAAGGAGCTGGCGTCCGCTTTGAGGCGGTGGATTTCCGAGGAGGTTTCCGGGAAGTAATAGCGGAAGGCGACGCCGTCGTTCGAGACCTGGAAAATGACGTCCATCTTTTTGCCGTCCTTGGTGGCGAGGCGATAAGCCTGGCGATTGGCGCGGTAGTCGTTGAGGCGGCGTTTGGCGGTAAGGATTTCGTAGCGATCCACCACCGGCTCCGTCGGAGACGTCCCGAGCAAGGTGAGGCCTTGGGAGAAGTCGGCGTCGTCGCGCACGAGGCCGAGCCGCGATTCACGCAGCACGACCTGACCGGCCTGGTGGACGGTGTAGCGAGGCGCGCCGTCGGCGTTGAGCGTGAAGTCTGCTTCCAGTTTGCCGTCGGGGCTCTTAACCGCCGCGAGGAGACTCAGAGGAAGAACGGAGAGAAGAAGGAAGGTGGATTTTAGCATCGAGGGCGGCAGCAAGTTGAATCACGGGGCGCTTGATCGTCAGTTCTGAGCGGGCGCGATGCGGACCTCGCCCGTTTTGACGTCAATCGTCCACGGGGCGGGCGGAGGCAGACGGAGTTGACCGCCGCCGATTTCGAGCGGCATCCAGAGGTAGCGGCCGTCCGCGTGATTCTTTGGGTTCCAGATATCGCCCATATAGATGACCGAGGTCTTTTTCGATCCGGTGACTTTCAGCAGGTAGCTCGATTGCGACCCGTAGGTCTTCGTCTCCGGTGACGCGATCTGTTTGAACTCCGACCAAGGGCCTTCGAGGTGTTCGGCGGTGGCATAGCGATTCGGGTTGGGGAACCAGCCGGTGAGGTGCGAGGCGATCAGGTAATAGAGGCCATTGTATCGGACCAGAGAGCCGCCTTCGAGCGGCGACTTGATGAAGCAGACCGACTTTTCCACATCGAGGTAATCGGCGGAGAGCTTCGCGATGTAGAAGCCCTTCGTCGGACGACATTCAAAGATAAGATAGGCGGAGCCGTCGTCATCGATGAACTGACCAATGTCGCGGCTTTCTTTTCCGAGCGGCCGGAAGCTGCGCACGAATTTGTAGTCTCCGTCCACCGTGTCCGATACATAGACGCCGACGCGGGCGAATTTGTAGCCGGGAGGGTCGTCGAGATGGACATACATCACGAATTTGCCGGTCTTTTCATTGTGAAACACCTTGGGGCGTTCGAAGACGTAGGGAGTCTTGAGCTCGGGCTCCGGTGATGGGCCGCCGGCGACTTTGTTGCGAAACTCCCAATGGATCAGATCCCGGGAAGCGTAGCAGGAGACGTAGCGTTCGTTCGGTTTAGTCGTCGTTGTCTCGTTGCCTCTGTCCTCACCGAACCAATACCACGTGTCGCCCACCTGGGTGATGCCACCACCGTGCGCCTGGATATGTTTGCCACGGTTGTCCGGCCAGACTTCTCCCGGTTGGATCACCGAGGCCTGCTTGGCGGGGGCGCTGACGGCAACCCCCGAGGCGGCCGGCTTGTTTTTCAACCAAGCGAGAGGGGAGGGGTGCGAGGGCCACTTGGCGCGGAGGGCGGCGAGTTCGCTCCGGGTGATGTTCATGACGCCGCCGTGGCGCTTTTCGCCTTCGCCAAACGAATAGGCGTCGGCCGGGAGCAGCTTGTAGCCGCGCGGGTCGGAAAAGCTCGTGATAACGATCGGGATATATCCCCCTTGGCCGGGTTTATCAACGAGGAGGGCCCACTTCTGCTCCTGGTTGAACTGGAAGAGAGCCGGGCCCTCGACTTGGCGGCCGGTGTAGCCGAGGTGGGCAATGTCGCCGATGCGCTCCCAGGGGCCGGTGAGGGAATTGGCGCCGTCGAGCGTGATCTGGTTGTCGCGCGAGGCGCGATAATAGCGGTGCTTCTGCCCCTTCACCTCGATGATTTGCGTGTCGATGATGCCGCCGGGGCCGTTGCGCTCGATGTAGAGCTCGGGCGGAGTGAAGGAGCGAAAGTCCTTGGTGCGGGCGTAATAGATGCGGCCCGCGCGCACGCCGTTGCGCGGGGCTATCGTGGTCCAGTAAACGAAGTAGTCGCCCGTGCTCTCGTCGTAGATCGCCTCGGGTGCCCAAGCGCAGCCGGCTTCGGGGATCGCGCTCGCGACATCAGCCATCCAAGGCTCGGACCAGTTCACGAGGTCGGTCGATTCCCAGATGACCAGAGAGGTGCTGCCTTGGGCGCGCGCGGCGCCCCAGCCCTTGCGGTTGGCGATGCGAAGATCGGTGGCGAGCAGGTAGACCTTTTTCCCGTCGGGCGAACGAACGAGCGCGGGATCGCGCACGCCTTTTTCGCCGAGCGAGGAGACGAGGACGGGCTCGGAGTTGTTAAGTTCGGACCAGTGTAGGCCGTCCTCGCTCACGGAAAAGTAGATCTGCTCGCCGCGCGGGGACTCGCCGGTGAAGTGGACCATCAGATACGCGCTCGCCGGCTCGGACGGGGCGGCGGCGCAGGTGCCGCCTGCCGCGAAAACGAGGGCGGCGAAGGCCGCGCAAGCGGAGAGGAGGCGGATGGCGGAAGAAACGGGGGACATCGTCATGAGGAAGAAATTTATTGAACGGGATGGAGGTGGTAATCGTCCGGGATGGGGTGCGGGGGGAGCACCGGCCACACGTTCACTTCGTTTCGATTTTGAAGCCGAGCGAGGTCTTGAAGGTGGAGGTGTCGGGCAGGGTGACGACGAGGGCGTCCGCTTCCTGTTTCCACGTGAGCGAGCCGGAGTAGCCGAGCAGGGTGACGGACTTGACAGGCTTGCCGATGAGGTTGGCGGTGGTGCCGAGCGACGTGATGCGCAACGTGGTGCCGGACGCGGGCACGGTCATGCAGTAGGCGTAGAGGTTGCTGTCCTTGCCTGTGGTGAAACGGATGTCTGAGGGAGCGAAGCGATGGTCGGCCTGTTTGCGGCCGATCTTGCCGCCGGGGAGAACGTTGAGTTTTCCATCGGCGCCTTCGCCGGGGCGCGTCCACGCCTTGCTGCCGTAAATGCCGGCACCATTGATGCGCATCCATTCGCCGGTCTCCTTGAGCATCTTGGTGGTGCCGTCGTCGAGCGTGCCGTCGGGGAGCGGGCAGATGCAGAGGGCGACGTTGCCGTCGCGGGAGACTTGCTCGAGGAGGTAGCGGATGACGGCGCCGGAGTCGTTGGTGAAACCGGGGGCGTAGAACCAGTCGCCGACGGGAGTTTCGGCGATCCACTCTTGGTCGTTTTTAATGCCGTGCGGAATACTGCCTTCCTCGGTGTTGACGGTGCCGTTGGTCTTGGGACGGAACTTGACGATGCTAAAGACGTCCACCTTGCCGTGGCGTTGGAGGGTCTTGTTGTAGAAGTCAGCGATGACGCGTTGCATGGCGTCGGATTTTTGACCGGTGCCGGTGCCCGCGCCGCTGAAGGGCTGGCGATCGGTGCCGTCGGTGTAGATGAAGTCGGGTTGGTATTTATCGACGACGTCCATCATGCGCAGAGCCCACCACGTGGCATACCACTCGGCGTAGGCGGTGTGGTTTTGAAAGAGACCGGGAGTCGGGAGACTCGACCGGCTGTTGGCGGCTTTGACGACGCCCTTGTATTCACGGAGATCGACGCCGTAGAGCAGGCGCGGGTCGAGGCCTTCCCACCACTTGCCCTTGCCGTCGGCGAGGGTGAGGTGGCCGTCATAGGGGACGCCGGGCTTGGGGCCGTCAGGACCATCGGCACCAAACGCGGTCTGCCACCACCACCAGGAATATTCGTGGTGGAAGGTGACGCCGAAGCGGATGTCGGCGGCGCGGGCGGCCTTGGTCCATTCGCCGAGGAGGTCTCGCTTGGGGCCGATACGGGTGGAGTTCCAAGGCTGATACTGGGAATCCCACATGTCGTATTGGTCATGGTGAACGCCTTGGATGATGAGGAAGCGGGCGCCGGCGTCTTTGTAGGTCTCGACGAGTTTGGCGGG
>DATHXF010000014.1:0-8829 GCA_035459785.1 Rariglobus sp. | reverse complement strand
TTCGCCTGGAGGTAATCGACGAGCTTCACGAACTCGGCCCAGCGGGCGTCGTCCCATTGGCCGGGGTGGCCTTGTATCACAAAAAAACTACGGCCTTTGGCGTTCTTCAGGTAGCCGGTGATAAACTTGTCGGCGTTGGGGACGAAGAGCGGGTCCTCGATGTTCACTCCACCGACGCGCTCGAGGATGACCTTGCCGGGGATCTTGGGCTGGTCGGCGCGGTTGGCGTAGAGGAACACTTTCATGTCGGGGTCTTCGGCGAAGACCTTGAAGGTGGCGTCGTCGAAGCCGTTGAACGGAGATCCGAAGGTGGTGAATCCGAATCCGAGCTTTTCTTTGGCGAGGGCCTGTGAGTTTACGAAGCTGGCTTTCTGCTGTTCGTAGGTCGTGCCTTTGAACTCCTGGAGTTTTTGTCCGTTTTCCTCCCACGACTTGTGGTTCCACCCGTGAAACCAGAACTCGATGAGTCCGGTTTTTTGGAGATCTTTGATGTAGCTGATGTAGGACGGATTGGCCGTGCCGAGTGACTCGACGATGATGCCGACAGAGAGTTTGATCTTACGCTCGACGGCAAAGTCGGTGATGCGTTTCCAGCGGTTGGGAACGTTGCCGCCGCCGGTGGCGAGGTCGTCTACTTTGAGAACGACGACGGGCGGATTGGCGGGGAGGGGCGGAAGTTTGGAAAGATCGAGCGGGGGCTTGGCGGGCGGTGTCACCGGAGCCGTTGGCTCGACGGAGAAAGCGATCGTGGTCGCGAGGGAGAAGGTGAGCAGGGCGGTGATCGGACGAAGCGCCGAGAGAACGGAAAGGGGCATATGCGGACGGAGGGGCAGGATCAGGGTTTGTAGAGAAGAACGGCCATGGCATCGGTCGGGTTGAACGTGGCGACGTGGCCATCTGCAAAGAGGTAGTTCGCGATCGCGCCGTGGCGGGTCGGGGCGCCGGAGTTGTAGCCGTCGGGTTTGCCGTTGGGGCTGCTGGGGTCGGTGTTGGCGAAGGGAGTCCATCCGGAGGTGTCCACGCCGATGTGGTAGTCGCTGCTGTCGCCGACGAGCACGGTTTTGGCGGGGTAGAAGATGGACGTCGCGGGAAAGCGCGTGGTGCGGGTGACCGTGGAGGCGTTCAGGCTGGAGCCGCCCACGTTCATGTTGAAATTCATGCCGTAGCCGGCGGTTTTGTAGTTGGTAGCCGCGAGTTGGGGGATGCCGGTGAAGAGCAGGTCGTAGGACGGGCAGTGGGCGATGTTCACCGAGGCGCCGGATTGTTTGATCTGGCCCACGTTTTGATCGCGGAAAACGTAGCGGCCGAGTTCGGCCTGCCAGTTGTCACCCTGAGGATTCGGGTTGGGGCTCTTGTTGGTCGGGTTGGTGGTGTCCGGCTGGCGCGGGGCCGGATAGAGTCCGCGGTTGTCGGAGGCGTAGAGATTGAAAGCGGTGCCGAGCTGGCGGAGATTGCTGGTGCAGGTGGTGCGGCGGGCGGCGTCACGAATTTTGGATACACTGCCAATGATGATGGCGGCGAGAACGCCGATGATGGCGATGACGGCCAGCAGTTCGATGAGGGTAAAGGCGCGGCGGGAACGCGGGGATGCCGAGGGGTTTTTCCGAGGGGGTAAGCGGAACATGATTAAGAAACTATCCAGGATTCCGGAGGGAGGAAGGACGTGGACTTTCAAACTATTGAAAGCAAGCGGGGTGCAGCAGGAGCGGTAGGGTGGAGCGAGGCGGGATTTATCGAAACGGGGGTGGTCGAGCCACGCTCCCACAAGGAGTCGGAAAGACGGTTTATTTGGGGACAGTTGAGTGGTCGCGCAGGCTGGCGCCGGGTTTCCAGATGCCTCCGACCAGCGTGTAGATCAGGTTGGGAGGGAGGCCGCGTTCGTTGCGCTGGAGCATGCCGATGACGACCTCGGCGGCGGTGGCGCCGATGAGCAGGTCGTTTTGGTAAACTCCGGCGATTTCCGGTTCGTCGGCGCGGGCGGTCAGCGTGGCGACGCCGACATCTTCGGGGATGCGCATGGGTTTGAGCCAGGAGACAACCTCCATGGCGATGCCTTGGGTGATGATGGCGTCGGGCCGGGTTTTCTTAAACCACGCGCGAAAATCGGGGATGCTGAAATCGCCTTCGAAGATGTGGGGTTTGAGGCGGTTCTTCGGCGAGAGGGCCTGCTGCGCGGTCGTGAAGCCGGCGACGTAGCCGTGGTTCACTTTGTTGTCCCACTCGGCGTGGAGATAGAGGCCGATGCGGCGGTAGCCCATGCCCGCGAGTTTTTGGACCAGCAGCGTGGTGGACTGGATCTGGTGGTTGGTGACGATGTGCAGCAGGGCGGGGCGCAGGCTGTAGCCGAGGGCGACGGCGGAGAAGGACGAGAAGTCGAAATCGAGTTTTCCGCCGTCGTGTTCCTGGGGCGCGACGATCAGGCCCTGGATGTTGCGCGCGCGGAGAATCGCGGCGGTGCGGGCGGGGGTGATGCCGGGTGCGTTGAGCCAGAACTCCTCGAGTTTGTAGCCGAGTTCGCGGGCGCGTTCCTTGGCTCCGAGGAAGTATTCGTCGAACACCTTGATTTTGCGCAGGGCGCCGCGCGTGCTCCAGTTGTCGATCCAGGCGAGCGTGGCGTGATACGAGGCGGGCTGGATTTTTTTCCGGTAGGCGACCAGTGCCGATAACATGGGGTCGGGCGTGTAACCCATTTCGTCGGCGACCTTGAGGATGCGCGCGCGCATCTCGGGGCGGAGCTTCGGGCTGTGGTTGAGCGCGAGACTGACGGTGGAGATATGCACGCCGGCCCGTTCGGCGATGTTGCGAAGGGTGATGCGTGCGGGCATGGGGCGGATGGGGTCAGGCTGTCGGGGTGCGGGCTGCGGGGTAAGCAGGCAGGGGAATGTATTCAAAAAGTGATGCGCGAGGAGTGGCGGCAGCAAGGGCTATCGCTTATGCGCCACTGGGTTGCGGCACTCGCGGCGGTCAGAGCGGGGCGACATATTTTTTGACTCCGCCGAGGCGCAGGAATTTCCCGTGCACATGCAAGGCGGCTGCGAGGGCGACGGTGCTGAGCACGCAACCGGCGGTGAACGTGTGGTGGTAGAGATTGCCGGTGACGTCGATGAGCGAGCCGATGAGCGGACCGATCACCATGCCGAACACCGAGCCCATGAGACCGGCGGCGCTGGCGAACTGGGCGTATTTGGATTTTGGAAACAACCGCAGGCCGAGCGAGGCGGCACTGGTGAAATAGCAACCGGAGAGCACGCCGTGGAGCACGAGGGCGATCGAGAAGGTGTTCGCATCGCGCGCATACAGGGCGCCCCACGCGGTGACTGCGAGGTAGCCCAGGAGGCAGACGATGGCCATGCGGAGCGGGTGAAAAATATCCGCCAGCCAGCCGAGCGGATAGGCGAGGATGAGTGAGATGGTGAAGGTGAGCGCCATGTATTTTCCGTAGGCGTCCATGCTCATGCCCAGGCTGTTGGCGTAGGGGATCATGAAGGTATTCACCGGCATGAAGCAGATGCTGGCGATCGTGAGCATGACGAAGACCGAGATGTAATACGAATGGCTGAAGCATTCGCGGAAGTAGATCTTCGCTCCCGTCAGGAATCCTACCAACGGGCCCGGACTGTTCGCCGGCTCCGGCGGGGGCGGGGGGTAGGCGCCTTCCTTTACTTTGTAGCAAACCCACATGAAGCCGACGCCGTAGAAAATCGCGATGACCGTGAGGATCAGGGTGTAATGCGTGTCGGCTTTGCCGAAGAGCCAGAAATTGAAAATGATGCCGTCGATCAGGCTGACCGCGCGGAAAAGTCCGTAGAAACGACCGAGGAGCGGGGCGGGCACGACGTCGCCGATGAGTCCGCCGAAGACCGAGCTGGCCACGATGGTGGCAAACTCGAAGGCGGCCCAGAAGACGCCGAAGCACAGCACGGCGACGAGCATTTCGCTTTGGTCGGGGAAGTGGCCGTGAACCCAGCGCGAGATGTAAGGCGTGGCGGCGAGACCCAGCATGCCGAACGCGGCGATGGGCGTGGTGATGAGCAGAAACGGAATGCGACGGCCGCGAGGTCCGCGGTGACGGTCGGATTTGTAGCTGATGATCGGGCCGAGCACGAGTCCGACGGCGGCGGGGAAGGTGCTGATGAGAAGGGCGAAGAGGAGGTTGGGGACCTCGATGGATTTGAGATACCATTGCGCCAGGGGAGCGACGGAGCGGTCGCGCATGGCCCACGAAAAGTCGCCCCACAACAGCCACAGAAACAGAACGATCAGGGTTCCGGTTGTGTAGGTGAGCGTGCCGGCCCGCCAGGTTTTGGGTTTATCCGGCGAGGTGGCGGCGCCGACGGTGGGGCCGGATTCGGGAAGCGGGGCAATGGGGGTATGCACGATAACGAAAGGAAAGGGGGCGGACTTTCGCGATGCGAGGGCGGGTGGGTGTCCGAAGCCGCCCTTTTGATTCTAACTGTTGAAAGATGAGGCGGGCCGGTTCCGGCGCGGCTTACGTCGAGCGGTCGTAAACCTCCGGAGTGATCAGGCCGACGGGTTTTTCGCCGGCGAGGTAGCGGGCGACATTGGCGAGGGCGTGGCGGCCGCAGGCGGCGAAGTGGTCGCGCGTCGGGCCGGCGATGTGCGGAGAGAGGATGGCATCGGGGAGATTGAAGAACGGCGAGTCGGGGGTGAGCGGTTCGTGGAGAAATACATCGCTGCCGATGCGCAGTCCGCGTGTGCGAGCGGCCGCGATCAACGCCTCCTCATCGACGACCGCGCCGCGGCCCACGTTGACGAAGACGGCGCCTTCGGGGAGGGCGGCGAGCACGGGGGCGTTGATCGCGGCGCGCGAGGCATCGGTGAGGGCTTCGCACGTGACGAAGACCTCGGCGCTTTGGGCGAGAGCCTGAAGCGAGGCGACCGGAGTCGCGCCGTGCGAGCGGATGAAGGCCTCGGGCACGCCATCGGAAAACACGGTGACGGACACATCGAAGGGTTTGAGAAGGCGGATGAGTTCGCGGGCGATGACGCCGAAACCGTGGATCGCGACACGTTTGCCGTGGAGTGTGCGGGTTTCGAGCGCGGCCCGGTGAGCAGTGGAGGGCAGCAGCATGTAATCGCGCCACAAGGGGAGCTGGCGGAGAGAAGCCATGATGAGCAGTAACGCGTGTTCGGCGACCACGGGGGCGACGAGGGTGCCCCAGTTGGTGACCTTGAGGCCGGCGGCGAGTTGTTCGCGCGTGACGACGTGGCGGATGGAGCCGGAGACGTGGCAGACGTAATCAACGGATCCTTGCGCGCCGCCGATCGTCGTCTGCGCGGAGTCGAGGGAAGGCGTGGACCAGCCGGTCATCAGCACGGTGGGGCGATGATTGGCGATCAGGCGGTTCCAACTGGCGTGGCCGAGTCCGCGCGAGTCGAGCCACAGCGCGCCGGGCGGCAGTTCGTCGGGGAGGAACAGGTTCCGTTCGTCGCTGGCGAGCGCGATCAGGATGCGGTGCGGAGAGGCGGCGGCAGGGGCGACAGGGGAGTCGCTTTGCGTAAGCGGGGTCATGGACGACGTTGTTCCATAACGCCGGACAGGGCACGAGGCGGGCATTACTCACACGGGTGAGTGAGCGGCGAGGAGTCGGAAAGCCCGACCAGCGGTCGGGCCTACATCAAACTCAGTCGGAGGGCAGCGGGCGGAGGGTGCGGCCGGGGGTCCAGATGCCTTCGGCGAGCACTTGCTGGGGGTGGGCGGGGACGCCGCGTTCGCCGCGGTGCAGCATGGAGACGAGGTAGTCCACGGCGATGCGGCCGAGTTGCGCGTTGTCTTCGCACACGCCGGCCAGCGGGCCGGTGAGGTCGGAGAGCCCGGGGCAGGCGACGCCCACGTTGTCGGGAGCGCGGAGATTGCGGGTTTTCAGGAGGTCTAGGAAACCGCGGTCGCCGGTGACGATGGCGTCGGGTTTGTGGCGTTCGAACCAGCGCCAGAAAACGGGTTGCGCGGGATCGTGGGTGTCGTCGATGCAGGGCGGCAGGTTGGCGAGGGGATCGTGCAACTCGCGCGCGGTGAGGTAGCCGGCGAGGTAGTGGTGGTTGGTGCGCTCGTCGTGCTGGTGGTTGAAGACGAAACCGATGCGCCGGTAGCCGCGCGCGAACAGTTCCTGCATGGTGCGGAAGGTGGCGGCGTATTGGGCCGAGGCGATGCGGTGGAGCTTCGGCTTGATCATCGTGTAGCCGAAGGTGACGGCGGAGAAATCCTGCCACGGAAATTGATCAAGGCTGGTCGCGGCGTGGGGCTGGGGGCAGAGCAGGAGTCCGTCGATGCCGCGCGACTTGGCGACGGCGGCGGCGCGCTGCCAGTTGATGCCCATGTCGTGGAGGTCGATGACCTCTACGCGGTAGCCGTGGGTCGCGGCGTGGGTGGAGGCCGCTTCGAGGTAGGTGGTGAAGTGGGGGATGTCGCGCCAGGCCAGTTCTTTGGTGGTGTGGGCGAGCCAGCCGAGCGTGCCGCGAAAGCCGGCGGGTCGGCGGCCGTGGCGGTAGCTGGCCAGCGCGGAGAGCATCGGGTCGGGTTGATAGCCGAGCTTCTTCGCGAGCTTTTCGATGCGGGTGCGCGTGGTGACGGGGATGCTGGCGTGGGCGCGCAGCGCGAGCGAAACGGTGGCGCGGTTCACGCCGGCGGCGCGGGCGATGTCCTGCTGGGTGACGCGACGAGGGGGTTTCATGGTCAACTCACCTGTGTAAGTGCGTGTGCGGTTGTGGCGGCAAACGAAAAGTGGGAATTAATCGTCACCCCTATGAAAACCCTGACACTGATTTTGAAGGCCGGTCTTGTTTTTGCGTGCGTCGTGTTTCCGCTTTGCGCTGCTCCGATTATCTCCGAGACGTTCGACAAGCCGCTGGCGGTCGAGAAGTGGAAATCGGATGCGGCGGCAACGGTCAAAGACGGCGCATTGGTGCTGACGGCCACCGGCGGGGCCGAGGTATACGCGAATACCGGCGTCGTGATGAAAGCAGGCGATCCCGCGCTGGATTTCACTGCGAAGCCGGTTGAGATCCAGGTGCGCGAGTTGGATATCACCGGTCCGGGCAAGCCGGGCGACGGCGTGATGGTTTGGATTTTTTCGGCGGACACGCAGGGAGAAGGCAACTCGACCGGTTATCTTAAATTCCGGCTGGGTGACGACGGTGCGCTGATGCTCATGTATGGTGCGGCGGGCGTGAAAGAGGTGACGATTCACCGCCTGGCGTCGCCGTTGGTGTTTCCCGTAAAGAGCCTGAAGCTGCGGTTGTCGGCCACGGATTTCAGCATCAAGGGTGTTGATGCTGAGCGTGAATTTTCCGGCACTGGAAAATGGGGCGCGGAGTTTAATCCGGCGGTGTGGAAAGGACAGACGCCCTACCTGCAGATTCGCAGCGTTCGCCGTCCGGGTGAAGGCGCGGCCGTGGTGAAGGTGGGGGTGTTGGCGGCGACGAACGTTCCTTAAGTGGCGCGGTCGTAGATCTCGATCGTGACCTCGTCGGTCAGAGGCTCGCGGTTGAGGTAGCGGCGGAGATTGGCCAGCGCGTGATCGCCGCAGAGCGGGAACGTGTCCCAGGTGGGGCCGGCGATGTGCGGCGAGAGCAACAGGCCGGGGATTTTCGCGAGCGGTGAATCCGGCGGGAGCGGTTCTTGGTGGAAAACGTCGAGGCCGACGCGGAGACGTTTCTCGGCGGCAAGGCGAGTCAGCGCGAGTTCATCGACGATCAGGCCGCGGCCCACGTTGACGAACACGGCGTCCGGCGGGAGGCAGGCGAGCACTTCGGCGGTCACGCTGCCGCGACTGTGCGATGTGAGGCTTTCGCATTCGATCAGCACGTCGCTGCGAGCGAATAGCGTTTCGAGGTTGGCGCAGGGCTCGACGCCATGGGCTTCGAAGACGGCGCGGGGGACGCCTTGCGAGCACGCGGCGAGCTCAACCTGGAAAGGTTTGAGGAGCGCGATGATCTCGCGGGCGATGGCACCGAAGCCGTGCAGGCCGACGCGTTTGCCGCGCAACGAGCGGGTGCGCAGGACCGGCATGAGATCGGCACTGTAATTGCCCGACACGGCGGCGGCGGGCCATGCGGGGGTGTTGCGCAACAGAGACAGCATCATCAGCAACGCGTGCTCGGCGATGGTGTGGTTGATGAGCGTGCCCCAATTGGTCAGGCGGACGCCGCGGGAAAACAGGATGCGGGGCGCGACGGATTTTACGGAGCCGGTGATGTTGCAGAGATAGCGTAACGAGAAGTCTTCGGACTCGATCCATGAGACGGGAATCGGCGGCGTGTTCCAGGCGGTGACGAGCACGGTGGGCTGGTGGTCGCGCAGAATCTTTTCCCAGTCGGCGGTGCTGATACCGTCAGGGTTGATGTGCGCGCAGGCGTGGTCGTGGACGTGCGTCAGATTGGTCTGCGGAAGGAACAGGGCTTTTTCCTTGGGGCCGAGAGAGAATAAAATGCGGTCCGTATCGGCGCGAGGCGCGACGGGTGTGCGGGTTTCGAGCAGGGAATTCATCGAGAGTGAGGTCCGAGGCGGCGGCGCAGTTGATCGAGGTAGAGGGAATGCGGCTGAAGCGAGTCGCCTTGGCCGATGCCTTCGACGAAATCAGATGAGTCCACGGCGGACGCGGGGCCGCTCGTGCCGATGACGTAGCCGTCACCGAATTGGTGCGAGTAAACGAGGGCGGGCGAATCACCGAGGTGTTTGGCCGCATAGCGCAGGCCGCGGGTGTTCCAGAAAACAGACTGCGTGGTGGTGACGCCGTGCATGGGACCGCCCCACGGACGGAGCGCGCGGGCTTCGATGAAGTCGCCGTCGCAAGTGAGGTTGTCGATGAG
>DATHXF010000013.1:0-27635 GCA_035459785.1 Rariglobus sp. | reverse complement strand
TCGGTCGCGGCGTGGTGGCTGTCGATTCTGATCATCGCGCCGATTCTCGGCTCGTTCATCACCGAGCCGGCGGCGATGACCATCGGGGCATTGCTGCTGGCGCGTCAGTTTTATGCGCTCAAGCCGTCGGCGCGTTTTGCGTATGCGACACTGGGTTTGTTGTTTGTGAACATTTCGGTGGGCGGAACGCTGACGCATTTTGCGGCGCCGCCGGTGCTGATGGTGGCGGGACCGTGGAAATGGGACATGGCTTACATGTTTGTGAACTTTGGATGGAAGGCGGCCGTGGGTATCACGGCGGCGACGCTGGGCTACTATTTTGTGTTCAGGAAAGAGTTCGCCGGCTTGCAGGCGGCGCGCGACCGGCAATCCGACGGCGAGGCCAAGGACGACGGACGTCCGGTGCCCGCATGGATCACGGCGGTGCAGCTCGGGTTTCTGGCGGTCACGGTTTATTTTGCGCATTATCCGGCGCTGTTCATCGGCGGGTTTTTGTTCTTCCTGGCGTTCAATCAGGCGACGGCGCACCACCAGAGTCAGCTTGATCTGAAGCCGTCGTTGCTCGTGGGATTCTTTCTCGCGGGTCTGGTGATTCACGGCGGTTTGCAGGGCTGGTGGATCGAGCCGGTGCTGAAAAGCCTGGGCGAGTTTCCGCTGTTTGTGACCGCGATGGTGCTGACCGCCTTTAACGACAATGCGGCGATCACCTATCTGGCGACCTTGGTGCCGGGGTTCACCGAGGAGCTTAAATACATGGTGGTTGCAGGTGCGGTGACGGGCGGAGGCCTGACGGTGATCGCGAACGCGCCGAATCCGGCGGGCCAGTCGATCCTGCAACGGTTTTTCCCGGAAGGGGTTTCGCCGCTCGGGCTGCTGGCAGGAGCGCTGGCGCCGACGCTGGTGATGGCGGCGTGTTTTCTGTGGTTATAAGCCCGGCCCCGGCACGGAGTTTGCATATGCTGCCACGACTATGACCCACGCTTTGTTCCTCGCCTCCGCCGCCGCGGAGATTCCGCCGTTGTTGATCGCGCCGTTTGCGCTGCTGTTGCTGCTGATCGCGGCCATGCCGCTGACGCCGGACAAGGTGAAGCATTGGTGGGAGCACAACTATCCGAAGGTGTCCATCGGACTGGCGTTGCTGGTGGGGGTTTTCTATCTGCTGAAAATTCCGGAGGGTGGCCATGTGCTGATGCACACCTCGATCGAGTATGTGTCGTTCATCGCGCTGATCGGTTCGCTGTTTGTGGTTGCGGGCGGCATCCATATCAAGGCGAAGGGCGAGGCCACGCCGTTGGACAATGTGATCCTGCTGCTCATTGGTGCGGTGCTGGCCAATTTCATCGGCACGACCGGCGCGTCGATGGTGCTGATCCGTCCGTTTATCCGGATGAACAAGATCCGCATCAGCTCCTACCACATCGTTTTCTTCATCTTCATCGTTTCGAACTGCGGAGGTTCGCTGACGCCGATCGGTGATCCGCCCCTGTTCCTTGGCTACCTGCGCGGCGTGCCGTTTTTCTGGCTGACCGAGCACGTGGTGTTCGTGTGGTTGACGGTGATCGGTCTGTTGCTTGTGGCGTTCTATGCGTTCGACCTGCGCGGTTTCAAACGTGCGCCGAAAAAGATCCAGGCGGAGATCAACGAACCGGACACCTTCCGCTTTGAAGGAGGCATCAATGTGATCTTCCTGCTGGTGATCATCGGTGCGGTGTTTTTGCCCGATGTGTTTTTCCTGCGCGAACTGGTGATGATCGGCGCGGCGGTGGCGTCGTATTATCTGACGCCTAAGGTGGTGCACACGGAGAACCACTTCTCGTTCGGTCCGATCAAGGAAGTCGCGTTCCTGTTCGTGGGCATCTTCGTGACGATGATGCCGGCGCTGGGTTATCTGGAGCAGCACGGACGCGAGTTCGGCGTGACCAAGCCGATCCAGTATTATTTCGCGACCGGCTCGCTGTCGGCGGTGCTGGATAACGCGCCGACCTACGTGAACTTCCTCAAGCTGGCCGAGGTGAGCGCGGCGGCGGAACACCCCGAGGCGTTTGCGGCGGCGGGCGGCGACGAGATCGCCACGGTGCGCGTGCTGCTGGAGACGCAGGCTCCGCTGGTGGTCGCGGTGAGCCTGGGAGCGGTGTTTTTCGGGGCGATGACCTACATCGGCAACGGTCCGAACTTCATGGTGAAATCCATCGCGGACGGCATGGGCGTGAAGACTCCCAGCTTCGTGACCTACATCGTTAAATTCAGCCTGCCGATCCTGCTGCCGATTCTGGCGCTGGCGGGGTGGTTGTTCCTGTAGCGGCGGGAGGCCGCGGGTTGTTCAGGGGAACAATCCGCGGCTTTGTTTTGCGTCGGCGACGCGCTGAATGCCGAGGGTGAGGGCGGCGAGGCGGCGGCTGAACTTGAACTTGCGCTTCTGGTATTCGACGGAGGACTTGGCGCGATCCAGGATGACGTAGAGTTTTTTCATGACCTCGTCGCGGTCCCAGTAGAAACTTTGGAGGTTTTGCAGCCACTCGAAGTAGGAGACGATGACGCCGCCGGCGTTGCAGAGCACGTCAGGGATGACCTCGATGTCGTCGCGCTGCTCCAGGATTTTGTCGGCGCTGAACGTGGTGGGGCCGTTGGCGGCTTCGGCGAGGACGCGGCAGCGGAGTTTTTGGGCGATCTCGACGGTGATCACGCGTTCGAGCGCGGCGGGGATCAGCACGGTGCAGTCGAGCGTGAGGAGCTGCTCATTGGTGATGGCTTCGCCACCGTCGAAGTCTTTGAGGATTTTCTGCGATTGGATGTAGGTGAGCGCCTTTTTGACGTCGATGCCGGCCGCGTTGTGGATGCCGGTGGAGTAGTCGGAGATGGCGATGATTTTCGCGCCATAAGCGGCGAGCGCGAGTGCGGCTTCTCCGCCGACATTGCCAAAGCCCTGGATGGCCACGGTGGCTCCGACAATGGGGATGTTGAGGTCTTCGAGGTAGGCTTTGACGAGGTAGGCGACGCCGGCGCCGGTGGCCTCGCGCCGGCCCTGCGAACCGCCGAGAGCGATGGGTTTTCCGGTGACGCATGCGGGCTCGTTGCGACCGAGGTGGTTGGAATAAGTATCCATCATCCAGCCCATAATCTTTTCGTTGGTGCCGACGTCGGGGGCGGGCACGTCGACCTGCGGGCCGATGAACGGAATGAGCTCCTGCATGTAGCGGCGGGACAGGCGCTCGAGTTCGCCGTCGGAGAGCTGGCGCGGATCGACGATTACTCCGCCCTTGGCGCCGCCGTAGGGCAGGCCGACGAGGGAGCATTTCCAGCTCATCCACATGGAGAGCGCGGCGACCTCGCCGATGGTGACATCCTGGTGGAAACGGATGCCGCCCTTGGCCGGACCGGTCGAGAGGTTGTGCTGCACGCGGTAACCCTCGAAGACGGTGACGCTGCCGTTGTCGCGTTTGACGGGGAGGGCGACGGCGACGCAGCGTTTGGGGTATTTGGTGCGGTCGCGGATGGCTTCGGGCAGGTTGATGGCATCGGCGGCGAGGTCGAACTGACGGCACGCCTGTTTGAACACATCGGAATCGTAGAGGGAGGAGACGATGGCTTTGGACATGGGGTAAGGGGTTGGACCTGCCGAATACCTAGTCGTTCGTAAGAGAATGGCAAATATCGCAGTGGCGAGCGATGGGCGGTTGAAATCCACGGGGCTTGCCGCTTGATCGGTTCACGTATGGCCAACCCCGTCCTCACGATCATTTCCAAACTGGCGCGCAAGCTGGCGATGGCGGTGCTGATCGCTGCGCTGACCCTGCTGGCTTACAGTCTGTGGCTGTTTGTGCGCGAAAACGCGGGCTATGAAACCCACCGGACGGATCGGGCCGCTTTGATGGAAAACCGGCGCGCCGACGTGAGCAGCGAGTGGACGGCGACCAACGCGAAAACCGAAACGGCCATCGCCACGCTGGCAGCCCAGCAGCAACGCGCGGCGCAAATCGAGAAAGTCATCAAGGGATTGCAGGACCTGGATCCGAGCACGCTCGACCGCATCATCGGAGACCGGGAGCAACAGGCGATGAACGAAACCCGGCTCGCCAACGCGATAAAGCTCAAGACCGAGACGCAAACGAAGATCGTCGAGTTGCAGCGCGAAGTGGTGCTGGGCGAACAGCAGCGGACCGAACTCAAATTGAAACTCACCGCGATCGATGCGGAGCAGGAGGCGCTGCGGCAGGAAAAGAATGCGGCGGGGCATTACCTGCGCGTGGCCTGGACGGAAGGAGCGTGGGTGGTTTACGCGGTCTTTTTTATCTATCTGTTCGGCGGACTCGTCGTGGCGATCACCCTCTATTATGGCTGGGCGCAGCTGGCGGCGAAAGGCCGTCCGGTGCAGTTGAGAAAAGGCGACGTGGCGCTGCCGACGTTCGGGGAAAGCTCGCTGGCGGTGGAGCACACGCTGTGGCCCGGGGAGCGGTTGTGGGTGCGCAAACGCTTCATCCAGTCCGCGGACCCCTCGCTTACCCGGAAGCTGCGCTTGCTGCCGGACTGGGGGCGTCCGCTGTCGTGGGTGTTGTGCGGGTGCAGCCGGCTGGTCGAGTTGCGCAACGAGCGCAGCGACGGCGAGCGCCAGGTGGTGTTCACCAGCATGAACGATCCCTTTGCGGAACTGGCGGTGGTGTCGGTGCCGGACGGCGGCTCGTTTGTGATGCGCGGGGGTTTTGTGGTGGGCCTGATCGCCGACATCAGCCGGAAGCCGATCATTCAGCGTCACTGGCGCTGGCGGAGCTGGCAGTCCTGGGTGGCCGGCCAGTTCGGCTATCTGGAATTTTGCGGGCCCTGCCGGCTGATCGTTTCGTGCGTCACCCACTTGGAGCCCAAGACGCTTGCGTCGCCCGATGAAACCAAACCGGTGTCATGTCGCACGACGCTGGCCGGCGTGGTCGGGTTCAGCCCGCAACTGGCGCTGCATCCGGTGCGCACCGAGGGGTTCTGGCGTTACTGCCGGCGGGATGTGCCGCTCTTCGACCTTTCGCTGGCTGGCACGGGGGTCTTTCTGACTCGCGTGCTGGAAGGGCGGGGGTTCGACGGGGTCAAGGCGCGCATTTTGAAGCGTTTCGGACTTTGAGCGCGCGACGGTTGCCAGCGGCGGAAAGCGAGTAACTGTAGAGGTTCACTTCATGGCATCGCTGTTCAAACTTCACTCCGACTACCAACCCACCGGAGACCAGCCGCAGGCGATCGAGACGCTGGTGTCGTCGATCGATGCGGGCAACCGGTTCCAGACGCTGCTCGGCGTCACGGGCTCGGGCAAGACGTTCACCATGGCCAACGTGATCGCGCGTTGCGACCGGCCGGTGCTGATCATCTCGCACAACAAGACGCTGGCGGCGCAGCTCTACTCGGAGTTCAAAAACTTTTTTCCGGAGAACGCGGTCGAATACTTCGTCAGCTATTACGACTACTACCAGCCGGAGGCCTACGTCGCCTCCAGCGACACCTACATCGAGAAGGATTCGTCGATCAACGAGGAGATCGAACGCATGCGCATCGCCACGGCGAGTTCGCTGGTGTCGCGCCGCGACGTGATCGTGGTCGCCTCGGTGTCGTGCATCTACGGTTTGGGTTCGCCCGAGGATTTCCAGGCGATGCGCATTCCACTGCGCAAGGGCGAGGTGCTCGGGCGCCAGGTGCTGCTGCAAAAACTCGTGGATATTCTCTACGAGCGAAACGACTACGAGCTGAAGCGCGGCGCGTTCCGCGTGCGGGGCGACGTGGTGGACATCATGCCGGCGTATCTGGAGCTCGGGTTGCGCGTGGAGTTTTGGGGCGAGGAGATCGAGGCGCTGAGCGAGTTCGACCCGACGACGGGCACGGTCACGCGGTCGCTTGAGTTGTTCGATTTGTATCCGGCGACCCAGTATGTCGCGAGCAAGGACAAGCTCACGGGCGCCATCGACGCGATCAAAGCGGAGTTGGACGAGCGGGTGGCGTTTTTTGAGAAGAACGGCCAGTTGCTGGAGGCACAGCGCATCCGTATGCGCACGAACTATGACTTGGAGATGCTTCAGGAAATGGGCTTCTGCAACGGCATCGAAAATTATTCGAGTGTGATCGCGGAGCGGAAGCCGGGTGAGCGGCCGATCTGCCTGATCGATTTCTTCCCAAAGGATCATCTGCTGATGGTGGATGAAAGCCACGTCACGATTCCGCAGATCGGCGGCATGTCGAACGGCGACAAGGCACGCAAAATGAACTTGGTTAACTACGGGTTCCGTCTGCCGTCGGCGCTGGATAACCGTCCGCAGACCTTCGAGGAGTTTTTGTCGATCACGGGACAGACGTTGTTCGTGTCGGCTACACCGGCGAAGTATGAGATGGAAAAGTCGACGGTGGTGGCGGAGCAGGTGATCCGTCCGACGGGACTGCTTGATCCGGAGATCGTGATTCAGCCGACGAAAGGCCAGGTCGAGCACCTGATCGGCGAGATCAAGGCGGCGGTGGGCAAGGGCGAGCGCGTGCTGGTGACGACTCTGACGAAGCGGTTGTCGGAGGACATCACGAGTTTCATGCGCGAGGCGAAGATCCGCGTGGAATACCTGCACAGCGACATTGATGCGATCGAGCGCGTGGAGATCTTGCGCAACCTGCGGTTGGGTAATTTCGACGTGCTGGTGGGGATCAACTTGCTGCGCGAAGGTCTCGACCTGCCGGAGGTGGCGCTGGTGGCGATCCTGGATGCGGACAAGGAAGGGTTTTTGCGCAGCGAGACGTCGCTCATTCAAACGGCTGGCCGCGCGGCGCGTCACGAAAATGGACGCGTGATTTTCTATGCGGACAAGATCACCGACTCGATCCGTCGCACGCAGGAAGTGACCTCGGCGCGCCGGTTGAAGCAGATCGCCTACAACGAGGAACACGGGATCACGCCGCGCAGCACAAAGCGCACGGCGCAATCGAGTCTGCATGTTTACGACGGCAGTGGCGACCGCGAGGAAGAGGCCGGCGCGCTGGCCGAAGGCAGCGAGGAAGACGTGAAGGCGGTGATCGAAGAGTTGGAGGAAGAGATGACCACGGCATCGGGTCGGCTGGAGTTCGAGCGGGCGGCGTTGCTGCGCGACCAGATCGAGGCTCTCAAGTCGGGCGATTACCGGAAGGCGGCGGCGAGCAGCGCGAAGGGCAAGTCGCGCGCTTACGCCAAGGCGAAGAGGCGGCGTTAAAACAAAAGCCCCGCGTCCGGGGCGGGACGCAGGGCGGGGTTGGACGGAGTCCGGGGGCTGAGCAACGGGTGTTGCTCAGAATTGATAGCGAAGGCCCAGCGAGTAAAGCCAGGGGTCGAGGCGGGCTTCGGTGATTGTCGCGCCGCCGACTTTCACGTCGGTGCGGAGCATGACGCGTTTGACGTCAACGTTCAGGGACCAGCGCTCGTTGAGCTTGTAGTCGAAGCCGGCCTGGCCGGCGGGCCCGATGCTGTAGTTGTCCAGCTTGGCGGCTCCGCCCAGCAGATCGTCGTCGAAGATGAGGGTGAAGTTCACACCCGCGCCGAGGTAGGGCGTGAAGCCACCGATGGGACTGAAGTTGTATTTGGCGAGGAGAGTGGGCGGCAGGTGTTTGAAGGTGCCGACTTTGGTGCCGTTGACCTTCACTTCATGCTCTTGGGGGATGGTGAGCACGAGGTCGGCGGACCAGTGGGAGTTGAAGGCGTAGCTGACGTCGAACTCGGGGATGAGTTTGTCTTCGATGTCCACTTGGACGGCCTTGTTGGACGTGCCATCGGTGGTTTGAAGGTAGGTGGCGGCGACGCGCACGGACCACGGGCTGGCGGCGGAGACGGAAGCAGCGAGGCAGGCCGAGGACAGGAGGAGGATAGGGAGCTTGGCGTTCATATAGGGTTAGTATGGCTGCGGCCACTAGCCGCGGTGAGACTACCTTATCGAAAACACCCGGACGACGGCTGCGCAGGGCTTGGCGGTGAGTGCGCAGGATTTGTCATGCGGTGTTTTTTTGGGTCTGCCATTGCGTGAACACGATCGTCCGTTTCACGCTGCGATAATCATGAAAATCTCGGGTGCCTGGTGGATTTCTTTTCTCGGAGTGCTGTTGCTGGCGGGCTCGGGTTGCGCGAGCCGCACCCAGCCTGCGGTCGTCGAAACGGTCGTGGCTGCGCCGGTCAATCAAGGCTGGGTGCGCACGGAACTGTATTTTGCGCTCGGGGGCTGGGAGGAGACGGCGCTCAGCACGGAGGCGGAGGAACGCTGGGCGAAGTTTTTGGACGTCGAAGTGACGCCGCGCTTTCCAGACGGGCTGAGTGTGGTGGACGTTTACGGCCAGTGGCGCAGCCGCAAGGCCGGAGCCGTGGTGGAACGCGAGCGTAGCCGCTTGCTGGTGATTCTGCATCCGGCGACGGCGGAAGCCTCGGCGAAGATCGAGGCGATCCGCAAGGCGTGGAAGCAGCCGACGGGCGAAGAGTCGGTGCTACGGGTGAGTCAGCCGGCGGACGTGAGTTTTTGAGCTAAGAGCTAAGAGCTCGGAATTCTTGGCTCGGAGTTCGGAGTTTTTAGCTCACAGCTCCTGGCTCATAGCTCGCTTACGCCCACTCGGGCGGGTTTTGGAGGTTGGGCTTGAGGACGCCGATGCAAGGCAGGTTGCGGTAGCGCTCGGCGAAATCGAGGCCGTAGCCGACGACGAATTTATCGGGAATCTGGAAGCCCACGAAGTCGGCCTCGAACTCGACCTCGCGGCGTCCGCGTTTGTCGAGGAGCACGCAGGTGCGGAGGCTGGCGGGGTTGAGTTTCTTCAACATGCCGGCGACGGCGGAGAAGGTTTTGCCGGTGTCGAGGATGTCGTCGATCAGCAGCACGTGGCGGTTGCTGATGTCGAGGGTGAGGCTCTGGAGAAGCTTGGGCTGACCGGTGGACTTGGTGTCGTTGCGGTAGCTGGAGATGCGGATGCAATCGAGGCGGATGGGATTGGGAATCTCGCGCAGGAGATCGGCGGTGAAGAGGATCGCGCCGTTGATGATCGAGACGACGGTGATCTCTTCGTCGCCGTAGGCGGCGGCCAGTTCGGATCCTAGTTTCTTGACGCGCTTTTTGATGTCTTTTTCGGAGACAAGGACGGTTTCGAGATCGGCATGGAGCGGGAAATTTTTGGCCTTGGTCATGGGAAAAGGAGACTAATGGCGGGCGATTGCACACAGGGCAACCGGTTCGTGGTCGCTGGTCAAAATGTAACACGCGACCGCCGGCCTATTCTTTTGACTTAGGAACGGGTCGAATCTTGCTTCCGGCAACGACGTTTTACGACCGCATGATCTCGATTCGCATCCAAAATCTTACCAAGCGGTTCGGCACGACGACGGCCCTTAAAAACCTGGATTTGGTGATCGAGCCGGGTGAGCTGTTTTTCCTGCTGGGGCCGAGCGGTTGCGGTAAAACCACACTGCTGCGGAGCATGGCGGGGTTTTATATTCCGGAGGAGGGGAAGATTTTATTCGGCGACGAGGACGTGACCCGGCTGGAACCGCACAAGCGGAATACGGGCATGATGTTTCAGAGCTACGCGCTGTGGCCGCACATGACACTGGCCGAGAACGTGGCGTTTGGCCTGCAGGAACGCAAAGTGCCGAAGCCCGAGATCAAGCGTCGCGTAGCCGAGGCGCTCGAGTCGGTGCGCATGGGGCAATACGCGGAGCGCAAACCGAACCAGCTTTCGGGCGGACAACAGCAGCGCGTGGCGTTGGCGCGCGCGCTGGTGATTCGTCCGCGGTGTCTGTTGCTCGACGAACCGTTGTCCAATCTGGATGCGAAACTGCGACTGGAAATGCGCGCGGAGATCCGCCGCGTGTGCAAAGAATTCAAGCTGACGACGGTCTATGTGACGCATGACCAGAAGGAGGCGCTCTCGATCTCGGACCGCATGGCGATTCTGGATGGCGGCAAGATTTTGCAGGTGGGTTCGCCCAAGGATGTTTACCGGCGGCCGGTGTGCAAGACGGTCGCGCACTTCATCGGTGAGACGGATTTTATCGAGGGTCGCGTGCTGGGGGTGGAGGGCGGGTATATTGCCGTGGAGACGGCGATCGGGCGGTTTCTAGGCGTGGTCGGTGGCTCGGATTTTAAGCCGGTGGCGGGTGCGGCGGTGACGTTGTCGATCCGACCGGAGTGCTGGAAATTGGGGAAAGAGGCGCGCGGGCACAACGCGGTGCGCGGGCGCATCGGCGAGTCGGTGTATCTCGGCGAGGTGGCGCAATACGACTTCGTGGCAGCGGTAGGTGGGGCGACGCTGAAGATCTATGAGCTGAATCCGCGGTTTGTGGGCGCAGCGTCGGACGGTGATTTGTATGCGAGCGTCGATGCGGATGACGTGGTGATTCTCGGGGCCTGATGCGCACGCCATGTTAAAGCAGATCGTCATCATCGGTGCTCTGCTGGCCACGCTGGTGCTGCCGTTTGCGCTACGTCCGCACAAGAAGGAGGGAGTGAAGGTGGACGAGACGCTGGTAATCATCAGTCCGCATAACGAGGCGATCCGCCAGGAGTTCGACCGGGCGTTTGTGAAGTGGTATCACGAACGCACCGGCAAGACGGTGGCGCTCGATTGGCGGTTGATCGGCGGCACGACGGAAATCGCGCGGTTTCTAGAAGGGGAATACACGGCGGCGTTTCAGAATCACTGGGAAAACAAGCTCGGAAAAAAGTGGAGCAACGACGTGCTCACGGGTTTCTCAAACGGAGCGCTGCCGAAGGACGCGTCGGCGGAGGCGCGCGAGGCGCGGGCGGCGTTCATGGCGTCGGAGGTGAGCTGCGGGATCGACCTGTTTTATGGCGGCGGGAGTTATGACTTTATCCGGCAGGCGCAGGCGGGGAGGTTGGTGGACAGCGGAGTTTTGAAGCTGCATCCCGAGTGGTTCACCGACGAGGTGGTGCCGCAGGCGTTCGCGGGCGAAGTGTATTGGGACAAGAACGGACTGTGGGTTGGCACGGTGCTGAGTTCGTTCGGTATCATCGCGAACAAGGATTCGCTGGCCCGGCTCGGGATGACGCAGTCGCCGCGTGCATGGGCGGATCTGGCCGATCCGCGTTATGCGGGCGAAGTGGCGCTGGCGGATCCGACGAAGAGCGGGTCGATCGCGAAGGCGTTTGAAAACGTGATCCAGCAGCAGATGCAGCGGGTGGTGTTCGAGCGGATGTCGACGGCGCGGTATGCGAACGAGGAAGCGATGAAGGCGGCCGAGGCGCGGGCGGTGGCCGAAGGTTGGACGGCGGGACTCCAGTTGTTGCAAAAGATCGGGGCGAATGCGCGCTACTTCACCGACTCGGCGCAGAAAGTGCCGATCGACGTGGCGGCGGGGGACTGCGCGGTGGGCATGGGCATCGATTTTTACGGACGCCAGCAGCAGGAGGCGGTGCGGCGGCGCGGGGCGGACGACCGGATTACCTACGTGGCGCCGGAGGGCGGTGCGGTGGCGTCGGTTGATCCCGTGGGTTTGTTGCGCGGAGCACCGAACAAGGCGGCGGCGGTGGCGTTCATCGAGTTTTCACTGACGATGGAGGGGCAGAAGCTGTGGAATCTGAAGCCGGGCGTGGCGGGCGGGCCGGAGTATTATGCGCTGCGTCGGTTGCCGGTGCGGAAAGATTTTTATACGCTGCCGGGCATCGCGGAATTGCGGAGCGATCCGGAGGAACTGCCGTATGCGGAGCAAGCGAACCGGTTGGTGTATCGTCCGGAGTGGACAGGGCGGTTGTTTCGCGAGCTGGCGTTTGTGATGCGCGTGATGTGCCTCGATACGCAGCCAGAGCTGAAGCGGGCGTGGCAGGCGTTGATCGCTGCGGGCATGCCGGCGGACGCGCTGGCGGTTTTCCAAGACGTGTCGGCGGTGAGCTACGAGGAGGCCGGCGGACGCATCCGTGCGGCGCTGCGGTCGAAAAACAAAGTCGATGAAATCAGACTGGCGAACGAACTGGGGAACCGGTTCCGCGCGCAGTATCTGAAGACGGTGGAGCTGGCGGAGAAGGCGAAGAAATCGCCTTAGGCGGTGATCGTTTCGAGGGAGCAGCCGTCCGCGTCGGCGGAGGGGGTTTCGCAGTTGGGGCGGGCGATGACGCCGGGGTAGGGTTCGTCGGCGAAGAGTTTTGTCGGTTCGGCGAGGAGGTGGCGGTCGCAGATGGCGAAGAGGTCGGCTTCGGTTTCGGCGCGGCGCATTTCGTAGAGGAAGGCGCCGGTGGCATCCACGCTCTGGCCGATGAAGTTAAGGTATTTCTTCATCTTGTTCACGTGGATGCGTTCGGGGAGACCGGGCTGGAGCGTGGCGGTGTAGAGGCGGGCGATGTAGTCGCGGGCGTCGGCGAGGGTGACGGGTGTGACCGGCTGGCCGGAAAAGGCTTCGCGGCATTGGCGGAAGATCCACGGGTTGCGGATGGCGTGGCGTCCGATCATGACGCCGGCGGCTTTGGTTTCACCGAGGACGCGGACGGCGGTCGCGGCGGAGGTGATGTTGCCGTTGGCGAGGACGGGGCATTTCACGCGCTGCACGGCGCGGGCGATGTAGTCGTAGTGGACGTCGCTGCGGTAGCCTTCTTTGACGGTGCGGCCATGAAGACTGAGGAGATCGACGTCGTGTTTGTTGATAAGGTCGAGGATGCGTTCGAAGTTAGCGGTGTCTTCGAAGCCGATGCGCATCTTGACCGTGAAGAGGCCGGGGACGGTTTGGCGTAGGGTGCCGAGGATCTCGTCGATTTTGGCGGGGTCGCGGAGGAGGCCGCCGCCGACGTTTTTCTTGTAAACCTTGGGGGCGGGGCAGCCCATGTTGAGGTCGATGCCGGCCACGGGGTGGCGGAGGAGTTCGACCGCGGAGCGCGCGAGGTGATGCAGGTCTTCGCCGATCAACTGGGCGAAGACGGGACGGCCGGTCTGGTTTTCGTCGATGGAGCGGAGGATGTGTTTTTCGGGCTTCGACTGGGCGTGGACGCGGAAGAACTCGGTGAAGAAGTAATCGGGCGCGCCGTAGTGCGCGATGACACCCATGAACGCCAGGTCGGTGACGTCCTGCATGGGCGCGAGCGCGGTGAGCGGACCGCCGAGAATGATGGCGGCGGGCAGGGGGGCGGCAGGCTTATTTGTCATCGTCCTCGTCGTCATCGTCGGACGGTTTCTCTTCCTCATTTTGCTGACGGAGGACGCGTTCGAGTATCTCGGTCATGTCCTCGACGGCGTCGTAAACCTTGCGGGCGACGAAGAGCGGGCGGCGGTGCTGGAGGGCGAGCACGGTGGAGTCGCTGGGGCGGGCGTCGAGCTCGACGATTTTTTTGCCGAGCTCGTTTTCCATGCGCAGGAGGATGCGGGCGAAGAAGGTGCCTTCATTCACGTCGTTGATGACGACGTGGTCGATGGTCGCGCCGAGTCCGGTGAGGATGTGGCCGATCAGGTCGTGGGTGAGCGGGCGTTCTTTTTTTACGCCGTCGAGGGTCATCTGGATGGCGTTGCCGACGGAGTGGTCGACGTAGATGACGAACGTTTTACCATCGTCACCGAGGAACACGGCGCAGCCGTTGGAGGTGGGCATCACTCCTTTGACGATCACGGGCACGACATCTTTGTTCATGGGCGGAAGGTGGTTCGGTGTATGCGGATGCGCAAGCGTGCTTGGCCAAACCATGCCGGGTGGCATCTCTCAAGGGTTTAATTAACATGACTTGGTTAAGTTTTCAGGGAAAGTGGTGTTTTGCCCCTGTCAGGAAGCCCCCATTCCCGCTTCAGCAATCGGCAGGCAAGGCAGCCGGTCTCCTTGGAACAGCATTTCTTGGAGAAACTTAGCGGAGCAGAGCGGAAGGTTTTTCAGAGTTCAGACACAGGTCGGTTCAGGCCGGCTTTTTCTCAATCGTTGCCCACTCGATACGGCGGAGTTCGCGCGGCGGAAGGCCGGTCAGTTTTTTGACGCTGCGCGAAAGATGGAAGGGGTTGGCGAAACCGCTTTGTGTGGCGATTTCTCCGAGGCTGAGGCCGGTGGAGCGGATCATCCGCACGGCATGTTCGGCCTTGATGCGCCAAAGCATGGCCGAGGGACTTTCGCCGCCTTTTTCACGGTAGAGCTGGCGCAGCCGAGAAATGGAAATCCCGGACCGGGCCGCCATCTCGCCCGCGGTCTTCAGCTCGAAGGGTGCGGTTTCCAGAAGCTGCATCGAACGGTGCAAGGCCGGATGCGGCGGCGAGTCGGTGCCCGGAGATCCCGCCACATGGGCGGCGAAACGAAGCAGGCAGGCCTTGGCCACGAGCAGTTGCGCGGCATGAAACGCAAGTCCGACCACCGGCGGGGCCGCCAGTCCTTCGCCGATCAGCGTATGAATGGCCGCCGGCAGGGGATGCGTTCCGCGGAGTCCGGACAACAGCCGGCGTTCCTGGGGCGTGAGCGCCGACGGCTCCACCTGGCATGCGGTGTGAAGACTCGTCTGTTCTTCGCTGAACAAATACAGCAACCGCCAGCCCGGCTGCATGAGGATGCCCTCGCCCTCGCGAAGCACCACCGTCTCGTCTCCGATCTGGATCCGGGCGTTTCCCTGCAGTATCGCGACCAGTTGGTAGCCGCGCTGGCGGCGGGTGCCGTAGGAACCTTCCGGAGCATAGACGGCGCGCACAAAGCAATAGCGGTCGTCCCCTCGGAAAACGGCGCGCACCGCGGGGCGGAGTTTTCGTTTGCGTGCGCCGCGGGCGGTTTGAGCCATGCCGTGTTCATGCGTTTTGAGCGTCTGAAATGTCAATCGGGATATGTTTTTTGACAGCCGTGACATTCACGTCCCGGCGCTTCCGTGACATCCTTGGTCCATGGAAACCGAGACCCTTCTTCAAAAGGAAATCAAGATCACCTGGTATCGCAGTCCCGTCGGCAAGGAGGTGATGAGCCGTCTGATGAAAAAAAGCGACGCCAAGGGTCTGGTTCATGCGGGGCTTCATCTCGCGCTTTTTGCCGCCACGGCCACGCTGGCCTACCTGGCTTATCTGAATGTGACGGCGGCGAATTGGATATGGTCGGTTCCGCTGCTGGTGCTGGCGGTTTTTGTGCACGGAACATTTACGCACTTCATGGGCGGAGTCGCGGTGCACGAGCTTTGCCACAAGACTCCGTTCCGCACGCAGGCGTTGAATGATTTTTTTCTCTATCTGTTTTCGTTTCTGAGCTGGTTCGATCCGGTGGGTTACCGGCTGAGCCATGTGAAGCATCACCAGGCCACGGTTCATCACGACCTCGATGGCGAAGTCATCCTGCCGCAAAAACTGGACTGGAGTGCGCTTGAGGAAGGCGAGGTCACGCTGCCTCCGGTGCGAGACTGGAAGTTTGTGGGTTTTGTCCTGTGGCAGTTCCTGCCGTTCCCCAATCCCGTCGGGCTTTGGAATCGGGTGAAATGTTGGGTGGTCTATGCCATCGGCGACTTGAGGGGCGTGGGAATGTGGGCGGGCGGCGAGTGGTGGACGAATCAGATTTTCCCCGAGGAAAAACCGGAGTTGCGGCGCCGGCATCGCAACTGGGCGCGCGTGCTGCTGGCAGTGCATCTCGTGCTGGCGACGGTCTTCATTCTCACCGGGCATTGGTTTCTGATTCTGCTCATCACGTGCGCCAGCACGTATGCCGGCTGGCTGGCGACGCTGTGCGCCCTGCCGCAACACCTCGGAATGGGGCCCGATGTTCCTGATTTCCGCCTGTGCTGCCGCACCTACACCTGCAACCGTTTCATCGGGTTTTTGTATTGGAACATGCAATACCATGTGGAGCACCACATGTTCCCCGCGGTGCCTTTCTACAATCTGCCCGCGCTGCGCAAGGCGATCTCGAGTGACCTGCCGCCCGCGCCCCACGGACTGCTGGCAACGTGGCGGGAGATCATCCCGATTCTGAAAAAACAGCGGGAGGCTCCCGGGTATTTCTTTGTGCCGGCGATCCCAAAAAACGCGTAGTGCCGGGCAGCGGCGTGTGCGCAACGTTACGGAGTCGAGATCTTCAGGCGCAGGAAACGACCGCCGGAGGAGGGCAGGCCTGCGGTGTCTTGGACGGTCACGTTGCGGGTGGCACCGCTGCCGGTTTCGCTGACCGTGGCGGTGCCGGTCCAGACTTCGTTGGAGGTCAACGTGCAGAGGGGGCTCCACGCGGTCAGGTCGACGGAGGCTTCGACGGTGTAAGTGACGTCGGTGGGGGAAAGACGGGTGAAGGCGAGTTGGAGTCCGTTCGCCGACGGAATCAACACGGGTTGGCTGGCGGGGCTCGCCGCCAGTGGCTGGCCGCTCAGCGCGTATTCCACGAGATTGCCGACGCCGTCGCCATCGGGATCGGCGGTGTTGCCGGCGATGGCGGGATCGGTGGCGGAGGCGCCGAACTTCGCGGTTTTCCAATTGGCGAGTCCGCCGGCCGCGGGGGTGTAGTTGATCGTGAAGGTGCGCATGGAAAAATTGTTTTTCGCGTCCTTGGCGGTGACGCTGACGATGTTCGGTCCCGTGCTCAGAGGAACGTTCGCCGCCGACCACGCCGTGGTGCCGCTGGCGGTGCCGATGTTGCCGCGGTCGGTTTTCCAAGTGATGGAGCTCACGGCGACGTTGTCCGAGGCGACGCCGAGCAGCGTGATCTGGTTCAGGATCGTGGTGAAAGGAACGCCGGCCGGAGCGCTGAGCGAAATCGCCGGTGCCGTGACGTCGCCGGTGGGCACGGCGTAGGTGAGGGCGACGGTCTGGTTCATTGTGGTGCTGCCGCCAAGGACCGAACTGCCGGACGACATCTCCATCATCACCTGGGTATTGCTGGTGCCGGCGTTCAAGGGGGCGCTTAACGACCAGGTTGTCCAATCCGCGGCGCCGGTGCCCGCCGCGGGGTTTACATAGGCGGAGTCGCCGGGCGCGTAGATCGCGTAGGTGCGGCCTGAGGCGGCGGCGTAGGTGCGGTCGACCGTGACAGTATGCGCGTTGACGAAACCGGTGATGGTTGTGCGAAAGGCGTTTTGCTCTCCGCCGGAAGGCCGGATGATCGCCAGGCGGTGGCCTACATGGGCGGCGGTGAAGGTAAAGCTGTTCGCGGAAAAGTTCATGTCGCCGTAGGTCACGGCATCCGTGCCGGTGGGGATGGTGCCACTGAGCGAGTTGCCCGAACCGATCCGCGTGATCGGGATGCTCGCGGTGGTGGCGGCTGTTCCGCTGATCTGCAGAGGGCTCAGGCCGAGGGCCGTGGTTGCGATGTTGAGCGCCGGCACGCCTTGCATGGGTTGCGAACGACGCTGCGCGAAAATCCAGGCGAGCAATTGTCCGTGCTGATAGGCGACGCTCCAGATGGCATGGTCACCCGTCATGTAGCGCGTGAAAATCACCGGGAAGCCGCGGTTCCTGAGGGTCGTCACGGTAGTGTCGGAGCTGTTGCAGGACACGTTGGGATCATTCTCGGAATGGAAGATCCAGACGGGGATTTTCGACATCGCGTTCAGCACCGAGGTGCTCCCGCCGCCGGACTGGGGCACCATGCAGGAAAATGTGTTCGGCATGGCGTTCACGAGTCCCCAGGACGCCAGCGCCCCGAGCGAAATACCGGTCAGGCACACGCGATCCGTGTCGATGGAGTAGTGAGTGTTGAGCGTGGCGAGAATTGCCTGGAGCTGCGCCTGAGTGCCCACCCAGCCGACGAAGGGATCGCACTGCGGCGCCACGAAGAAGCAGGGGTAATTTGTCTGGTTGTCCGGAAACCCGGTCGAGACCAGCGCCAGCGCGCCGTTTGCACTGTTTGAACCGGCCGTGAGTTGGGAGGTGTTGTTCGTTCCCGCCTCGCTCGAACCGTGCAGCAGCAGGATCACCGGGTATTTGATCGCGGGGTTGTAGTTCTTCGGGACGAGGTAGCGATAGGGCAGGCCCGACCCCGAAACCAAGCTGGTCTGGCCGACTTGGTTCACCGAGCTATTGCCATAGAGGAAGGAGCTCAGGGGCGGGTAGACGATGGCATGTAATGATTCAGAACACGCCAAGCAGATGATCATCAGGATGAAGTGACGAAGCAGGCGGAGGGATCGTGCAGGGAACCACATACAAAGGGCGAGGTAGGGGGCGGTTACTAAGCACGGTAAACTTAATTAGATGATTTTAAAATATAAAGTCATTTTATAATCCTTTCTGTCTTTGCAGCCGAGTTTGGTTGGATCGAATCGTTTGTTCTTTTGGCACGATGGCCGGACTGCGGGTTTGCCATCCGCAGGGGAAGAATTGCCGGCTTTTCTCTTCCCGCTTATTCACGCAACAGCACCCCGCCACATGAACTCCGAGCAACTCCGTTCCCAGCAGGCCCCGATCAAACAAAAATACCGCGATGAGCCCGCCGCGGCGTTGGTGACCTTGCGCGCCGAGGGTCGTCTGGCGGACGGAGTGGCTTGCCGCGTCGATACCGGACGCGCTCTCATTGAGGCGGGCCTGCATCCGGCGACCGGTGGCTCGGGTGAAAAGGCCTGCTCGGGCGACATGCTGCTGCAGGCGTTGGCCGCGTGCACGGGTGTGACGCTCAACGCCGTGGCGACGGCGCTGGGCATCGTGCTGCGCGATGCCCGCGTGCAGGTCGAAGGCGACTTGGATTTTCGAGGAACGTTGGGCGTGGCCAAAGACGTGCCGGTTGGGTTTCAGGAAATCCGGCTCACGCTGATTTTGGATACGGATGCCACCGAGGAACAGCTGGGGAAACTCGTGCAACTGACCGAGCGTTACTGCGTGGTCTACCAAACCCTGCGGGTGCCACCTGCGGTCAAGGTGTCCCGGGAGCGGTCCGAACGCGTGTGACGCTTCCGGCAAGGCGGCGGCTGTCTGGCTTTTGAAAACCAGAGTCCTGCGGACGGGTGGCTTAAAATTAATCGCCGTATGGCGCCGACTGGCTCTGATTGAAGGCATGCTTCGCCTTACCCTGATTGTTGCGTTGCTTGGGAACTTTGCTTTCGCCCAGCAACCTGCGGTTGATCCGCATGCCATTCCGCCGGATGAGCAATATGTGCTCGGACCGGATTCCCAGCCGCAGGCCAATGTGCCTCATGGCACGGTCACGGAATTCGCCCTGGCCGACTCGAAGACTTATCCGGGGTTTGCCCGCAAGTGGTGGCTCTATGTGCCCGCCCAGTATGACGGTCATACTCCCGTGGCGCTGATGGTGTTTCAGGATGGCGGCGGTTATGTGAAGGCCGATGGCGCGTGGCGGGTTCCGGTCGTGTTGGACAACCTGATCGCGCAAAAAAAGCTGCCGGTGATGGCGGCGATCTTCGTCAATCCAGGTGAAGCGCCTGCTCCGGCGGGGACGCTGGACAAAGACAAAAAGCCGGCGGTGCGCAAAAACCGGTCGGTGGAATACGACACGCTGAGCGCCGCCTACGCGACGTTCCTGCTCGAGGAGATTCTGCCGGAGGCTCGCAAGCAGGTCGCCATCACGGATGATCCCGAGGGGCGCGGTATCTGCGGGGCGAGCAGCGGCGGCATCTGCGCGTTTACGGTGGCGTGGGAGCGTCCGGACCAGTTCAGGAAAGTTTACACGACGATCGGAAGTTTCACCAATATCCGCGGCGGCAACGCCTATCCGGGCTTGGTGCGCGCGACGGAGAAGAAACCGATCCGTATTTTTCAACAGGACGGAGCGAGGGATATCGTAAACCAGTTCGGCGCTTGGCCGGAGGGTAACAAAGCGATGGCGGCGGCGCTCGACGAGAGGGGCTACGACCACCAGTTCGTGATGGGCGAGGGGACTCACAATCCGCGACACGGGGCGTCGATCCTGCCGTATGCGCTGCGGTGGTTGTGGCGGGATTATGCGCGGTGAACTTCGAAATCGTGTCCGGTGGAACCACGGTTGTTCGTTGAGTTACTGAACGGAAAAACCGGAGAACAAAACCATGAGAACGATCATTGCCATTACCCAAGTCACGCTCGACGGCGTCATGCAGGCGCCCGGCGGCCCCGAGGAAGATCCGTCGAACGGGTTCGCCCACGGAGGCTGGGCCATGAAATTCAAGGACGACGACTCGGGCCGGGCCTTGGGCGAGATTATCGGCGGTGAGTTTGACCTGCTTTTAGGTCGCCGGACTTACGGGATTTGGGCCTCCTACTGGCCGCATCACGGCGACAACCCGATCGGGAAAGCCTTCAACCGGGCTACGAAATACGTCGTTACGCGCGGCCTCGATCCGCTCGACTGGGAGAAGTCACAGCGCATAGGCGGTGATGTCGTGGACGAGCTCCGCCGGCTGAAGGCAACGGAGGGACCTGCGTTACATGTGTGGGGCAGCGGCGAATTACTGCAGACTCTGATGGCCGCCGATCTGGTGGACGAACACCGCCTCTGGGTCTTTCCGTTGGTGCTTGGCGAAGGAAAGCGGCTTTTTAGGAACGGCCTTCCTCCACGCGGCCTTACGCTGGTCGATACGCGAAGCACGCCTAGTGGTGTCCTGATCAACACCTACCGTCCTGGGGGGCGTTTGATAAATAAAGCGGGTCAGCGTGAGAGAGCGCCCGCCTTTTGACTGAATGGTTATCCGAATTGCGCTGGCTGGCCGGTGGCTTCCAGCACGGACATCCAGAGGTCTCCTTGCAGGCTTACTTTCCGGCGGCGCACGGTGACCACTGCAATCGGCAGGTTCACGTGGTGGCCGTGCCAGCGACCGACCACCATATCCGTTTTTCCGGACATGGCGGCGTGGACGGCATGTTGGGCCAGACGCAGGCAAAAGATGGAGTCCTGAGGGGAAGCGGGCACGCTGCGAATGATATAGCTCGGGTCGATATACTTCACCGTCGCCTCTTTTTTGAGGGCTTTGAAGTGCGACTGAATCCGGTCTTTGATCCAGGGGCCGATGTCGCCGAACTTGGCGTTGCCCGAGGCATCCTTGGCCGAAGCATCGGTGTGCATGAGCTCCTGGCCCGCGCCCTCGGCGACGACCACCACGGCGTGGCCACGGGTCAAGAGCCGGTTCTCCAAATGCGCGAGCAGTCCGCCGGGTCCATCCAGATGCAGGGGAGACTCCGGGATCAGGACATAGTTGACGCAGTTGTCGGCGAGGGCGGCAAACGCCGCGATAAAACCGGAGTCGCGTCCCATGACCTTCACCAAGCCGACGCCGCGGGCGTGCCCCCGGGCTTCGTTGTGGGCGCACCGGATCACCCGGACCGCCTCGGTGAAAGCCGTCTCGAAGCCGAAACTTTTGTCCATGTATTCGAGATCGTTATCGATGGTCTTGGGAATGCCCACGACCCCGATTTGAAGGCCGCGATTGGAGACTTCCCGGGCGATCTCGGATGCGCCTCGCAACGTGCCGTCTCCGCCGATTACGAAGAGCATGTTCACGCCGAGGGAGACCAGTTTTTCGATGATCTGCCCGATCGGTTGCGGTCCGCGCGAGGTGCCGAGGATGGAGCCGCCCTCGGTGTGAATCTCGCTCACCGACTCGGGCGTAAGGTGCACGATCGGGTGCCCGTAGCTGTCTATAAAACCCTCATAACCGTAGGGAATGCCGTAGATGGTTTTGACCCCGTAGGAGTAGTTCAAGGTCATGACCAGCCCGCGAATCACATCATTCAAGCCCGGGCAAAGTCCGCCGCAGGTGACGATGGCCGCGCGGCTTTTTTTCGGGTCGAAAAAGATTTTCCGGCGGGGGCCGGATCGTTCGATGGTGATCGGCTCCGTTTCGCCCTCGATGGCCGAGGCGACCCGTTCGAGGGAGTGGTCGAAAAGCACCCGGTGCCGGTCGTCGCAGACGAAGTTGGCGTTGGCCTCGTCCCGGCGCGGTTGCAGCGGTGAGTCGTAGCTGGCGGCCCCCAGGTTCTTGATTTCGAAGTCTTCGCACTTAAATCGTCTCATGGTTCGGCGCTTATGCCGTGAACGATTTAGCAGTTATCGTTCCGCCCGCCCGAATCAAAGCAGCACGACGAAGCTACATCTTCCCGACGTTTTCACGGATGGTTACGACGGGCGTTCCACGAGGTTCGGCAAAAGCGCTTCGTGCTGGTAGGCGGGATCGCGAATCTGCTTTTCCAGGATGGAATTGATTTCCCTCCATACGCCGACCAGCCCGGCGGGCGTGGGTGGAAGATCGTGGCGGATCAGCCGGTGCAGCTTGTCCAGATTGTAGCAGGGGACGGCGGCATACATGTGATGCTCGATGTGGTAGTTCATCTGCCAGTAGAGGAAACGCAGGGCCGGGTTGAGGGTGAACGTGCGGCAGCACAGGCGGAAGTCGCTGACGTTGTCCTTGAGACCGACGTGCTGCGTGTTGTTGCAGAGGAAAAACAGCCACGACCCATACACGTGTGAGCCGCAGGTGAGCAGGGGGATGATCCACTGTCCGGTGGCGAGCGACACGCCGATGATCACGGCATGGCCGGCCAGCAGCGTCCGCGCCCAGCGGATCGGCACCCGCCGGCCCGCGGGATCAGATTCCGGATAAAGAGTCTGCTCCCATTCGCCGTTAAATTTTCCGCGTGCGAGCCGCACGGTGTTGCGGAATGTCCACACAAAGGAGAGCGGGTTGATAATTCCGGTTTTAAGGACGTGCCAGAACATCAGTCTCACGGGCAGGACGACTTCGAGATCGTCGGGCGGATGCAGCGTGTAGCGGTGATGCCGGATGTGGCTGGATTGAAACATCTCGTGGTTGATCCAGCCGAGGAACGCGAGGAGGTGGCAGAACAGCGTGTTGAGTCCCTTGGTTTTGAAGACCGTGCCATGACCGAGTTCGTGAACGCCGTTGATCAGAAACGCGGCGGCCATTCCGTAGGCAAAGACCAGTCCGGTCGTCGCCCACCAGGGCCCATGGACGGACGAATACCACGCGCTTCCGCCGAGAAGGAGCAGGATCGCCAGATAGCCGAGTGTCTGGACGCCGCCCTTGAAGTCGCTCTTTTCGTGCAGCGCTTTCAGAGCGCCCGGCGGCAGCTTCGTGCGATACCAGCAGATGGAAACATTCTGGCGGACCGCTTCGGTGAATTCGTTCAGGGGTGGTTCCTGGTGGAGGAGCGTGGGGTCGGCTTGGGACATGCGCTGACCTTAGCACGCCGGGGTTCGATATTGCTTCCAAAATAGCATCCCGATACTTTATCGAACATGTCGTTTTCACCCCGCCCCGACGGCCGGACCCGCCTGACGTTCGATCTCGGCCGGCACGGAATCAGGTCCGTTCCCATGCTCGGGCGTTACAACTACACGCATGCGAATCCCGCCTTGGTGGACCACAGCCACCCCGGCGCCATGGAGATATGCCTCCTCGTTCGCGGACGGCAGACATACTCGGTGGGCGGCGAACGGTTCCGCCTCCGGGGCGGCGATCTTTTTGTGACCTTTCCGGACGAAACCCACAGCACCGGGGGAGCGCCCGAGGAAAAGGGACTGCTTTATTGGATGACACTGCTCGATCCGGCGCAGACACGGGGATCGTTGATCGGATTGCCGGCCGGCGAAAGCAAAGCCCTCTGGGCGGCTCTCACACAAAATCCGCGCCGGCATTTTCCAGGCACGCCGGACATGCGAAAGCATTTGGACGCCGTCCTGCGCACGCTCCATGAACCCGAAAGTGCGCTGGAAAAAGTGACGCGGGCGAACCACCTCCTCGGATTTTTGCTGGCGGTGGTGGCAGCCCGGAACGCCTCACTGGACGTTCCCGCGTTGCCTCGTTTTGGAAAAGTTCTGGCCCATATCGCCGAGCATCTTGCCGAGCCGGAGGCGCTGGCGGTGGATACGCTCGCCCAAGTGGCGGGACTTTCCACGTCACGATTCAAAACGCGTTTCAAAGAAGAGCACGGTGTGCCGCCGGCCGAATATGTTCTGCGGGCCCGTATCGAGGAAGCCCGTCGAAGATTGGCCGAACCGGACGCCGGCGTGACCGACGTGGCCTTTGCGCTGGGCTTCTCCTCGTCCCAGTATTTCGCATCGTCCTTCAAGCGCCTGACCAACCTCACGCCGAGCGCATTCAAGCAGACGGTGAAATCTCCGCCGGTCCGCGGACGGCAGGCGGGAGTCGGGTTGAAAAGCAGCAAGTGATGTCTGCGTCTTCGGGGCGATAACCTACCGCGCGCGAAAGCCGCCCATCAAATAAATCACGAGCAGGATCAGCAGCACGAGTCCCAGACCGCCGCCGCCGATGGCCGGACCGCCGAAATAAAAACCGCCGCCGCCAAACAAAAGAAGGAGCACGATGATCAAGAGCAGGGTATTCATGTCCGTCAGTTTAGCCTCCGGAGGAGCCCGCCGCCATCGGGGAAGAGCCCGTCCCTTGCGTGGGGCTTTTGTGCCTGCGCCGGATTATTTGCCGCCGTTATAAACGGGCACTTCTTTGAAATCGCTCCAGCTGAACTCCTGGGGATTTCCGAATTTCGAGAGTTTGACGCGAGCGGTGCTATCCGCGCTCACTTCGCCGGCGGGAGGCGGGCCGTCGGCGGGTTCCTCGAATTGCACGTCGAGATCGACGTCGATCACCTTGGCGAGACCGAAGGCGACGCGCATGGGTTCGCGCAGGGCGGCGCTGATGTGCGTGATGGAGCCGCTCGCTTTGTCCACGGCGATTTTGATCACGAGTTTGTCGAGGGCGACAAGACGGGAGACCTCGGGTTTGATGCCGACCTCGAAACGGGCGAGCTGGTCGGTTTCGCCGACCTGGCGCGCGTTGGTCAAATCGAGATAACTGGCGGGAGGATTGCCCGCGCGTTTGCGGGGCTTGCGGTTGCGCTTATCCTCGATGTCACGGCGCTCCGCCTCGGTGGGTGGACGCCCGTTGACCTCAAGCAGCCGCCACCGTTGGGCATCGGGCAGGGACGGATCGTAGCGTTCGACGCGCTCATACTGCGTCGATTGATCTTCGTTGAGGGTGCGGGTGCGCTGGGTAAAGGCCAGATCCTGGCGACCCTCCGCCCAGAGGTTGACCGCCTTGACGAGCAGCGCCGGTGGCTCTGCGTGAAGGGATGATGCGAAGACAAAAATCAGAAGGCCAAGGAAGGGGTAAACCCGCATGCAACGAGCAGACCCGGCTAACGAGGTCTGGTGCGAAAAAAAGAAAAGCCTGTCTGTCCCGAAAAGCTCTCTATTGGTCTGGGATGATTTGAGCAGATGCTTTTCGCTCACTGCCACCAGCTCGACCGGGCTTTTACGAAATCACAGTCAAGCGACAGGGTGTCTGGGCGCTGCGGAGTGCTCACTCTAAAACAGGGCGGGACGGGGTGCGAAGATAGTAAGTATCCCATTCATCTTCGGACTTCATCACGAAGCCATGACGCCGATAAAAACCGTTCGATGGACTTTCTTTTAAGGCGCCGAGTTCGACTGCACTTCCAGCCGAGTCTGACACCGCCAGCAGTTTGTTCATCACGTAGGAACCGATCCCTTGGGACTGATTTTTCGGGTGCACATAGAGATGATCCAATTGATAGGCGGCTTCACGCGGACGAAACGTATAAAACCCGATTTTTTCACCCTCGTATAAAATGAATTCGGTGTGTTCGGGGTAAAAAGATTTTCCGAGGCGTTCACGCGCACGCTCGGGGTCAAATCGGCCGACCCGCTCCAGACTTTCCCGCATGGCTGCGATTCTCAGTGCAACCAGTTCATCGAAATCATCCGGAGTCACGGGGGCAAATGTGACGCATGTCCGCAGCGTGGGCCGGAGGGTGTAGCGAATCTCGTGTCTGCCATTAAACGGATTAAAAACCTTCGCCCCGGCACTCATTCCGAATGTCTCATAAAAGGCGCGCGGCCCGTGGCTGTCTTCCATCACCAGAAGGGAAAAGCCGGAGGGCATTTCCCTGAGTGCATGTTCAAACATGATCCGACCGAGGCCCGTCCGCTGTCTTTCCGGGACGACGAATAACTGGGATAATTCCTTTTTGCTCCGGTCTATCATCATGAAGCCGGCAAGTTTTTCCGGGTCCCTGACCACCACCGTGTCATTGGTCTTAACCAGTTCATCAAAGCGCGCCGCCCAGTCGCTTGGCGGGAGCGGGTGGTGAAAGCCTGATGACGAATGCCATGACGCCCACCAGACTTGCAGCAACTCGTCTTTGTCTGCCGGCAGGAAGGGCTCGATTTTCATGGTTGGTTCGGACCGCCCGGTCGGTGTGCGTGTAGTTTGAGCGTAGCTGCGGGCGGCAAGTGGTGTGGGATGGATGGGCGGCCTTAACCCAGGCGGCGATCAAGAAATGCCAGCCGCCGGGCAGGCATTGAATGAACTTACAATTCGCGGATCAACCTCATCGGTCCGACGCGGGGCTTGAATTCACGCCACACACGGGTTGAAGGAGTCGAGTCAGGCGTTCACCCCATCATTTAATGGAGCGTTCCGGGGATATTGGTGTCGGTCACGGATATGATGATATCCCAGCCCCCTGCACTTATGGCCGATTTGAGTGATTATCTGGCGACGCGACGGGAGGCTATTTTGCAGGCGTGGAGCCGCGCGGTGGATGCCGACGAGAAACAGACCACGGCGTCGTCGCTCACGCGCGCCCAGTTCAACGATCACATTCCGGGGATACTCGATGCCTTTGAGCGGCGCTTGCGCGCGGGCGTGGAGGATGATGCGAAACAGGATGGCAAAGCCGACGAGGTGAAACATGGCGTCACGCGCTGGCAGCAGGGTTACCGCCTTCAAGAACTCATGCACGAATGGGGGCATCTTCAAATTTGTCTGCTTGAGGAACTGGCTGTGTTTAGCGCGGCGAATCAGGATTTCGATCGTGCATCACTGGCCGAAGCGGGCAGGCATCTCGCCGTGATGGTCAACGAAGCCATCTGTGAAAGCGCGGTTCAATACGAGCACATGCAGCAGGCGGAGGCGGCGAGCCACATCGACGATCTCATGGGCGCGCTCACCAGCGTCCTCGAAATCGAGCGCCACCGCTCCACGTTGATTCACCAAGCCGTGCATGATCTGGGCAATAATGTGAACAGCGTCGGCATGGCGGCCAATTTGCTGGGCGAAAAAGAAATCGCCGAAACCGAGCGCCTGGAGTTTGCGGCGATCCTGCAGCAGGGCGTCAAATCGGTGTCCGTCATGTTGGGCGAGCTGATGGAGCTTGCGCGCCTCGAAGCCGGCCAGGAACGGCGGGATGTGGGCGAGTTTGACGCCGCCGCGTTGGTTGACGACGTGTGCGACCTCAATCGTGCCGTTGCGCGCGAGCGGAATTTGTTTTTGCAGGTGGATGCGTCGCATCCGTTGTCAGTCGAAGGCGATCCGGGCAAGGTGCGGCGGGTGCTGGAAAACCTCATGCGCAACGCGCTCAAATACACCGAGCATGGAGGGGTGAGTGTGGACCGCGGTGATGACACGGGCTCCTGGTGGGTGAGCATAACGGACACCGGTCCTGGCATGAAGACCGGCACGGATACGCCGCTGCTGGCGGAGATGAAGAATGCCACGGTGATCGCCGCCGAGGTGGATGGGGCAGGGGATTATACGAGGGAGAAAGCAGGCGGGCCCGGGGTGTTTGGTTCTTTGCGAGGTGGTGTCACTCCGAAGCGTCCCACCAAGCAGCCGCCGGGTGAAGGCATCGGACTCTCCATCGTGAAACGCCTGTGCGATTTGTTGGATGCGAGCTTGGAGGTGACCAGTTCGGCAGGCCGAGGAACGATGTTTAAAGTCGTGTTTCCAAAACGGTATTAAGTGGCATCTGAGTCAACGGGCATGGCCGACTGC
>DATHXF010000012.1:0-47640 GCA_035459785.1 Rariglobus sp. | reverse complement strand
GCGGCGGTGCCGGGTTTGTCGTAGAGGTCGTCATCGAGGGTGGATCCGGGATGCTGAAGCATGCCGATGGAAAAATCCTCCAGGCCGACCTCGGAGAGCATGCGGCCGGAGGTTTTTACGACGCGGGCGCGGTCGGCGGTGTAGAGAAATCCGCGCACGGGAATATCGACGGTGAGGGTGCGGGCGGTTGTATCGATGGAAACGATACGGCGGCAGTAGGCCAGTGGACGGTTGGCGAGGTTTTCCGACTGCCATTTTCCGGTCATGCCGAGCCGGTCGATGTAGGATTGGGTGAGCGTGTTGCGGATGGCGACGAGCTCGCCGACAGCAAACGAAGTAACGTCGATCACCGGAATGATCGCGGAGGGTGCCGGCAGATCGCGGGAGAGTGCGACGCCTTGCGGGTCGCCGGAGCCGGTGTTCCACCAGGCGGGCGTGCGCGGTTCGAGCGTGATGACGCGCTTGTTGCGCATCTTGACCGCAGTGTTGAAGAGGAAGGTGCGGTCGGCACCGGCTCCGCGCAGGATCACGCGGTCATCGCGGATTTTGAGGGCCGAGTTGTCGTCGCCTTGCGGGGAAATCCGGTAGTGACCCTGAGGCAAATAAACGATGCCGCCGCCGGAGAGACCGACGGCGTCGATGGCGTTTTGGAGGGCGCGGGTGGTGTCGGTCGCGCCGGTGGAGTCTGCGTTGTAGGGCGGACGGGTGACATCGGTCACCGGTGCGGTCCGGTCGGGTATGGGAATGTCACCCGAGCGGTAGCCCGCCTGAGAGAAATCGTGAAAAAACCGGCCTGTGCCATCGGCGAAGCCGGGAGTCCAGTTGTCAGGATAGAGCGTGGAGCGCCAAGGCGCCGCGGCTTGCAGGCCGCCGGCGAGCAGGAGAGTGGCGACGGCGAATGCCTTCCCTCGGGACATCAGGCGCGGGTTTGGCGACGGCGCAGGCCGGCGACGCCGAGGGCGGCAGCGCCCAAGAGCGCGGCGAAGGTCGAGGGCTCGGGAATTGCGGAGACGGTGAGAATGCCGTTGGTGCCGAGAGAGCCGGTGAAGCCGGGATCGAGTCCGGTGATGGTGATGCCGGAAACCGAATTGCCGGTGAAGCCGCTGAAGAGCGTGTAAGAGCCGGCGACGGAGGTGGTGCCGTTGAGCGCGAGGGTGAGATTGCTGAGGTTGAAGAGACCGGAGCCGATGATCTGGTCGGAGGTGTTGGACGCGCCGAGGGTGAAGTTGAGCGTGCCCAGTGTAGCCGTGAAATTCTGGCCGGAGGCGAGGGTGAAGGTGCCGATGGAAGCGCCGTTGGCGGAGAGAGTGCCGCCGGAAGTCAGGGAGAATGCGCCGAGGCCGAGGTTCACGTTGGTTACGGTGCTCGTGAGTGTGCCGCCGCTGACCGTGACGGAACTGCTGTTGACGAGATTGGAGCCGAGGGTGAGCGTGCCGCCGGAGACGATGGTCGCGCCTTTATAAGAGTTGGTGCCGGTCAAGGCGAGGGTGCCTCCGGAATTCGTCAGGGAGAGTGTTCCTGTGGAGGTTTCCAACAGGTTGCCGGCAAAAGCATTCGTGCCGGCGGTGATTGTAAGGGTGATGTTTGTGGCGGTGGTATTGCGAACTGTGTTGCTGGATCCACCGGTCAGGCCGGCGATGGATTGATTGCCCTGTGCGCTTACCGTCGCGCTGTTCGACATGATCAGTTGGGTGCTCGAAGAAAGCAGATTACTTCCCTGCAAGGTCAATTGGCCTCCGGTCAAAGTGGTATTTCCCGTATATCCGGCGGCGGTGGTGAATCGCAACGCGGTCATCGAGCTGGATAACCCGTTTGAACCCAGGACCTGGATTCCCAATATGAGGGAGCCTGCTCCACTGAAAGTTGGAGTGGCGCCGGTCAGCGTGAGGGTGGAGCTGGTTCCTGCGTTGATGGTGACGGCGGTGCCGCTTACCGTGGTGAAGCCGCCGGCCGATAGCGCGGCATTGTTGGCGGTTGTCACGGTGTAGGTGGTGCCGGTGAAGGCCGCGGTATCACCGTTGCTCCAGGTCGTTTTAGACACACCCGCATCGGCGGTCCAATTTGCGGTGGTTCCGACATCCCAAACGCCGGCGGCGGATGCGGGTGCGCCGGCGGGACCGGTATCCCAAGTGACGGCACGGGCCGTGGAGGGGATGGAGGACAAAAGCGTGGCGGCGGCGCAGATGGCGGCGAGGCGGGTGTGGGGCGAAGATTTCATGCGGATTTGGTAACGAGGTAGCGATTGAACGGGACGCGCGTGTTACGGCGTGGCGGCTTCGAGAGGGGTGACGACGGGGATGTTGTTCTGGACGAGGAAATCGATGATGCGCACGAACTCGGGCCAGCGGACGTCGTCCCATTGCGCGGGGTGGCCTTGAATCGTGTAGGCGGTGCGGCCCGTGGCGTTCTTCGCGTAGCCCTCGATGAACTTGTCGGCATTCGGGACGAACAGCGGTTGCTCGATGCTGACCGCGCCGACGCGATCGAGGATGATTTTCCCTGCGGGATTGGCGCGGTCGCCGTAGAGCCAGACCTTGATGTCAGGATCATCGGTCAGCACGCGCGAGGTGCTGGGGTCGGAAACGTTGAAAGGGGCGCCGAAAGTTTGGAAGGCGAAGCCCAGTTTTTCGCGAGCGAGCGCCTGGGAGCGGACGAAGTGTTCCTTCTGTTGTTCGTAGGATGCGCCCTGGAATTCGCTGACGTTGCGGTCTCCTTCCTTCCACGCCTTATGGTCGTAGCCGTGGAACCAGAATTCGCAGAGGCCGGTGGCGTGAAGTTTTCTGATCCAGTCGAAGTAGGCGGGTTTGTCGCCCTCGAGGGAGTTGGCGATGATGCCGATGGAGAGTTTGATTTTACGTTCGAGGGCGAGGTCGGCGATGCGCTGCCAGCGTTCAGGAACGCCGCCTTCGCGGGTGCTCAGGAGATCATCGAGCTTGAGCACGACGGGGACGAGAGGTTTGGGCAGGGATGAGACTGTGGCGGTGGGAGTGGGGGAGGAGGCTGCGATTTTTTTAGGGACGACCGGGGCGCTGTCGGCCACGTCGAGATCAACCAGGGAGAAGTCGTCAAAGTCCCAGGAACCGGTGGTGCTGCCGTAGGAGTGGATCCAAAGAGATACTTCGGCGGCTTCGGGCGGGGCGGGGGCGTCGAGTTCGACCTGATCCCAAGCGGGTGCCGGTTGTGACGGGACGCTGGTGTTGGCAGCGTTCGGAAGGAATTTTCCGGAGGCGTTGCGGAAGCGCACATAGACGCCGCAGGAGTTGCTCCGCTCCAGTGAACGAATCTTGAAGCGGACGAGATAGCGATGGCCCGGGATGGCGGGCAGGGGCGTGCTTTCCACGCTTGAGCCGTTGGTTGTATCTGAATCGACGATACGCAAACCGAGTTTACCGTCGTAGGCGGCCTGGGCGGAGACCGTGCTCATGGACGCGTTATTTTCGGAGACGAGCCAGCCGGAGAAGGCTTGTTCGAAGCCGGGGTTGGGCAGGAGCTGATCGACGGTTGGGTCGGCGTAAGCCGCCGGTAAGAACGCGGCGAGAAACAAGCCCAAGACACCGGGGAAACGCGTGAGGTTCATGGAGGAACGGCGGACGGATCAGCTGCGGGGCGGAAGAACGGTGAGCGCCTGGTCCGGGGTCAGGGCGGAGACGTGTCCGTCGGCAAAAAGATAGTTGGCGGTGGCGCCGTGCCGCGTGGGTGCACCGGAGTAGTAACCCTCCACGGTGTTGGTTGCAGTCGTCCACTTGGGGGTTTGCACGTCGAGGTGGTAGTTGACGCTGTCGCCGACGAGCACGGTGCGGGCGGGGTAGCTCAGGGATGCGACCTTGTAGCGGTTGTCATAGGTCATGCTGCCGCCGACGCCGGGAATATTGAGGGCGGCGTTCATGCCGTAGCCGGAGGTTTGATAGGGCGTGGCCACCAAATCTCCGATGATCGGGAAAAGGAGATCGTAGGACGGGCAGTGGATAATGTTGGACGACTCGCCGGCTTTCTTGATGTCGGCGGTGCTGGCGACCTGTCCGCTGGAGTTTACGTCACGAAAAACGTAAGGGCTGATTTCGCGCATCCAGTTTCCGCCGGACGGATTCGGATTGATGCCCGTAGCGTTGCCGCGGAGGGCGGGATAGACGCCGCGGTTGTCGGCGGCGTAGAGTTGGAAGGCGCCGCCGATCTGGCGGAGATTGGAGGTGCACTTGGTGCCGCGCGCCGAGTCACGGATGCGGCCGAGGCCGACGAGCGTGAGACTGGCGAGCACGCCGATGATGGCGATGACGGCAAGCAGCTCGATCAGGGTAAACGCGCGACGGCTGGAGCGCGTGGACTTCCGTGGGGTATGGCGAAGCATGAAGCCACGTTGTCCGCGACGGACGCATCGTGAAAGGGCGCCGGAATCCAAACAATTGGATTCCGGCGTCAAACAGGCTGGTTTCCCTGCTAGGAACGAGCCGGCGCAGGCGAGGCGGAGCGCACGCTTTTCCCAGACTGCCAGACGCCGTCGACCTGGGTGTAGATGAGGGTCGAGGGGAGGCCCTGTTCGTTGCGCTGCAGCATGCCGATCACGAGGTCGGCGGCGGTGGCGCCGATCAGGCGGTCGTTTTGATAGATGCCGGAGACCTCGGGCTTGTCGGGGTGCGTGCTCAGGTCGACGATGCCGACGTCACCGGGCACGCGAACACGCAGAGGCTTCAGCCATTTTACTATTTCGGGATAAAGTCCCTGCGTGACGATGACTTCGGGCCGCGCGCGGGAGAACCAGTCCCTGAACTGGGCGGCGATGATTTCCTCCGCGACCGATTCGCTGCCCTCGTAAAGGTAGGCGGGAATGCAATCCTTCGCCGGCAGTTTTTTTTGCGCGGAGAGGAAGCCGCTGCTGTAGCCCTCGTTTACCTTTTTGTCCCAGTCGGCGTAGAGATAGAGTGCGATGCGGCGGTAGCCCAGGTCGCGAAGTTTTTTCACGACGAGGCTGATGGAGAGGAACTGGTGGTTAGTGACGACGTGCAGCAAGGCGGGTCGCAGGCTGTAACCGAGGGCGACGGCGGAAAAGTGGGTGAAGTCGAAGTCGAGTTTTCCGCCGTCGTGTTGCTGCGGCGGAACGATGATGCCCTGGATATTTCGGGCGCGAAGGATGGAGGCCATGCGGCCGGGCGTCATGTCTTTCCCTCGCAGGAAGAACTCCTCGAGTTTGTAGCCGTAGCGATTGGCCCGCTCGGTCGCGCCGAGGAAATATTCGTTGAACGACTGGATTTCCCTCAGCGCGCCGCGCGCGGGCCAGTTGTCCAGCCAGGCGAGGGTGGACTGGTAGGCGGAGGAGGGTTGCAGGCTTTTCCGATATGCGGCCAACGCCGACAAGGCGGGGTCGGGGATGTAGCCGAGCTCCGCCGCGATTTTCTGGATTTGAGCGCGGGTTTCGGAATGGACGCTGGCGCTGTTGCGCAGGGCCCGGCTTACGGTTGAAATATCCACATCCGCCTTGAGGGCGATGTCGCGGAGAGTGATGCGGCGGGGCATGGGTGGGGGCGAACGATCTGGAAGGAGGCGAGGTGACTGAAGCCCGCGGTTACTGAAAGAGGGCTCCTGTGCTGAATGCAAGGACCGAGCAGGCACGACATTTTTGAATTACAATAAATTGGATGACGCTTCGATTGTCGGAGACCGGGAGCTTCGTCATGGCAGGGACGGTCGCCCAAAATCACCCCGGTTTTGGACGGCCGCTTCACCCCAACCCCCTAGACTCATGAAAACAGCCACTGTCCGGCGTGCGCTTTGCGCGTGCGGTTTACTGCTCTCCGTTCTCACTCCGTTCTCTCGCGCCGCCGCGATCAACACCGCGGCGCAGTGGGACGCGACGATGCTCGGTTATTACGGCGCGAACTTTGTTCCGATCAAGTCACAGGCGCTTTTGCCCGATCAGGATTGGTTCGCATGGACCGGTTACATGTGGATCGAAGCCTACGTCGCGCTGGCGCAAAGCACCGGCGACGTAAAATACATGGCGACGGCCAAAGAGCTGATCGATTACGAGATTTCCAAGCGGGACGACATCCGCTTCGCGACGACGACGCTGACGCCGGCCTATTGGTCCGCGCCGACCTATTATCTGTATCACACCGGCACGCCGGCCAAGGGCTGGCGACGGATACTCGGCAGCAAGCCCGAGGTGAATCCGCTGATCGATGGCCGCATCTGCGAGAGCATCGTTCTATGGTGTGAAATGGCGCGCCGCGGATTTCCCCAATACGAGGCCACCATCACCGGCTACCTTGCCACGGTGAAGGAAACGCTCGACATGCACCTGGTGTCGCCGGCGGGGATGAACACGATTCCGGCAACGCAGGCGATTCCCGCCGGGCATATTTATACGCCCACGCTTACGGCGAAGGCGTTGAAATACTGGAAGGACGGCAGCGCGACCTTCACAAGCGACACCGCGCAAACCTGGAGCGGCTACATGGCGATCAACCATAACTGCACCTTTGCCCGTGCGATGATGGGTTACGACAACCTGAAGGGAACGACCGGCTATCGCGACCGGGTTCAGGGCGTCGTGAATTTTTACCTCAATGCGCTCGATCCCGCCCGTCCGACGAAGGCGATCTGGCAATACAGTCCGCTGGACGCCAGCCTGCACAACATCGAGGACGTGAACCATGCCACGGTCACGCTTTCGTTGATCGAAGAGGCGTATCGTATCGGCGGATACGGTGTGAACGGTTCGCATGTCGCGCGGCTGGTGGAGACCTTTCACACGTTTTACAACACGTCCACGAAGGGCGTGAGCTATTTCATCGACGGCTCCGGAAACCAGGAAGGGCGAACCTCTCAGACCGCGGCGATCGCGATGAAATCCTGGCTGTGGCTTTCCCAGTTCGATCCGACGATCGCCACGAAGGTGCGCGACACCTACACGCTTCACTACACCACCACCAACGGGACGCAGGCCCTGACCGGCTGGGCGAACCTGGTGTATTGGGACAGCCTGCTCGCCGGCACGGCGGCGTTTGACGACACGTCCATCGCCGCGACGCGACCGCTCTACAACGACACGGTGAACCGGCTGTTGTGGCCGTATTGCATCCAGACCACGTCGACCGAGGTGACGACGGGTTTGCCGCCCGAGGGCGCGAAGCAAATCCGGATCGATTACACGATCACCAATCCGGCCTTGCTGACCTCGGTCGTGTATAGTCTTTCGCCGGCCGAGAATGCGCTGGTATGGGGCGGAATCCGCCTGACCTACAAGACGACGGGGGCGGCGGTCTGTTCGCTCGTGCTGATGGACGGGACCAACAAGATGACGGCGGCGCTGCCGGCGCAGGCGGGCTTCGCGGCGCGCACGCTGCGTTGGAGCGATTTCACGAACCAGGCGGCGGTGAACAAGTCGGCGATCACGGTGATGCGGATCATCACCAACGGGGCGCCGGCGGGGAGCACGGGACAGGTGTTTTTTGATGACATGAAGTTTGTCCCGTGACTTGAACCGAAATGTGCGAAGGGAGGTTCGCTCGACAACGGGCGAACCTCTTCGTCAGCATCGGGGAGTGAAATCTCCCGAGCTCAATTTGTGCGGTCTGGTGGCGGTGCGGTCGCGATTCGAAAAGGATCCCGCGTCGATCAAGCGGCTGTTTTTCGACGAGGCCACGGGGCGCAAGATCGGCGCGATCTGCAAGGCGCTCGCGGCGGCGCGCAAAGTCTATCGCTGCGTGCCGGCGGCGGAGCTGGAGAAGATCGCGGGCAGCATCCACCACGGCGGTATCGTGGCGGTGATCGATGCGCCGAAACTGCGCGCGCCGGATGCGCGCACGGTGGCGAACTGGGCGGCGAAACGCACGCCGCTCGTGTTGCTCGACCGGATCGGCAACGCGCACAACCTCGGCGCGATCGCGCGGACAGCGGCGTTTTTTGGCGTCGAAAACATCGTTATCCCCGCGCATCCGCAGGCGGCGCTGCCGGGAGAGGCGGCGTTTCGGGTATCGGAAGGCGGACTCGAGCAAGTCGAAGTGTGGCGCACGCCGGATCTCGCGAAGTTGATGCGCGAACTCGCGGCGGCCGGCTACGACGTGGCGGGCGCGGCGGCGCGCGGCGGGAAGCCGGTGTTGCTGGCGGGCACGGCGAAACCGGTGGCGGTGGTGCTCGGCAACGAGGAGCACGGACTCGCGGCGGACGTGGAGCGCGCGTGCACGCGACTTGTTACGATTCCCGGCAGCGGACGCGTGGAGTCGCTCAATGTTTCGGTGGCGGGTGCGGTGTTGATTTATGCGTTGCTAGCGAAACAGGTCTGATGGCTTTCTAAGGGAACCCCTTTGGCGCGGCGTTCGGCAAGTGGCGCGCATACCCCATGAGCATCATCATCACGGTCGGAGCCTTGTTGTTTCTTATGCTGGTCGCGTATCGCGGCTACAGCGTGATCCTGTTTGCTCCGGTGGCGGCGATGGCGGCGGTGTTGCTCACCGACCCGGCGGCGGTTCCGCCGGTGTTTACGGGGCTGTTCATGGAAAAAATGGTGGGCTTCGTGAAGCTCTATCTGCCGGTCTTTCTATTGGGCGCGGTGTTTGGCAAGGTGATCGAGATTTCCGGATTTTCACGGGTGATCGTGGCGTCGGTCATTCGCGTGGTGGGGCCGCAACGGGCCATCGCCTCGATTGTCTGCGTCTGCGCGCTGCTTACCTATGGCGGCGTTTCGCTCTTTGTCGTGGTGTTTGCGGTTTATCCGTTCGCGGCGGAGATGTTCCGGCAGGGCAACATTCCCAAGCGGCTGATTCCGGGCACCATTGCGCTGGGTGCGTTCACGTTCACGATGGATGCGTTGCCAGGCACGCCCCAGATCCAGAACATCATTCCGACTTCGTTTTTTAAAACCACCACGTGGGCCGCGCCGTGGCTCGGGGTAATCGGCGGTGTTTTTATCCTGATCACGGGTCTGGCGTATTTGGAGTGGCGGCGGCGCGGTGCGGCGGCGGCGGGCGAAGGCTATGGCAGTGGACACAGCAACGAACCCGAGGCCGTCGCTTCGGCGGCTCCGTTGTCGATTTCGCCTTGGATCGCGCTTCTGCCGCTCGTTGTGGTGGGCGTGAGCAACACGGTGCTCACCCGTCTCATTCCGGGGTTTTATGGGGCTACATGGACGACTTCGTTGCCGGGTATGTCGGCGCCGCTGGTCACGCCGGTGCCGGGCATCACGGCGATTTGGGCGGTGGAGGGCGCTCTGCTGCTGGGCATCATCACGGTGCTGGTTTTCAGTTTTTCAACGGTTGCCAAGAAATTCGCCGAGGCTTCGAAGGCGGCAGTCTCCGGCGCGCTGCTGGCGTCGCTCAACACGGCGGCGGAGTATGGCTTCGGTGCGGTCATTGCGACGCTGCCGGGTTTTTTGGTGATCCGGGATGCGTTGAAGGCGATTCCGAATCCGTTGATCAACGAGGCGGCCACGGTGACGACGCTGGCGGGTGTGACCGGTTCCGCCTCGGGCGGGTTGAGCATCGCGCTGGCGAGCATGAGCGACCACTTCATCGCGGCGGCGAACGCGGCGGGAATTCCGCCCGAGGTGCTGCACCGCGTGGCGTCGATGGCGAGCGGCGGCATGGACACGCTGCCGCACAACGGCGCGGTGATCACGTTGCTGGCCGTGACCGGCCTGACGCACCGGCAGGCCTACAAGGACATCTTCGCGATCACCTGCATCAAGACGGTCGCGGTCGGCGTGGTTATCGCGGTGTATTACACGACGGGAATCGTGTGACGGTGTCGCTCAGCGAGCGACATCGTGAAAATTCCGAAGGTGGAGCGCGTTGACCCCAACGCGCTGGTTTGAGGGGCGGCTTCGCCGCAACGCGTTGAGGCCAACGCGTTCCACCCTCTTCAGTCAGGTGCAGGTTTACTAATCGTTCAGCGGGCGGTCCAGCCGCCGTCGATGGCGATGGCGGTGCCGGTGATCGACTTCGCCAGGTCGCCGCACAGGAAGATCACGAGCGCGGCGATCTCCTCGACCTCGATGAAGCGCTTGTTGGGTTGTGCCGCGAGGATGACTTCGCGGATGACGCGTTCGCGCGAGAGACCGTGGACCTTGGCCTGGTTTTCGACCTGCGCTTCGACGAGAGGCGTGCGCACGTAGCCGGGGCAGATCGCGTTGCAGGTGATACCGGTCTCGGCGACTTCGAGCGCGACCGTCTTGGTGAGTCCGACCTGGCCGTGCTTGGCCGCGACGTAGGCGCTCTTGAACGGAGAAGCCACGAGTCCGTGGGCCGAGGCGAGGTTGATGATACGGCCCCAGTTACGCTGCTTCATGCCGGGGAGCGCGGCCTTGATCGCATGGAAACTGGAGTTGAGGACGATGTTTTGAATCGCGGTCCACTTCTCCTCGGGAAACTCATCGACGGGGGAGACGAACTGGATGCCGGCGTTGTTGACCAGAATGTCCACCGAGCCGAAGGCGTGCTCGGTGTCGGCGATGAGCTTGGCGACTTCGTCGCCTTTGCTCACGTCGGCGCCGTGGTGGCGGACTTGCACGCCGGTCTCGGCAGCGAGGTCGGTGCAGAGTTTCTCGATGACGGCGGGTTCGCCGAAGCCGTTGAGCATGACATTGGCTCCGGCCTGCGCGAGGGCGCGGGCGATGGCGAGGCCGATGCCGCTGGTGGAGCCGGTGACGACGGCGGATTTGTTTTTTAACATGGCGCGGGGATTTAAAGCGCGACCTCGAAGGGGCAGCCGGTCTTGGCGCGGATTTCGTCGAGGGTGACGCCGGCATTCAGTTCGCGGAGGACGAGGCCGCCGCCGGGTTTGACGTCGAACACACCGAGATCGGTGATGATGAGGTTGACCACGGCGCGGCCGGTGATCGGCAGGGCGCAACGCGGGAGCAGCTTGGGGCTGCCGTCTTTCGCGCAGTGTTCCATGACGGCGACGACGCGCTTCACGCCGGCCACGAGGTCCATCGCGCCGCCGGGGCCTTTGACCATTTTTCCGGGGACCATCCAGTTGGCGATGTCGCCGTTTTCGGAGACTTCGAGCGCGCCGAGGATGGAGAGATCGATGTGTCCGCCGCGGATCATGCCGAAGGAATCGGCGCTGCTGAAAAACGCCGAGCCGGGGAGCGCGGTGATGGTCTGTTTGCCCGCGTTGATGAGATCGGGATCGACGCGGTCTTCGGTCGGAAACGGGCCGATGCCGAGGAGGCCGTTTTCGGATTGGAGCGTCACGTTCATGCCGGCGGGGATGAAGTTGGCGACGAGCGTGGGGATGCCGATGCCGAGGTTGACGTAGTAACCGTCGCGCAATTCCTGCGCGGCGCGGCGGGCCATCCATTCACGGACGGGCGTTTCCTTTTTGCTGACGGAGGCGCCCTGCACGGTGCGCATCTCGATGCGTTTTTCGTAATTCACGCCTTGGATGATGCGATCAACGAAGATGCCCGGCGTGTGGATGTGGTCGGGATCGAGCTGGCCGACCTCGACCAGTTCCTCGACCTCGGCGATGGTGATGCGCCCGCAGGTGGCGATCATCGGGTTGAAGTTGCGCGCGGTCTGGCGGTAAACGAGGTTGCCGGCGCGGTCGCCCTTCCAAGCTTTCACGAACGAAATGTCGGAGCGGATGGCGGGTTCGAGCACGTAGTCCTGTCCGTCGAAGGATTTGATTTCCTTGCCGGCGGCGAGCTGGGTGCCGACAGCGGTCTTTGTGTAGAAACCGGGGATGCCGGCGCCGCCGGCGCGGAGGCGTTCGGCGAGCGTGCCCTGCGGCACGAGCTGCAGGTCGAGTTCGCCGGCGAGGACTTGGCGCTCGAACTCCTTGTTCTCGCCCACGTAGGAGGCGAAGACGCGGCTGACCTGGCGGGTTTTGAGGAGGATGCCCATGCCGAAGTCGTCCACGCCGGCGTTGTTGCCGACGATGGTGAGACCCTTCACGCCGCTGTCGCGCAGGGCCGTGATGAGGTTTTCAGGAATGCCGCAGAGACCGAAGCCGCCGGCGGCGATGGTCTGGTGGTCGGCGAGGAGACCGGCGAGGGCGGCGGTGGCGCTGGGGTAGACTTTGTTCACGAGCGGGAAAGCGGGCGGATGAAGATATTGATCAGAGAAGTTCGACGCAGATCGCGAGGCCTTCGCCGCCGCCGATGCAGATGGCGGCGACACCGCGTTTGAGTCCGCGGGCGCGGAGGGCGGCGAGCAAAGTGACGACGATGCGCGCGCCGCTGGCGCCGATGGGATGGCCGAGCGCGATGGCGCCGCCGTTGACGTTGAGTTTTTCGGGCGGCACGCCGAGTTCCTTCATGAAGGCCATCGGGACGACGGCGAAGGCTTCGTTGACCTCCCAGAGATCGACGTCGGCGACGCTCCAGCCGGCGCGGGCGAGGGCGGTTTGCGCGGCCTGCACGGGAGCGGTGGTGAACCAGAGCGGCTCGTGCGCGTGTCCGGCGGAGGCGACGATGCGGGCGAGGGGCCTGAGGTTGCGATCGCGCGCCGTCTCGGCGGTGGAAAGGAGGAGCGCGGCGGCGCCGTCGTTGAGCGTGGAGGCGTTGGCGGCGGTGATGGTGCCGGCCTTGTCGAAGGCGGGGCGGAGCTTGGGGAGCTTGTCGTAGTTCACCTTGGCCGGACCCTCGTCATGCTCGACGCGGGTGGTATTGCCGCGGGCGTCGGTGACTTCGACGGGAGTGATTTCGGCGGAGAAGACGCCGGCTTTTTGGGCGGCATTGGCACGCTGAAATGTGGCGATGGCGTAGGCGTCCTGCTGTTCGCGGGTGAAACCGTAGCGTTGCGCGCATTGTTCGGCGCAGCTGCCCATGTGGATGTTGTTGTAGGGATCCCAGAGGCCGTCGTGGACGAGGGAGTCGAGGACCTGCTGGTGTCCGAGGCGGTAACCGTCGCGGGCCTTGGGCATGAGGTAGGGCGCGGCGCTCATGTTCTCCATGCCGCCGGCGATGAGGATCGTGGCGTCGCCGGCCGTGAGGGCGTGCGAGCCCTGGATGACGGCTTGAAGGCCGGAGCCGCAAACCTTGCTGATGGTGACGGCGCGGGCGGAGGGCGGGAGGCCGGCGGCGAGCGCGGCCTGGCGGGCGGGGGCCTGGCCCTGGCCGGCTTGAAGGACGTTGCCGAGGAGCACGTCGGAGATGTCGGCGGGGGCGACTCCGGCTTGTGCGAGCGCGCCTCGAATGACGGAGGCGCCGAGTTGCGCGGCGGGGACGGAGGAGAGTGCGCCTTGAAAGGAGCCGAGCGGAGTGCGGGTGGCGGCGAGGATGACGATTTCAGGAGGGTGATCGCAGGGGCCGGGGGCGGCGGAGGCGGCAAGGGACATCTTGGGATGACACCGGTGCGAACGCCGTGAAACAAGACGCAATTAAAGCCATGGCCGACGGATGCGTTCTAATATTTGAAAGTCGGAAGGGCGCGGAGTGATCTATGCGCTGCTGGCGGGGCGCTGAGATTTCACCGTGGCGGCCCAGCGTTCCAAGGCGGCCTGGAGTTCGCCGGGGCGCACGGGTTTGCTCACGTAGTCGTTCATGCCGACGGAGAGACATTTTTCGCGGTCGCCCTGCATGGCGCTGGCGGTGAGCGCGATGATGTAGACGGGGGCGTTCCACGGGCAGGCCTGGCCGCTGTCGAGTTCGCGTTTGCGGATGATCCGCGTCGCCTCGAGGCCGTCCATTTCGGGCATCTGATAATCCATCAAAATCAGCGAGTAGGGAATGCGCTGGAGCGAGTCGAGGACCTCGATGCCGTCGGCGACGGCGTCGGCGGAAGAGCCGAGCTTGGCGAGCATGGCGAGCGCGACCTTCTGGTTCACCGCGTTGTCCTCGGCGAGGAGGATGCGCGAGGTGTCGAGCGTGGCGCGGAGGCTGGCCGAGACCGGTGGCAACGGCAGGGTTCCGGACTTCGGAACGCTGGGAGTGGTCACTCCGGTTTTACCGATGGCGGTGACGAGACTGTCGAAGAGGTGGGATTGTTTGATGGGTTTGCTGAGGGAGGCGTCGATGCCGGCCTCCTGCATTTTTCGGTCGGCGGGGGTATGCCCGAGCGGCGTCATGGCGATCAGGCGCGTGCCGGCGATGGCGGGCTCGGCCTTGATCGCATGGGCGAGGGTGAGGCCATCCATCTCGGGCATCTCGACGTCGAGGAGCGCGACATCGTAGGGGTGGCCTTCGGCGGCGGCGGCGCGCAGCACGCGGAGGGCTTCGTTTCCGCTGGCGGCGCTGCCCTTCTGGAGTTTCCAGGCGAAAATCTGGTGGCGCAGAATCTGCCGGCTCGTGGCGTTGTCATCGACGACGAGCACGCGCAGGTCGGACCAGCCGTCGCGTTCGCCGGCCAGCGGGGCCTGGGTGCCTGAAGGTCGTTCGAATTGGGCCGTGAACCAGAACGTGGAGCCCTTGCCCGGTTCGCTCTCGAGGCCGATCTGGCCGTGCATCATGAGCACGAGTTTTTTGGAGATCGCGAGGCCGAGGCCGGTGCCGCCGTATTTGCGGGTGGTGGAGGCGTCGGCCTGCGTGAAGGCCTGGAACAGGTTGGCCTGCGCCTCGAGCGGGATGCCGACGCCGGTATCGTGCACGGAAAACTGGAGAACGACGGGATCATCACCCGGGGACTGGCGGTTGACGCGGACGACGACCTCGCCGCCGTGGGTGAACTTGATGGCGTTGCCGACGAGGTTGACGAGCACCTGGCGCAACCGTCCGGGATCGCCGCGAAGGAAGTGGGGGACGTCGGGCGCCATGGCCATGACGAGTTCGGTGCCTTTGGACTGCGCGCGCTCGGCGAGCATGTCGAGGGTGCTCTCCACCGTCTCGCTCAGGTCGAAGTCGAGCATCTCAAAGGTGAGCTTGCCGGCCTCGATCTTGGAGAAATCGAGCACGTCGTTGATCACCGTGAGCAGCGTGTCGGCGCTGCTGCGGATCGTCTCGGCGTATTCGCGCTGGAGGGTGCCGAGATCGAGGTCGAGGAGGAGGCCGGTCATGCCGATCACGCCGTTCATCGGCGTGCGGATTTCGTGGCTCATGTTGGCGAGGAATTCGCTTTTGGCCTTGTTGGCGACCTCGGCGGCCTCCTTGGCGATGCGAAGTTCGCGGGTGCGTTCCTCGACGAGGTTTTCCAGGTTCTCGAGCTGGGTCTTCGCCTGGCGGGCGAGACGCCATTTTTCGGTGAGGGCGGAGGCGAGCTGGAGCGCCTCGACGTTGTCGAAGGGTTTTTTGAGGATCAGCAGCTTGTCGGAGTGACCGAGCTTCTGGATCATGTCGTCCCAGGAGTAATCCGAGTAGGCGGTGCAGATGACGATCTGCATATCGGGATCGATCTCCCAGATTTTGGCGGTGGCCTCGATGCCGTCCCAGCCGGGGGGCATTCTTACGTCCATGAACGCCATCGCATAGGGGCGCTTGTCGGCGAGGGCCTTCTTGACCAGGTCGAGGGCCTCCTGGCCCTGGTAGGCGGAGTCCACTTCGAAAATGACGGCGCGCCGTTCCTCCAGGGGTTCGCCGAACAGGGACGCCTCCATCGATTCGGTTTCGGCGGACGAGTCGGGGCCGCAGAGGATCTTGCGGAAATCACCGTGGATGGAGCGATTGTCGTCAACGACGAGGACCCTGACGTTTTGTTCGGGCAGCGGATTATTCATGGGAGGACTCCTGAGTGTAGGGCAATGTGAGAGTGAAGGAGGCGCCGAGGCCGGGGCCGTCGCTGTGGGCGGTGAGGGAGCCGCCGAGCTCCTTGGCGGCGAGGGCTCCGCTGTGGAGGCCGAAGCCGTGGCCGTCTTTGCGGGTGGTGAAACCGTGGGCGAAGATGCGGATGAGGTTTTCGGCGGGGATGCCGACGCCGTTGTCGGAGACGGTGATGATGACGTGATGCTTGTCGGCGGTGGTGCGGATCGTCAGGAGCTTGTCGATGCGGCCGGATTCGTCGCAGGCGTATTTGGCGTTGCGCACGAGGTTGACGAGGATCTGGAGGGCCTTGTTTTTCTCGAGGGTGACGACGGGGCGGACGTGGTAGTCGCGGGCGACGTCGACATCGTGACGGGCGAGGGAGCCGGCGTTCATGCGAATGGCGTCCTCGATGAGGTCGGGAATGGAGACGGTTTCGACGACGCCGGAGGTCTTGGCGTAGCTCTGCTGCATGGCGACGATGTCTTTGATGTGGCCGATGTTTTTGTGGAGACTGTCGAGCTCGGAGAGGATGGAGGACTGCTCCCTGGCGAGATCGTCCTTCAGCGAAGCGAGGTAGACGGGGATGATTTTTCCCTTGGGATCGTTGGTGAGATAGTCGCCGAGATCGGTGCGGTGCTGGTGGAGGAGATCGGAGAGCTTGCCGACGTTGGGACTCTTGGAGCGGCGGACCTGGTCGGCGACGAGGGTGGCGGAGACGTTGACGCTGTTGAGGACGTTGCCGACGTTGTGGAGCACGCTGGTGGCGACCTCGGCCATGCCGGCCTGGCGCGACGTGTCGAGCAGCTGCCGGTGGATTTTTTCGAGTTCGAACTCGGATTTCAGGCGGTTGGTGACGTCGCGGAAATTGGCCACCATGCCGAGGGTCTTTCCGTCGGTTTTCTGGGCCCGCACATAACGCTCAAAGATCCGGCCGTCCTTCAGCTCGAGCACGTCGCAGGCCTCGTCGGGCGGGTCGGCGAGGAGTTGGGTGACGCGGGCGACAAACTGTTCCTCGTGCTGAACCTGGGAGGTGACAAGGGCCGTCAGTTGCATGGCATCCTTCTTCGCCAGCACATCGGGGGGGAGCCCCCACATGCTGGCGAAGCGGGTGTTGTAGTTGACCACTTCGCCGTCGGATTTGATGGCGACGATACCGTCGGCGGTGGATTCCAGTGTCGCCTGCAGCACGGACAGCGAATGGGCGAGATCGGCCTCCGCCCGCTTGCGCTCGGTGTTTTCGCGCTGCAAGTCCGCGGTGCGCTCGCTGACGTGGCGTTCGAGACCTTGGTTCGCCGAGCGCAAGGCCCACAATGCGTAGGCGATCACGACGGCCAGCAGCAGCACGAGGCCGTAGAGCAGCTTCTGGTATTGGGACGTGCGCCGGAGGGCGCTGGTGAGATCCTTCTGATAAATCAGGGAAAGGCTTTCGATACCCGCGGCGGTGGGCAGGGTCAGCAGCTGGCGGGTGAGCGAGTCGAGTTCGTTTTTCCCATCGAGGAGCGTGCGGGCGTGACGGGCGAGGCTGGAGACAAACGCCGCCTCCGTGTGGGCCGGGTGAGCGGCGGACCAGGCGCGGAGGGACTCCGGAGTCGCGAGATCGTCGGGTGACAAGGGCTCGGAACTCGCGTCATGCGTGAGCATCACGCGGGTGATCTTCTGGATGATCAGGCCCAGTTCCTGATCGGGCAGCCCGGCCGGGTTGAGCCGCCGGGTGAGCTCATCCACGGCGACGGGGAAATAGCGGCGGGAGTTGGAGAGGACGGCGTTCAGCGATTTGAAGCGCTCGAACAACTGCCGGCGGGTTTTGAGCAGGGAGGACAGTTCTTTTTTGAAAAGGTTGATCTGGTCGCGATCCGCCGCGCCGACAAAGGACGGGATGACCAGTTCGCCGTCCACCAGCCGGTCCATCTGCCGCTGGTAGGACTGGAAGACATCGTAGCTCTCGAGCAGGGAGAAGCGGACGCGCAGCAAATCTTCGTTGAAGGAGGAGTCGAGGTGCTTGAGCTGCCACAAGCCGGACTGGAAGCGCTCATGCTGCCTGTCGCTGTAACCCTGCCGCTGCAGGTAGAAAACCGTCAGCACGGCGAGGAGGAGAAGTCCCACGAGTCCGGCGCGTTTCATAGCGGCTTTCCTCCGTATTCACCGGTGAGCGTGCGGAGGAATTTGACGATGTCCTCCATGTCCTTGGGCGGCAGCGGACGGCCGAGCTGATACTTGGCCATGACCGCGACGGCGTCTTCGAGCGTTTGGGCCGAGCTGTCATGGAAGTAGGGCGCGGTCACGGCCACGTTGCGCAGGCTGGGCACCTTGAAGACATGGCGGTCCTCCTCGCGCCCCGTCACGTTGAAGCGGCCGAGGTCGGCCTTGGTGAGGTTGCCCCGGTCGGCGAAGTAATCGCCGATGACGCCCATGCGCTGAAACAGGTTCGCGCCGATGTTCATGCCCTGGTGGCAGCTGATGCAGCCGTAGCCTTTGAATTTGAGGTAACCGTTTTTCTCGTCGGCGGTGAGTGCGAAAGGGTCGCCCCGGAGATAACGGTCGAAGCGGGAATCGAGGGTGATGAGCGAACGCTCGAACTCGGCGATGGCGCTTTTCACGTTCCGGCTCTGCACGCCGTCGGAGTAGATTTCCCTGAAGGCCGCGACGTAGGCGGGGGTGTCGCGCAGTTTTTTCAGGATCTCGTCCCAGGAGGTGCCCATTTCGAAGGTGGAGAGGACGGGGCCGTCGATCTGTTCCTCCAAGGTGGACGCACGGCCGTCCCAGAACTGGGCGAAATTGAGCGCGCTGTTGAAGACCGTGGGTGTGTTGACCTCGCCTTGCTGTCCGTTGATTCCGAGGGAGCGCGGGAGGTGATCAACGCCGCCGCGATCAAGTGGATGGCAGCTGGCGCACGAGATCGAGTTGTCCCGCGACAGCGCGGGTTCGTGGAACAGTTTGTTGCCGAGGGCGACCTTGCGCGCGTCCAACGATGACGGATGTCCGCGCGGAATCGGCAAGATCGGTTCCTCGTCCATGGCGACCGGGACGGACGCGGGGTCCGCCCGCACTGTGTCGTCGTCGCGTCTTTTTTCGCAGCCGGGCAGGACGGCGAGCAACAGCGCTCCGCCGGCGGCGACAAGCGGCCAGAGCCGGCGGCGGTCGGTCGGGGCGGGTTTCACGCGTTTGATGGACATCGGTTCAGTCATCCATGGATTCCGTTCGGTAGGGGATGGTGAGGGTGAAGGAGGCGCCGAGGCCGGGGCCGTCGCTGTGTGCGGTGAGGGAGCCGCCGAGTTCCTTGGCGGCGAGGGCGCCGCTGTGGAGGCCGAAGCCGTGGCCCTGCTTGCGGGTGGTGAAGCCGTGGGCGAAGATGCGGGTGAGGTTTTCTGCGGGGATGCCGACGCCATTGTCGGAGACGGTGATGATGACGTGGAGGTCGTCGGCGGTGGTGCTGATCGTAAGGAGTTTGTCGATACGGCCGGATTCGTCGCAGGCGTATTTGGCGTTGCGCACGAGGTTGACGAGAATCTGGAGGGCCTTGTTTTTCTCAAGGGTGACGACGGGGCGGACGTGGTATTCGCGGGCGACGTCGACATCGTGGCGGGCGAGGGAGCCGGCGTTCATGCGAATGGCGTCCTCGATGAGATCAGGAATGGACACGGTTTCGACGACGCCGGAGGTCTTGGCGTAGCTCTGCTGCATGGCCACGATGTCTTTGATGTGGCCGATGTTTTTGTGGAGACTGTCGAGCTCTGCGAGGATGGTGGACTGCTCCTTGGCGAGCTCGTCCTTCAACGTCATCAGATAGGCGGGGATGATTTTGCCCTTGGGATCGTTGGTGAGGTAGTCGCCGAGATCGGTGCGATGTTGATGGAGGAGGTCGGAGAGCTTGCCGACGTTGGGGCTCTTGGAGCGGCGAACCTGGTCGGCGACGAGAGTGGCGGAGACGTTGACGCTGTTGAGGACGTTGCCGACGTTGTGGAGCACGCCGGTGGCTACCTCGGCCATGCCGGCCTGGCGCGACGTGTCGAGCAACTGCCGGTGGATGGCCTTGAGCTCGACCTCGGCGCGTTTGCTTTCGGTGGTGTCGCGCAGGAACGAGCTGAAAAGCACGGTGTCGCCGAGTTGGATCGGGGAGATGGCGAGCTCGGCGGGGAATTCCTGACCGTCTTTTCGGAGGGCGGTGAGCTCGATGCGTTTGCTGAGGAGCGAGCCGTCGCCGGTGGTGAGGAAGCGTTGAAGCCGCTGGCTATACGCCTCGCGGTGCTGGGGCGCGATGAGGGTGGTTGCGACGTTGAGGCCGAGGGCCTCGTCGCGCGTCCAACCGAAGGTGTTTTCCGCCTGGCTGTTCCAGTCGGTGATCCGGTCGTTGGAGTCGAAGGTGATGATGGCGTCGAAGGCGGTGTCCACGATGAGGCGGATGCGTTCCTCGCTGGTGCGCAGGGCGGCGGTGCGTTCCTCCACGCGTTTTTCCAGATTGTTGTGCGCGGATTGAAGCTCGGCGTCGCGCGTCTGGATCTGGGCGAGCATGTCGTTGAAGCCGTCGAAGAGACGGCCGACCTCGTCGTTGCCCTGCTTCGTCACGCGCACGGAGTAGTCTCGCTCGGCGGCGACACGGCCGGCGGTGGCGGCGAGTTGCAGGACCGGTTCGGAGATGATGCGCTGGAGCTTCGAGGCGATGAGCCAGGTGATCGCCATGGCGGCCAGCAGCACGAGACTCGCGATGAGCGCGTAGCGTTGCCAGCGGGTGCGCATTTCATCGAGGTCGGACTGGAGGTAGATCGTGCCGATCACATCGCCGGTCAGGTTGATCGAACGGAAGAGCACCAATGCGTCCGCCGTGAGCTGTTCGCTGTTTGGCTGCATCGCCGGCCAGAGTTGGGCGGGGTTGGCGGTGCGCTGGTAGGTGGCGAACACCTTGCCGGCGTCGTCATAAATGCAGGCTTGCTGGATGTGAGGCTGCGCGGCGAGCCCCTTGAGCGTCTGGGCGGCCGATTCGGAGTCGTTGAAGGAGAGGGCGGAGGCGCTGTTGACGCCGATCATTTCGGCGATGCTCGCGAGGTTGTGCGTCATGTCCCGGCGAAAAACGACCTGTTCGTAGGTCATGAAGGCGGCGCAGGTCAGCAGCAGGACCACGCCGCTGGTCAGCATGCTGATGATGGTCAGCTTTCGCTTGATGGGAAGATTGGTGAGGAGGCGCATGGCGGGCGTGAGGGTCCGGGATTATTTCCGGACGATCATGGCCAGCTTAAGCAGCTGGGCGCTGATTTTGAGTCCGGTCTGTTCGCCGGCCTGCGGGTTGATTTGGAACCGGACCTTGTCCGCCTCCAAGGTGAAGTTGATGACGCCGCCGGACGCGATGAAGCGCGGGGATTCGCCGACGGTCAGGACGCCGGCCTTTTGGAGGGCGTCCATTTTTCCGGCGAGGCGATCCTCGGCATCGGCGCCGACAAACAGCAGGTGGGCCGCGGCGGCTTCGTCGGCGGAGTCGATGATTTTGACGACGAGCCCGCGGCCGTTGACCTTGCGCTCGCGGACGATGGCATTGAGTTCTTCGCCGAAGGGGTTCCGGCCGAGCACGGCGATGACGATGGGGCTGGTGGCGTCGGAAAAACGCGACGCGGGCCATTCGACGAATTTGGTGAAGTTGTAGAGGAAGGCGGCCTTGACCTGGTATTCCTTGGAGACCTCGGGGGCGGCGTCGCACACGGTGCGACCGCCGAAAAGCAGCAGGCCGAGAAACACCAGCCACAGGCAGTGGCGGGGAAAGGACATGGCTTGGGGTGTGGTGTGCATGCCGGTGTGTTCCGGGATTAGAAATGCCAGGTGATCTTGCCGTAGAAGCCGCGGGGGACCTCGGAACTGGCGGTGAAGGCTGCGGTGGCCTGCTCGGGGTGCGAGGGGTCGAGGAGGTTTTGTCCCACGAGGGCAAACTCGAGGTGGTCATTGGGACGGTAGGAGAGACGCAGATCGGCGGTCACGTAGGCGGGCACGCCCTCGATCGCATCAACGAAGCGCACCTGACCGTCGAGGCTCCATTGCTTGGTGAAATCATAGGCCGAGCGCAGACTGACCTGATGGCGGGGGGCGCTGTTCTCGCTGGTTTCGGCGAAGGGGGCCGGTCCGCGGATGTTTGCGATGAGGAGGCTGTAGGCGGCGGTCACGCGCCAGTGGTCGCTTGGTGAAACGGTCACGGCGGCCTCGCCGCCGTAGGTGTGACCCTGGAGGTCATTGGTCCAGGGAAGCTCGGCGATTCCGGTCGGAACACCGGGAATGAAAACCGACGGGTTGCCGACGGTGATCAGGTTTTCATAGTCGTTATAAAAGAGGGACACATCCACGCTCACGCGGTCGGCGGGTTGGATGCGCCAGCCGAGCTCGTAAGCCCAGAGCGTTTCGGAGGCGACGCCGGGATTTCCGACCAAGGTGGGGACATAGAGAATGGCGCCGGGTCCGATGAACGGAGCGCCGAAGACGGGCGCGAACGTCGGGGAGGCCTCGAGCACGCTGGGGGTGCGCACCGCGCGGGAGACGGCGGCCCACAGGGTCTGGCGTTTGGTCGGCGTGAACACGAGCGAGACGCTGGGCTGGATCTCGATGCCGGTGTAATCGTTGTGCTCGAGCTTGGTGCCCGCGGTCAGCGTGAGTTTGTCGGGCACCAGCTTGATGTCGTCCTGCACAAACGCGCTGACGATCTGCTGGTCGAAATCGGGGGAGCGCACCACCAGGAACGGATTCGTCTGCTTGGCCTTGCCGTCGATGTGGCGGTAGCCGAGGCCCCAGATCACGTCGTTGCGTTCGCCGATGCCGAACCGGTGCTGCAGGGAAAGATCCACCGTATCGATCGTGGTGTAGGCGCCGGTCAGTTCGTCGCGATGGGTGCGGTCGTAGTAGGTCTGGAACTCCAGGCCCGAGCGGTCGGACCAATCGCGGGTCCAGCGGCCGAGGGTGTTGAAGTTATAGGTGTCGGACTGACGGTCGTTGAAATCCGCCGAGGTCATCTCCGTCTGCCACGTCATCTGCGTGGCTTCGTCCGCGTAGTGGTCGAAGCGGAAGCCGCCCTGCTGGCTCGCCCAGTTGTCTTGCGCCGGAGCGCCGCCGGGCAACAGGTAGTCGTCGCGCGACTGTTCGTTGGCGTAGACGCGGTAATAGGTTTTTTCGCCGATGCGCCCGCCTTGGCGAACGCCCCCCATCGTCTGCTGGACGTCGCCACCACCGGCGTAGATCAAGGTGCCCTGGGTATCCTTGGCGCTGCGGGTGACGATGTTGATCACGCCGTTGACGGCGTTGGATCCCCAGACGGTGGCGCCGGGGCCGCGGATCACCTCGATGCGGTCCACGTCGTCCAAGGTGGTTTGCTGCAACTCCCAATAGACGCCGGCGAACAGCGGGCTGTAAACCGCGCGACCGTCGACGAGGACGAGCAGTTTGTTGGCGTAGAGACTATTGAATCCACGGGCGGAGACGGCGGTCTGGCTGGAGTTGACCGAGGCCACGGACATGCCGGGAACGAGCCGCAGGGCCTCGGCCACGCTGGTGGCGCCGGAGCGGCGGAGATCGTCATTGGACAGGACCGAAATAGCGGCGGGGGCCTCGTTGAGTTTTTGCTCTTTTTTGGAAACCGAGGTCACGGTTTCGTTCATCAACTGCTCGAGGCTGAGGTCGGCGAGATTGCGGCCGGTCTCATCCGAAGGAGCCGCGTGCAGGGAGGCGGCGAGAAGTCCGGAGAGAAAGGCGGAGGCGCGACGCCGGGTTTTCGGGGATGAGGGGTTTTTCATGATACAGGGGAAGGAGCAGGGGATGAAACGTGGGGAGGCGTATCCGCATCGAGCGCGGTGCGCACGGCCTCGGCGAGGGCCTGGGGCTTGTAGGGCTTCTGGACGAAATGCATGTTGGCGGGTGCCTGGAACTGGCGGCCGGTGATGCCGTTCGCGTAGCCGCTGGTGAGGACCACTTTCAGCGCGGGCTTTTCCTTGCGCAGCCGGATGGCGAGTTCCACGCCGCTGATTCCGTCGGGCATGACCAGATCGGTGACGAGCAGGGTGATTCGGGATGAATGACGCTGCCAGACTTCCAGAGCATCCCGGCCGGAGCAGGCCTGCAGGACGCGGTAGCCGAGGCTGTTCAAAACCGCGACGGCGAACTCGCGCACGCCGGGTTCGTCCTCCGCGAACAAGATCGTCTCCGAGCCGCCTACGGAGGGTTCCGGATGTTGTTGGGAGGGATCAGCGGCCGCGTGATCCGCCGCGTGTGCCGCCGGCAGCAGGATGCGGAAATGCGTGCCGACGCCCACCGTGCTTTCCAGTTCGATCCATCCCTGGTGGCGTTGCACGATGCCCGTCACCATGGCCAGTCCCAAGCCGGTGCCGCGGCCGACTTCCTTGGTGGTGAAGAACGGTTCGAAAATCCGCGAAAGGATTTCGCGCGGGATGCCGCAGCCGGTGTCGCTCACGTTCAGGCAGGCGAAGGTGCCCGGGCGCGCGTTCGGATGGTGGTGCGACGATGCGTCGTCGATGACGACGGTCTCCGTGGAAATGGTGAGCGTGCCGCCGCCGGGCATGGCGTCGCGGGCGTTAACGGCGAGATTCATCAGCACCTGTTCGATCATGCCGGCGTCGCCTTCGGCGAGACACGGAGAGGCGGACAGCGCGAGATTCAGGGTGATGTGTTCGCCAATCAGGCGGCGAAGCATCTCGGAGATTTCACCGGTGACATGGTTGAGGTCGACGGTCTGGCGGTCGATCGTCTGCTTGTTGCTGAAGACGAGGAGCTGGCGCGTCAGGTTGGCGGCGCGGTTGCCGGCGTTGAAGATTTCCGTGAGCGGGGCAATCGCGTCCGGAGGCGTCGTGTTCCGGTCGAGCAGGAGACGCGCCCAGCCGATGACGACGGTGAGGACGTTGTTGAAATCGTGGGCGACCCCGCCGGCGAGCTGGCCGACCGCCTCCATTTTTTGCGCCTGCCGCAGCTGCGCCTCGAGCTGATGGCGGCGCGTGATGTCCGTCGCGACGCCGACGGCGCGTTGCATGGCTCCGTCCGCCTCGCGGATGAGGTAGCTGCGATCCTCGACCCAGCGTTGCGTGCCGTCGGGGCGGCGGATGCGGTATTCGATGGAGTAGTCTTTGCCGTGCGCGAGCTGGGCGAGGGCGGCGAGCACCGCGGGCCGGTCCTCGGGAATGACGGCGGCGGTCCATTGGGCCGGTTGTTCGTGAAGTCCGGCGGCGGTGAGTCCCCAGATTTGTTCATAGGCCGGGCTGACATAGGCGTGGTGCCCGGTTTTCAGATTGATGCTGTAGAATACGCTGCCGATGTGTTCGGCCATTTCGCGAAAGCGCTCCTCGCTTCTGCGCAAAGCCGCGAGGGCGGCGCCGGCCATCGCGTGCTCGCCGGCCTCGCGCAACGCCCGGCGCACGGCGGGGTGGAGCCGCTCGAGGTTCGTCTTCAGGACGTAGTCGACCGCGCCGCTCTTGAGACTTTCGATGGCGCGGTCCTCGCCGATGGTGCCGGAGACGAAGACGAAAGGCACGTCGGGGCAGGTCGACTGCACGCGGGCGAGCGCGGACGATCCATCGTAACCCGGGATCGTGAAGTCGGACAGGATGAGATCGAATTTTTCGCGATCCAGCGCGGCCTCAAACTCGGCTTTCGTCCGAGCGTAGACGAACTCGCAATCGACTCCTTTGTCCAGCAAGGCGCAACGCACGAGTTCCTGGTCGAACGAGTTGTCTTCCAAATGCAGAACACGCAAGCGGCTGGGGGTCATGCGCAGAGGGGGGTATACGATCTGACCCCCGGACCGTAGGGCCTAACGCCCGGGACTGTCGAGCCTCGGGTGTATCCACGGCATGAAGTTATTTATTGGAGATTAGCAGTATGCGGAAAATGTCGGAGCGCGGTGGATACGGTGTGGGGCAATCACCCGCTATCGCTACGGGGAAAATACCTAAATAGCGCAAGGGCTCAGAGTGCTGAACCGCCGGCGATGAGTTTGGCGCGGAGGGACGCGACATCGAGCGAGGGAAGAGGTGTGTTGGTTTCGAGCGCGAGGACGGCGGCGACACCGGCGGCTTCGCCGGTCTGGTTCATGTTGACCATCACGCGCACGGCGGCGTGGGCGATCGGGTCCACGTCGAGCATGCGGCCGGCGACGATGACGTTGCCGGGGCCGTTGAGCGGCAGGAGCGAGCGGTAGGGGATTTGGTAATACGTGGGGTTCGTCGCGGTTTCGGGGCGCCAGCGGCTGCGGGTGGAGGCGACGCCGGGTTGGTGAAATTCCTCGGTGCCGTCGAGGTAGCGGAGGGTGATGCCGGGTTTATCCTGATGGTGGACATCGACGCGGTAGCTGCCTTGGGCGATGGTGTCGTCGAACGCCCGGCCGGAGAGCACGTCGTCACCGGTGAGTTGATACGGTGATCGAATGTGGCGGGATTCGCGGAGGCCAAGGCGCGAGGGCAGGGCTTCGAGAGAAAGGCGGCAATCGGGAACGTTGGCCCGAAGAATATCGGCGATGGCGCGAACCTGGCGGCGGCCTTCGATTTCGCCGTGAGTAAGCTCGTCGGCGTTGGCGGGGTTGATGCCGTGGATACGCGTGGCGGCGAGCATGTAGACATCGGAGTTGGGAACATAGTTGCCCCAGGAAAACGTGGGCGGAAGGCCATACGCGGGGCCGTGCTCGCGGATGAGCGCACCGACGTTGGTTTCGTTCAACGTGCCCCAGCCCGAGAAGCGTGCGCAGGCGGTGGCCGGCTGGAGATGGTTGGCGAAGTAGGTCTCGCAACCGAGGCGTGCGGCGAGGTCGGCGTCGCCGGTGGCATCGATAAACATACGAGCGCGGATGGCGCCGCGTCCGGATTTGTTTTCGACGAAGACGGCTTCGAGACGGCCGTTGGAATCGTGGAGCGGGGCGGGCGCGGCGAACTGCGTGTGAAGATAGATTTTGATGCCGGCCTCGCGGGCGAGTTCGTCGAGTTCGATTTTAAGTTCTTCGGAATTGAAGGTGAAGCCGCGCGACGGGTTGGTGCGCTCGTGACGCTTCACGGCGTTGCGTCGTTCGAGGCGGTTCATGGTTTCCTCGGTAAGGCCGGCGATGATCTGGTTTTTACCCTCGGTGTCGTAGAGCGAGTGCCAGACGTTGACCATCGCGGTGGTGGCGACGCCGCCGAAGCAGTTGTCTTTTTCGACGATGACCACGCGGGCGCCGAGGCGGGCGGCGCGCAGGGCGGCAAAGAGACCGGTGCAACTACCGCCGAGGACGCAGACGTCGGCTTCGTGGATGACGGGAAGATCGCGGGCGGGTTCGTGGAGCGTGCTCATGAGACGGGAAGAAGGAGGGAGCCGCCGGCGTTGAGTTCGGCGCGGAGGAGGGCGGGGTCGAGTTGGGGAAAGGTTGTGCGGGTGCGGTGGGCGAGGGCGGCGGCGACGCCGGCGGCTTCACCGGTCTGGTTCATGTTTACCATTACGCGGACTCCGCCGAAGGCTTCGCGGTCTGCATCAAGCAGGCGGCCGGCGACGAGGAGATTGTCGGCTTCGACGGGCAGGAGCGTGCGATAAGGAATATGATAGCAGGCGGGGACCGGCGCGTTGTCCGGCTGCCAGCGGCGCCAGAGGTGCGAGCCATCGCGGGCGATGACCTCTTCGCGTCCGTCGAGGTAGCGCAGCACGGTGCCTTCGGCCGAATGGATATCCACGGGGTAGGTGCCTTGGGCGATGGAATCGGAGAACGGTTTTCCGTGGAGGATTTCTTCGCCGGTGAGCCGGTGGTGGCAACGGGCGTGCCACGTTTCGCGCACGCCGAGTGCATGAGCCCAGGAGACGATGGCAGGATGGGTTTCGGCGGAACGGGCGCGAACGATGTCGAGGTAGGCGCGGTGCAGGCGTCGGCCTTCGATGAGCGCGGCGGTGTAGGCGTCGGCGTCGCTGGCATCGATGCCGTTGAGGCGGGCGCCGAAGAGATTGCGCAGAGCGGGCGCGCCGGGGACGGGGAAATACCACGGGCGGCTGTTGGCCGCGGGGTAATCGTGACCGGCGAACGAAGGAACGAGATCATTCCACGACGGCTCGCCGCCAGGAGTGTCCACTCCGGCGACGATGGCCTGGAGATTGACGGGCTGGAGGATGTCGGGCTTGCCGGCTGCGAAGCCGGCATGGCGGAGGAGATTGCCGTCGCCGGAAGCGTCGATGAAAAACGAGGCGGTGATCGCGCGGCGACCGGAGCGGTCTTCGATGATCACGGAGGTGATGCGCGAGCCGTCGCGTGTGGCGGCGACGCAACGCGCGGCGAGGAAGACGCGGATGCGGTGCTCGCGGATCAGTTCGTCGAGTTCGACGGCGAGCTCGGCGCTGTTGAAACGGAATTGTCCGCGATGGACGGGATGAAGTTCTTTGAGGACACCGCGTTTGCGCAGGCGTTCGACGACTTCGCGGGTGAGTCCGCCGATGATGGGAACCGTGCCGGAAGTGTCGCTGACCGAGTGCCACTCGTTGACCTGGGCGGCGGCGGCCATGCCGCCGAGAATCGTGTTTTGCTCGACCAGCGCGACGGAGAGTCCGAGGCGGGCGGCGCGCACGGCGGCGAAGACGCCCGTGCAGGAACCGCCGACGACGCAGAGGTCGGCCTCATGACAGATGGACGTGGCGCGGGCGGGCTCGTGAATGAGTAGGGGCATGGTCTGGCGGGGTGGAGACAACGATGTCCGTGGCGCAGGCGGGTGAAAGTCGGGAATGGTGGAGCAAAGAAATCATATCATGGACAAAACAAACGATTCAGATGTGATCAGGCGCATGGGGGAAGCGATCAACCGGCTGGATATCTTGCAGGCACTTTTGCGGGCGCCTCTGCAGGTGACCGAGTTCAGTAGCCAGGTGTTCGCCGAGCGCTGGACAACGCCCGACGAGGTGATCGTGACTCACCGATTCATTCTCATTCAGAAGGGAGCGATGGATTATACGGTGGAAGGCGTGAAACGACGGCTGACGGAAGGGGCGCAGGTGTTTGTGCCGGCGTGGTCGCGGCGCGAGTGGACGGTGCCGAAAGCACCGGGCGGGTGCAGGCTGTTGTGGTGTGCATTTTCGTCGGGAACGGTGACGCTGCCGGCGGTGTTGTGCTGGCGTCGACCGAAGGAAATGCGCGCGGAGGTGGCGGCGTTTGAGGCCATGCGCAAAACGACGGGTGATTTGGCAGAGCGCGCGGCGGCATTGCGGATCGAAGGCGAGTTGAAGGCGTGCCTGGCGCGATTCTGGAGCGAGGCGCAGGCGGAGGAAGGCGAGTCGATGCGCGGGAAGGCCGTGCATCCGGAGGTGGCGCGCTCGGTGAGCTGGTTGGAGCGGCATTTTCCCGAGGTGGACGCGCTGGAGGCGTTTTATCGGACTGTGAGCATGAGTCCGAATCACTTCAGGCTGCTGTTCAGGCGCGAGACCGGCGAAACCGTGCAGGCGATGCTGGCCCGGCTGCGGTTGCGGCGGGCGCGGTATCTGGTGCAGGAGACGGCGATGCCGATGAAGCGGATCGCGGCGGAGACGGGCTATGCGGACCCGCTGTATTTCTCGAACCAGTATCGGAAGTTTTGGGGACGGCCGGCGACGGAGGATCGGGTGGCGGGCGGTGTGGCGTGAGTGCGCCTACTGACCCTTGATACCTTTCCAGCGACGGGATGCGCGGATGCGGGTGGCGGGTAGTCCGGGGAGTTGGACATCGGCGGAAACGCCGGGCGGCAAGGTGAGTGCGACGTCGATCGTGCCATTCTTCAATCGCGTCCATTTGGCGGTGATCTTGCCGGCGGGTGACGGGATCGTGGACGTGCCGCGGGTGCCTTCGAAGACCGGCGCGAAACGAACGGATTTCCAGGCGGGGGCGGTTTGAGTGAGGCCGCCGATCGTCTGCATGAGGTGATACAGAGGATGAGCGGACCAGGCGTGCGAATGGCTTTCGCCGCCAGCGACCGGGGTGAAGGTTTCCCAGGTGCTGCCGTAGTCGGCCATGGCGGTCCAGCGTTGACGGATAAACGCGATCACGTCGGCGCCGAAGCCTCGTCGGGTGAGCTCGGTGAGAACGTAGGTCACCCAATAGGCGGAGGGACGGACGGCGGGCTCCGTTTCGCCGCGCACGTAAGGCAGGAGCACGCGTTCGATGCGGACGGTGTCGTGGCGCGGATCAAGGCCCGTGAGGAGGGCGAGCGTCTGCGTGTGGATCGAGGCGGAGGCGTGGAGTTTTCCGGCGACGTCATAACCGTCGCACACGAGACCGTCTTTGCGGATGAGTTTGCGGAGGGCGGTGCTCAGCTTGGCGGCGCGGCGGTCGAGGAGGGTGGCACGGGCGGTTTCGTTTGCGGCGCGATGGAGGGCGGCCAGCTTTTGCAGCGCGTAGAGATACCACAGGCTGTAGAGTGCGGGGAAACCGGTCTTGGGCAGATCGGTCCAGTCGAGGAAGAGCCAGTGGCGCGGATCGTGGCGGAGCAGGCCGGTTTTGGCGTCAGTGTGACGCTCGAAGTAGTCGAGGGCCTTGGTCAGCGTGTCGCGGTGGGAGATGAGGGGCTCCACGGAACCGGTTTGCCAGTAGAAGTCCCAGAGCGTGAGGAACCAGATCAGCGTGAAGTCGGGAAGGATGCAGCCGTGCGCGATGGTGGGCGTGTGGCCGTAGGTGACACCCTCGGGCGTGGTTTGATGGGCGGTGCAGTGAAGTCCGCGCCGCAGCAGGCGGGGGTCACCGTTCAGGTGAAACGTATTCCAGCATTGCACGCGGGCGTCGCCCCACCACTGGGCTTGTTCGCGCCACGGTGTGTCCACGTAGGCGTCGAGGCTGCAGATTTGCTGGGTCCACGCGCAGGCCTGCCAGATTTTTTCCAAGGCGGAATCGGAGCTGGCGAAGGCTCCTTTGACCGGGAGCGGGTAGCCGACGCGGTTGAGCGAGACTTCGATCTTGATCGGCGTGGTGCTGTCGCGCACGAGCACGGCGAGGTAACGCGAGCCGATGATATGATAAAACTCGTGGTGGTTCTCGCCCGGGCGGCAGATCAGGCGGTTGCCCATCGCGATGCGACTCCACGAGGGAAGCTCGACGTGCGGGCGCAGCGCGGCGAGGTCGATCGTCTCGTAGTGGAGCGTATCGATGAGCTCGCCGCCGCGCGCGCCGGTGATGCGCAGGTTGAGACAGCCGACAGTCACGCGTCCGAAATCAAACAGCAGGCTGCGGAAACGGCCTGTGCCGGAGGGAGGGAGGGCGGGGCGGGCGGCTTCCTTGGCGGAAGGCGCGGTATGGGTGACGGTTTCCAGCGAGTGGTGGTGGACGAACACATCGCGGGTTTCGCGATAGCCGGGCGCAGAGGCGCCGTCACCGAGACCGAGCAGGCGAGGGGCGGGTGCGAGGGATTCTTCGAGTTGGGGAATGCCGCGCGGTTCGAGACGCGGCCAGGGCATGGCACCGGGGACCTGGGCGATGTAGAAATCGGTTTTCCACGCGCTGTCGTCGAAGTCGGGGTGCATCCAGTCGGCCGGCTCGACGCGGGCATCGAGGTGTTCTTGTCCGAAGAGCTGCACGCTGCACGTGACGGAGTCTTTCCGGATGCCGGACTGGCGGCGGGTTTTCCAGGACTGGTCGCTGACGATTTCCATGCGACCCCATTTGGCGGAGAAGAGAAAACCGGCGGCGTTTTGGGAAATGTATTGGAAGTTGCCTGCGCCGGGATTGTGGGCGCGCACGGCGATCACGTTGCGGCCGCGACGCAGGTAGGGCGCGAGATCGACTTCGTCACAGGACCAATGGGATTGGAAACCGCGGGCGGGACCGCGGCAGACCGGAGTGCCGTTGACCCAGAGGCGGTAGGATTGGTCGGCGGTGATGAAAGCGGGCGCGCGTTTCGGGGCGCGATCGAGGGTGAAGGATTTCCGGAAGAGCGCGTAGCCGTTGTGCAGATCCCAGAGTTCGCCATTGGGCCAGATCCAGCGGGCGGCGGGCTGGACTTGCGGGATGAGGTTGGTGGAGAAGGGCGAGGGCATGGGGCGCGAAAGGAAGGGGCGACGAGGACGGTTACTACTTCGTCAGAACTTTTTTTATTTCGGGAAACGTGACCGCGGTGGAGGCGGCCGGAGTCGGATGCACTCCGTCGGGAATATGGGACTGGAACAGCGCGGGGTTGGTGGTGCGGAGGCGATTCCAGTTTGCGTAGTGGTCGATGAGGAGGAGGTGACGTGAGGAGGCGACTTTCCGGTAGCCCTCATAGTAGGCCGCGAGATCCGGGCGTTTGGATGCCGATTTGTTTCCGTTGGGCGCGTCCCAGGCCGGATTCATGGTTTGCAGGATGATTTCGGTGCCGGGTTTGGCCTTGAGAATGGCGTCGATCATCCGGTTGAGGTTGGCCTGACTTTTTTCGGGCGTGATTCCGAGATCGAGGTCGGCCGGAGTGTAGGCAGTGAACGCGTCGTTGACCGCAAACTCGATGATAACGACGTCGGGCGCATGGGCGATGACCTTGGCTTGAAGATTCGCCAGTGCGGTGTTCGACGCTTTGCCGGACAGGCCGCTGTTGATCAGCGTGACCTTGCCGGGATGCAGGCCGCTCAACCAAGCGGACAGGTCGTTGGGCCACTGGCCGTTTTCCGTCAGGCTGGTGCCGTAGACCACGATTTTTTGGGGATGGCCCGCCTGCAGGTTGCGGATGAGGTCGGAGGCTTGGAGCATGGGAGAAAGGGTCAGAAGTCCGCCTATTAAAATCGCCGAAAAAGAGAGTGTTCCGAAGGGTGACATGAACGGGTCGGGGGTTGCACGGGGTTATGGCGGCTGCATTAGCTTAAACAATATAAAATCATTTAATTAATCGATTATAGTTTAAGTGGCGGTGCTTTGAAGAAAATGGACAGAATTAAGGTATAAACCGTCCTGACGCAGTGGAGTAGGAGGCAAATAAAGCCATCAAATCACTTGCCGCTCGTAAAATTAACCATTAAGTCGGCACACGAAACATGGCTTCCCGGACCCCCCAAAAACTCAGCAATATTCACGCGGAGCTTCGCCAGCGCATTTTGTCCGGTGATTGGAAAGTAGGGGAGAAGCTGCCCAAGGAGGGTGAGCTGGCGGCCAAGTTTGAGTGCAGTCTGGGCACGGTGAGCAAAGCGATGGCGTTGCTCGCCCATGAAGGTTTGGTGGAGCGCCGTCCACGGGCAGGCACGCGCGTGCTGGGCAATACGCCCAATGCCGCCGGACGCGCCGTCCGTTCGGCGGAACTGGATGCCTACGCGTTCATTTATCCGAGCGAACAGCACGAGGGCATCTGGCGGACGGTAAAGGGATTTCAGCATGCCGCGCATGACGCCCAGCGCCGAGTGCTGATGCTTACGTCGGGTCTCGATTACAGTAAAGAGGCGGAATTCATCGGCCGTCTGGGCGAGTTCGATGTGCGCGGGGCGGTGGTTTATCCGAATTTGCCGACCACGCAGGATCAGCGTCATTTCGAGCAACTCGTGGCGGACTCAAAACTGCCCTTGGTGCTGGCCGAGGTGGGCGTGCCGGGCGTGACGTGTCCGTCGGTGGTGGTCGATGGCTTTCATGCCGGTCACACGATGGCGAAATACCTCATCGACAGCGGGCTGAAGAAAATCGGTTTCTTTTCCAATTACGCGCGTCTTTCCAGCATGCGTGACCGCTATCTGGGTTATCGCTGGGCGTTGCAGGAGGCGGGTCTCGCGGAGCCGGTCGGCGGCGTGATGCTGGAGACCGACATGAATCCCGATTTTAGCGATCCGTTCGCCGATCCCGAACGGCTGGCCAACAAATTCATCGCCGCCGCCGGTCAGCTCGACGGCGTGGTGTGTGTGGACGATTTTCTCGCGGTGGGCTTTCTCCGCGCGGCCAAGTCGCATGGCTTGAAGGTGGACAACAAAAACCTGCGGGTGGTGGGCATCGGCGACTACGCGTTCGCGGCGAAGGCCGACGTGCCGCTCACGACGTATCGCATCCCTTATGAGGAGCTCGGCCGGAATTGCTTCCGGCTGCTCGACGATTTGGTGAACGGCATCAAGCACCCGGTGAGCGAGTGCCTGGTGCGCGGCGAACTGGTTCTGCGCGACAGCTGATCCACTGCGGCGGAGGTCAGCGTCCGGCGCGCGAACGGATCATTTCGAGCACGAGCAGATTCCAGGAAAGGAAGCCCTTGTTCATGAGCGGGCGGCCGGTTTCCGGATCGTAGTATTCGTGGATCGCACCGCTCTGGCGGATGTCCTGCGCGAGCAGGCGGATGGTTTTGTCCGCGAGCTGGCCGGCTTCGTCGTCATGGCCGTAGCGGAGCAGTCCCTTCCAGACAAAATAATTGGCCATGATCCAGATCGGCCCGAGCCAGTTGCTGGGATTGCAGCTGGCATCGAGGGAGAACATCGGCTCCGCGCGGGACAACGTGCGCACGCCGTAGGGCGCCATGAAGGAGTCGTCATCGCGAAGGTGGGCGAGTGTAGCCTCAGCTTGGACACGGCTGGCGGCTCCGCACCACAGGGGAAGGAATCCGGTGAAGGCCTGGATGCGGATGGGCAACGAGCGCCATTCCATCGGCATGCCGGGTTTGGCCCACGGAATGCGCTCGGCGCGGTGATCGCTGCATTGCACGTCGAGCGTGTAGAAAAAGCGGTCGCGCGAATCCCAGCAGAGTTCGCGGATCAAAGCGCCGAGTTCGGCGGCGCGCTGTTTCCACTGGGCGCACAGGACCTGCGCGCCGAGGCGTTCGGCGACGGTGGCGGCGGCTTCGAGATCGGCGAGATAAAGGCTGTTGAGGAGGAGGTTGGCCGAGGAGAAATCGGGGCGGCCCCAGGTGGTCGGGTCGTTGTCCACGCCGATGCCCACATCGGAGCCCCAGACGAGGAGGCCGATCGAGCTGCGGTAGCGCTGCTCCCAGCCTTGAAAGAAGTGCGCGAGATGGGGCAGGAACGGCGCGAACCACTTGGCGTCGTTCAGCGCATCGCTCAGCAGCAGCGCGAACTGGCCGATCACGGGCTTGGCCTGGTTCACCTCGGGGCCGGCTTCGTTCAGGCAGCCGAAGACGTCGGGGTTGTCCGCGCGCATCATGATCGGAATGGCGCCGTTGGCGGATTGGTGTTCGAAGAAATTCCGGATGCAGCCGATGCCGTGGGTGAGCACGCGTTCGCGTAGCGCGTCGTCGCCGAGCTGGTCGGCGAGTTCCAGCAGGCCGCGGGCGGTCCAGTAGCTATCCCAGTCCCAGAGCTCGTTGCCGTAAATGGCGCCCGGCACGATGAACGGGTGTTTCAGCTGTCCGGAGGCGGGCCGCAGCAGACCTTGGGCGGCGTGCTCCAGGTAGTTCAGGATTTCCGCCGAAGCATCGACGGGCGAAGAAATGTTCAGGGTAGGCATGGTCATGATAAATTGAGGCGTGCTTAAGGGAGCAGAGGGGCGTGCGGGAGAACGGTTCCATCCCAAGTGGTCAGATGCATGGGAAGAGTCGCGAGGAGCACGGAGGCGTCTTGCGCGGGATCGCGGGATCCGAGTTCCAAGCGGACGCGGTAGCTCGGTTTCGCGGGAGTGAACGCGGTCCGTGCGCAGGTTGCGGAGCGGTGGACCGCCGGGACGAAGGGCTGGCCGGGCGGGCAATCGATGAGGACTTGTCCGTCGAGCAGCAGGCGGGCGCCCGAACGGGCGAGGGCCACGATATGGCAGCCGGGCCGGGATTCAGGGCCGACGGTCCAGGTCCACTCGGCGCCGCCGGCGGCGAGCACGGCGGCGGGCAGTTCGCCGTTGGCCCACAGGACGGGGGCGGAGCCGTCGAGCGGATGCAGAGGGATGGTGCCGGGTAGCGCGGCCAGGTCCACCGCGGGGATCGGGGCGGGGGCGGCCACGGTTTTGTCCGCGAGGGCGGCGAAGCGCCGCATCAGCGCATGGGTGCGTTCGGTGAGATCCTGAAGCGTATCTGCGCTGCGGATACCGATGATTCCAGGGCCGAGGAAGACACCGTCTCCGATGGGAGTTTTCCAGCGTTCGTTGATGCCGTCAGGGCCGAGGATCATGCCGAGGGTGGCGCCAACGGTGGCGGCCGTGCAATCGGTGTCGTAGCCGCCGTTCACGGCGAGAAGGACCGAGGTGTCGAAATCGCCTTTGCCGTAAACGAGCGCCCAGCAGGTCAGCGCGAGGTTGAGCGGCGTGTGGGTGAAATTGTCGTGGCCGTGGGCCCGGACGATGTCGGCATAGGCGTCCCACACGGGGCGGTTGTCGGCATGGAGACGCAGCACGAGGCGAATGGCGCGGGCCGTTTCCGTGGAGGCGTCCACCCAGTCCAGCGTGTTCACGAGCGCCTTGTCGAGCGGGGCGCCGGCGAGGACGAGCGACTGCAGGGCGGCAAGGTAAACTTCGCCGGCGATGCCTTCGGGGCCGTGGTCGAGCGAGGCGTCGAGGGCTGCGTAATGGGCTGCCATCGAGGGATGGCCGATGCAGAGGCACGCCCAGATTTCGGACCGGATGGGCGAGCCCATGCCGGCCGTGAACCAGTTTTCAAACGTGCCGGCGGCGGCGGCGGGCACGCCGCGGCGTAAATTCCAGCGACAGCGTCCGTATTCATCCCACATGTAGTGGATGTGGGACAGCCACGCCTCGGCAAAATCCTGTTGGGTCAGGTGGAGGCCCTTGGTTTCGAGCAGATGTAGCCACACGAGCTGCAACTCCAGATCGTCATTGGGCGGAGCCGATGTGGGGATGGGATCGTAAAAGGTGTAGGCGAGGGGGCCGGTTTTCCCTTCGCAGGGCAGACCGAGGGTGCCGCCGATCGATTTTCCCAGCCAACAGCCTGAAATGCGTGACTTCTTGCTCATTAAAATAGTTTTATTAACCTTTTCTGATTTAAATCACTTTTTAATTGCAATGCCAGCGGAAAAAACTTTTGATTCGAAAATCCTCTCGGTGCCTTGAGTGCATCGCCTTTCCACCCCGTCTCCGGTTTCCCGACAATTCGCAGGTGATATTACCCCTTCACGCCATGAACCCCTCGCGCCTTTCTTCCCGTCGCAGCATTCGTGCTTTTACCCTGATCGAGTTGTTGGCCGTCATCGCCATTATCGGCGTTTTGGCGGGAATCATCATTCCGGTGGTCGGATCGGTCCGGAAAAGCGCCAAGCAGTCCCAGTGTCTGAGCAATGTTCGTCAGATTGGTTTAGGCATGAAGATGTTCTCGAATGATAACCGCAACCGGCTGCCCTATATGACGAATGCCAACGTCAAGACGTGGGACCAGCAGTTGTTGGAGGGCGGTTATCTTCCCAAGGGAAATGTTTTCCGCTGTCCGTCGGACGAAGGCGTTCGCACGGAGGCTGGGTTTATCCGGAGTTACGCCTACAACAACTATGTTGGAGATAACGCGAACCAGTCCGTGAAGGGGTTGCTCGCAAACGTGAACAAGCCGCTGGCAAATGTCATCCTGGTGGCCGATGGCGGCTACGGTCTGGCCGTGATGAACTCCGGCACAGGAGTGAATGCGTCGAAGAACAGTAACTGTCAGACGAATCACCGGGAGGGGACCGTCAACAAAGGTGCGAATTATGTTTTCGCCGACATGCACGCGGCGTGGGTGGTCGATACGGGTGACTACGATGGAAATGCGGCCAGCGTGGCGCTGCACAACAAGTATTGGCGGGCGGATCTGCCCTGAGCCACGGGTGCGCGCCGACACGTGTTTTTCCGCATCGTATCCAGCGAATTATGAATTTCATCAGGCCTTTTGCGCTGTCCGGGCTTTTCCTATGTGCAGCGTGGCAGGCGAAAGCCGAGCCGGCGGCAGATGCGCCCGAATTGGTCACCGTCGCCCGTGCGTTTGATGGTGGCACGGCGATCAGCCCTTATTTGTTGGGCGCCCAGTATACCTTTTTTGCCTCGCCGGTTAAAAAACTCCTGAACTCGCCGGCGATCGTGAAATCCTGGACGGATTTGCCGGTCAAGATGGTGCGCTTCCCCGGCGGAACCTGGGCGGACCACTATATTTGGGATCGGCCCGAGAATAGTTATTTTGTGGCCGGAGCGACGGCAAAGTCTGTCGTCAACGTGGATGAGTTTTTGGACAACGCCCGCAAGATCGGCGCGGAGCCCATCATCCAGGTGAGCGCCAACTCAAAGGGCGGACATGTCGGAAATCTGAATCCGACCAAGCTGGAGGACTACAAGGCCGCGGCCAAATGGGCGGCGGGCTGGGTCTATGATATTAACATCAAAAAGAAGCGCGGGGTAAAATACTGGGAGATCGGCAACGAGGTGTGGATTTGGTTCAAGCCCGAGGAATACGCCCGCCTCGTCGTGGAGTATTCGAAGGCGATGAAGCAGGTGGATCCGTCCATTAAAATTCTGGCCTGCGGACTTTCTTCGGAAGTCGGACCTTACTCGGCAACCTGGCTTAATTTTAGCGAGACGGACCCTGATTGGAAGCCCCGCAAGGATCTGATCAACAAAGCGGACGAGTGGACGCAGGCGTTGCTCACCATCGCCAAGGATCACGCGGATTATATCGCACCGCATCCGTATCTGTCCGCGACCAAGGACAATCGCGACGCCCGGTCCAAGTATCTGGCGACCACCGCCAAGATCGACGCCAGCACGGCGCTGCGCGGTCAGCAGGAGTATATCCGGAAAAGCGGTTCCAAGGTGCGGCTGGCGCTGACCGAGTGGGTGACCAATTTCGGCGATTCGGTTCCCGGCTCAAATTCGTGGAGCAAGGACCTGTATTTTTATACGCACGGAAACGGCATCAATGCCGGTTACTATTTCGGGCGCATTCTTGAGGGCGCGGATGTGACCGATATTGCGGTCATCCACTCCTTGGAGGACATCGAGCTGCTGTGGTATTGGCCGCGCAAGGAGCTGGCTTCGGGCGCCCCGGTTTTTCATCCGATCTACAAAGCCATGCAGCTTTGGGGCGCCAATCTTGGGACGCGCGCCCTGCTGCGAAAGAATGAACAGACGCCGCAGCTGACTCTGGAGGGAAAAGCCTGTCCGGCGACGTTCACTTACGCATCGGAGGACAAAACCCATGTGTATTTTATGGCGATCAATGTTGATCCCGACGCCGCCCACGAGCTTCAGCTCAAATTCGTGGATGCGGTCAAGGTCCAGGCGAAGGCCCGCATGATGGTGCTCTCCGCCCCGTCGATCAGCGCGAACAATTTTGACTCGTGGGAAGGCGAGAAAAAGCCGGAGTCCGCGATCACGACCACCGAAGCGACGCGCAATGCACAGGGCGTTTGGACGCTGTCCCTGCCGGCGGCGAGTATGACAGCCCTGAAAATTTCAAAATAAAACCAAGTATGAAAACTCACACACTGACATTCGTTTCGATGCTTCTGGCTTTCGTTGCGTTGGCGACTGTCGCCAAGGCTGGCGAAGTGGTCGTTTACAACTCCGGCGAGCGGCAGGGCAATTCCGACTGGGTCGGTCGTTCGTCTCCCGGTGGCTCCAATCCTCCGGTGGTTGCCTTGACCCTCGAGGGAAAGCGCAGCCTGCAGGTGACCACGGACGAGAAGTTGGGCAGCGGCCTGCACTGGAATTGTCCGGTCATTCTGACGGCGGGCGCTCAGTATAAAGTGTCGTTCAAAATCAAACTGAGCGCGACCGAGCCGGTGGTTTGCCGCGTCACCGACGAGGCGGGCACCAGTTGGGGCGCCGAGACGCACGATTGGCATGGCGTTCCCTACAAGGAGAAAAACCTGGGCACTTGGGTGCAGTATAATCTCGTGCTCACGCCGGTCGGCACGCGCATCGGTCTGGATATCGCGGCGGCGGCGAATCACGAAGGCTATCCCTTTGAGATTACCATCACGGAGCTGAAGCTGACGAAGCTTTGATCGACATCACATGCATAAAATCGAACTCAAGGGTTCATGGACTTTGTCCCAAGACGCCGGTTCGATTTCGGTTCCGGCCGGACTGCCGGGCGACACACACAGCGCGTTGCTGGCGGCGGGTAAAATCAGCGATCCCTATTGGGCGAACAATGAACTGGGCATCCAGTGGGCGGGGCGTTCCAACTGGACCTACCGGCGCAGTTTTAAAGTGACGGCCGCGGCGCTGGCCGGCGGGGCGGTTTTTCTGAATTGCGACAGCCTGGATACGATTGCGGAGATTCTCATCAACGGTCGCAAGGTGGCGAGGTCGACCAATGCGTTCGTGCGCTTGCGCGTGGACGTGAAGCCGGTCCTGCGGGTGGGCGAAAACCGCATCGAGCTTCGGTTTTCGAGCGCCGAGAAAGCCGCCAAAGTTTTGGCAGAAAAGGCGGGGCATCCGATTTCGCACACCGTGTTTCCGGTGCAGTCGCCGCACCGTAATTTTCTTCGCAAGGTGCAGTGTCACGGTGGCTGGGACTGGGGTCCTTGCCTGATGGTGGCGGGAACGGCGGGTGAGTTTTATATCGGTTCGTCCGAGCAAGGCCGGATCGACCATGTGACCACGACCCAGCGGCACCACAAAGGCCGCGTGGATATTGATATCAAGATCGAGGTCACGGCTGGCGCGACGGGATCGTCGTCGTTGGAGATCGAATTGGCCGGCCAAGTTACGAAGCGGACGGTGCAGCTGTCGCAGGGACTGAATGTTCTTCAGGAGTCCCTGAGTATCAAAAATCCCCGTCTGTGGTGGCCGAACGGTTATGGCGAGCAACCGCTCTACGATTTGAAGGTGAAGGTGGCTGGCGACGAGAGCCGCAAGCGCATCGGCCTGCGGACCGTGGTGATTCACAACGAGACGGACACCCACGGAAAATCGATGACCTTCGTGGTGAACGGCGTGCCGGTTTTCTGCAAAGGCGCGAACTGGATTCCGGCGGACGCGTTGCCGCAGCGGCAGACCCGCGAGGTGATTGACGATCTGCTGACCTCCGCGGCGGAGGCCAACATGAACATGATCCGCGTCTGGGGTGGCGGACAGTATGAGGGTGACGACTTTTATGATCTGTGCGACGAGAAGGGATTGATGGTCTGGCAGGACTTCATGTTCTCCTGCGCGCTATATCCGGCGGACGGCGAGTTTCTGGAGTCGGTGCGGGCGGAGGCCGTCTATCAGGTGAAGCGTCTGCGCGATCACACCTCCATCGTCATTTGGTGCGGGGACAACGAAGGCCTAGGAGCCCTGCACTGGTTCGATGAGTCCAAGAAGAACCGGGATCGTTACCTGCTGGATTTTATCAAGCTTAACGAAGGCGTGCTGGCCCAGGCGGTGCGCGAGTCGGATCCGTCGCGCGTTTTCTGGCCGAGCAGCCCGTGCGGCGGTCCCGGAGATTTTGCGGACTGCTGGACGGATGATTCGCGCGGTGACATGCATTACTGGGGCGTGTGGCATGAAGGGAAACCGCTTTCGGAATACCTTAAAATATTCCCGCGGTTTTGTTCGGAGTTCGGTTTCCAGTCATATCCCTCGATGGAGAGCATCCGCACGTATGCTCCCGAGGATCAGTTGAACATCTCGTCGCCGGCGATCGACCATCACCAGCGCCACCATGCGGGCAACGGTCGCATCATCGAGACGCTGGCGCGCTATTTCCGCTTTCCCGACGGACTGGAGAATTTCGTGTATCTGAGCCAGGTGTTGCAAAGCATCGCGATCAAGACGGCCTCCGAGCATTGGAGGCGCCTGCGTCCGCGCTGCATGGGTGTGCTGTATTGGCAACTCAACGACGTCTGGCCGGGCAGTTCCTGGTCGTCGTTGGAATACGGAGGGAAGTGGAAGCTGCTGCATTACTCGGCGAAGAAGTTTTTTGCACCGGTGCTCGTGTCGTTTGTGCAAACGGCGGACGGCGGTGTGGAGCTCTGGGGCACGAGTGATCGCACGCAGTCCATCACCTTGAAGTTGAACGTGCGGGTTTGCGCACTGACCGGACGCGTGCTGAAAAAAATCGCCGTGTCCGTCCGCCTCGGAGCGGGCGAGTCGAAGGTCTTGCGCCGCTACTCGCCGAAGCAATTGCCGCAGGATGCTTCAGGTGTGTTTGTGCACGTCGACTGGAGCGGCGGAGGGGAGAGCGGCGAGGCGACGCATGTGTTTTCCGACTACAAGAAGCTCAATCTGCCCGTGGCGCGTATCACGTCGAAGGTCTCGGTGTGCGCAGGCGGTTATGAAGTCAGCCTGGGCACCGATGCGCCGGCGTTCTGGGTGTCGTTGGACACCTCGGGCGTGAAGGGCGTCTTTACGGACAATGGATTTACCCTTTTGCCGGGGAAGCCGCGCGTCGTGCGCTGGCTTTCCCGTGAGACGACGACCCTGAAAAAATTCCGCTCCGGACTTCGGATTAATCACATCCGAAATACCTACCAGTAAGACCACCCTGATCTCCTGCCGATAGGCGGGAGTGCTTTTACCCCGATCAAACCGCACGGGCTGCCGTGTGTCAGGCCACTGCCGTGTTCATTTTCCGTCAGGTGATCAGCAACAACCCCAAACCCCATGAATACCTCGATAAAAACGTTACTGTTATCCGCGCTCTTGATTGAGCCCGTTGCCAGCCACGCGCAAAGCGCATTGATCCAATTCCGCATCACGGACAGCACAGGAACCTCCGTCGCCAATACGGGCAGCTTGGGCGGGACTGGCACGGTCAGCGGTCCCGGTGCGCTGGGCACAGCCGGTGTGTCGGGTCTGGCGGCGGATTATAGTTTTAACAACACAGGGGCCTCCAACATGGGCACTCCTGGCACTACGGGGGCAATTACCGCGAGCGTGTCCGCACTCAACTCGAGTAAGAAATCCCTGACGGTGCAGGGCTGGTTCAAGAGCGACACGGTGATCGGAAACGGGGCCCGCTTGCTCGACAATTACTCGGTCGCGCAGGTCAAAGGCTTCGCTCTTCGCGGCCCGGCTTCGGGTGAAAACGCAGGTGCGCTGTATTTTCTGGCCGACGGCCAGACCGTGAATTCGGGGGCCAACACTTTTGGCAACACCGGCGACTGGGTGTTTTTTGCCGTCACGTATGATTACTCATCGAACACCAATTCGAACAATGTGAAGTTCTACAAAGGCACGCTGACGAGCCCGGTGGTGCAGGTGGGCAGCGCGCTCACATTTGGTGTCGCCGTGCAATCGATCGATGCGCCGACCAGCACGGTGCTGACCGTCGGCAACTATGCGGACATCCGTCCCTATGACGGTTATCTCGACAACATCCGGGTGTATGGCGACGCGACCACCGGCGCAGGGGCGCTGACCCTGGCGCAACTGGAGTTGCTGCGGCAGGCGGATGTCACCAACACCTCCAAAATCGCGGGCGTGACCGTGACGGTTTCTCAGGCGGCGACGATCCGTGATGACATCGAGGCGAAGACCTTCGGTGGCGGCGTGGACATGCGCACGCCGCAGTTCAAGGATGTGATGACGCTGACCGGAGCCAGCACGGCCACGCAGACGATGTTTCAGAACATGAAAATGGGCACGATGCGTTTCCCGCAGGGAACGAGTGCGCTCTTCTATTATTGGAAGAATCCTCCCGCGAGTTACATCGACCACGGCGATGCCCAGCGTCCCGATCCGTTCCCCGGCCTGACCGGCCCCATGCTGATCACCCCCGATCAGATGTATGGCTATACGGACATGAACCCGATGGCTGATTCATTGCACATGGATCTCCTGCTGCAGGTGAACACCTTTTCGTATGTGGTGAATAATTGGGACTACACCTATGTTAACAAATACGGCACCAACAGGGACCAGGCCGCGGAAATCCGCGACAACAACCCCGACAACCTGACCGGCGCCGCGAATTATGCGGCGGACTGGGTGTATAACAACCTGCACTCTCATCCGAACAACATCGCGACCTATTGGGAGATCGGAAACGAGGATTGGGTCTGGTGGACGCCCCAACAATACGCGCAGATATTTAATGCGTATGCGTCTGCGATGAAGGCAAAGGCGGCTTTGGCGGACGTTCCGATCAAGCTGCTGGCCCAAACCACGACGGGCACCAACACGGGGGTGGGCGGCATCGTCAACACCAACGCCTGGACAAGTCTGATGGCCGGAGCCATGACGCCGGCCCAAAAGAACAATGTCTACGCGTTGTCGGAGCATCAATATCTGAACGGTAACGCCACGGGGGCGCTGCCCAACGGAACGCCGCTGGCGCGGGATTTCAGCAACTATCCCGCTTCCGCTGAAGGACAGCGAATGCTCGTGACGGAAAATATGTTTGCGAAAGTGCAGGCCAATTCGCGGCTCAACTTCCTGAAGGGCGAAATCGCCGCGGTCGCACCGGCATGGAAAATCTGGATGACGGAGTTTAACGTCGTTCAAAACGACGCCACTACCACGACCGCTAATCCCAACGGCATCATGAAGCGGCTCCACGACCTCGGTCACGGACTGGTGCTCGCCGACTGGACCGGCAAGATGCTGGAGTCGGGCGTGGAACGCATCTTGATCCACTCGTTCGACCACCATCCCAACTACTCGATCATCGATTACGTGAACAGCGGCGGCACCATCGCCGCCCCGATCAAGACAGTGCCGGGTTATGCGTTCGGCATTTTTCCCCAGGAGTTCGGAAAAAAAATGGTGCAGAACACGGTGAGCGGCAATCCGCAGTTCTCTTCGCCCAACGAAGGCTATTACAACCAGATCTCGGTTTACTCCTCGGTTCGCGAGGCGGACAACACCCTACGGGTGATTGTCATCAATCGCAGTGCCAACAGCGGCATCCAGATTTCCCTCGGGTGCACGGGAAGGACCGTCGCGGCCGCTCCCGCCACCTACACAAGGCGTGAGCTGTATTCGGATAATCTGCTGGATTCGAACTTCAACGCGCCGGACACCGTGAAGTGGAGCACGCCGGTTTCCGTGCCGGTTCCGGGAGCGGTGATCGACGGCATTGTTCTCAAGGAACATTCGGCTAACCTGTTCATCATCCCGCTGGTGCCCGTGCCCTGAGCGGCCGCATGCCGGGCGCGGCCTCGTTTGCCTTTCGGAAGGCGACGGGGCCGCGTCCGGCTTTTATTTTTATGAAACTCAAAATCATTCAAGGCGGACGACTCGCCCTTTTCACGTGGATGGTGTGCAGCGCGGCGGTGTTGCACGCGGACATCAAGCTGCCGGCGATTTTTTCCGATCATGCGGTGCTGCAAAAAGGCTCCAAGGTTCCCGTGTGGGGCAAGGCTGCGCCCGGTGAAGACGTGAGCGTGGCGATTGGCGGAGTTACCGCCAAAACGCGGACAAGGGGCGATGGTCGTTGGGCGGTGCGACTCGATTTGCTGCGGCTGGGGCCGGGGCCGTTCGAGATGGAGATCAAGGGACGCAACACCATGGTTATTCATGATGTGTTGATCGGCGAAGTCTGGCTGGCCTCCGGACAGTCCAACATGGAGTGGTGGTTGAAGAACAACCGGGCGGACAAACAAGAGGTGGCCGATTCGGAGAACAACCAGTTGCGCCAGTTTCTGGTCAACCAGGCGATGGTGCCGGAACGCGCCGATGAGATGGCGGGCGGGTGGTCCGTTGCCGGCCCGCAAACCTCGGGTGGTTTTTCCGCGGTCGGTTATTATTTTGGAAAGGCTCTGCAGAAAGAGCTGAGGACGCCGGTTGCGATCATTAACGCGAGTCGTGGTCGCACTGGAATCGAAGGCTGGATCAGCGAGGATGGTTTGGCGCACGACGACGAACTCGCGGCAGCGGCGCGTCGTTATAAAGCGGAGCGCGAGACGCCCGCCGCTCCGCAGGCGGATGCCGCGGTGGTGAAGAAGCCGAAGGAGCCGGAGCAAATCGGCGGCTATTTGTTCAACGGAATGATTGCACCGCTGGTGCCCTACGCGATCCGCGGCGTGATCTGGTATCAGGGCGAGACGAACGCCGGACGCGCCTGGCAATACCGCACGGCGTTTCCGCTGCTGATCCAGGACTGGCGCGCGCAGTGGGGGCAGGGGGACTTTCCGTTTTATTTCTGCCAGCTCGCGAATCATGGCGGTAAATCGCGCGAGCACATGGAAAGCGGCTGGTCGGAGATTCGCGAAGCGCAGTCCAAGGCGCTGGAGTTGCTCAACACGGGACAGGCGGTGCTGATCGACATCGGCGAGGCGGCCGATGTGCATCCGCGCAACAAGCGCGATGTCGGCGACCGGTTGTCGCGGCTCGCTCTGGCGCAGACCTACGGGCGCAAGATCGTGTATTCGGGCCCTGTATACGCGGGGATGACGGTGGCCGGCGAAACGGTGAAGCTCCATTTCGAGCATGCCGAGGGCGGGCTGGTGGCGCGTCCGCTGCCCGGCAGCTATAAACCCAGTTCAGTCGAAGAGAAGGAGGTGCCGTTGATGCGGAACAGCTCGGACAGTGAACTGGAGGGCTTTGAAATCTGCGGCGAGGACCGGAAGTGGATGTGGGCGCTGGCGCGCATCAAGGGCGACGAAATCGAAGTGTGGTCGCCAGCCGTTACCGAGCCGGTGGCGGTGCGTTATGCGTGGGCAATGAACCCGACGTGCAATCTCTACAACGGAGCAGGCCTGCCGGCGTCGCCGTTCCGCACAGATACGTTTCCCGTATCCACGGTGGACGTGCGTTACTGACGCGCCGGTAGGGGGGGAGGCGAATTTAATGATGTTTTTTGGAGTGTCTGGTTTTCACGTTAGAACGCCTCTTATTTTTTGATATTTTTTGTCAATTCATGAATTTTAACGTAGCTGACCTAGTATAATCAGTTGATTTATAACAAGGATGTGACTTGGATCATTTAAAAATGATTAATTTAAATAAAACCATTATTATCTTGATGGAATGAAGTTATTCCTGCCATTTTGAGCTCAGGCGGCTTGCGAGCGAGCAAGCCATAGTCCGGCAAATACCCGCATTCATTGGCCGCCTGCCCCGAAAACCAGATCCCCATTACCCCGTCTATTGTGCACCCCATGAAAACGAACATCCCCTTTCCGCTCTCGCGCCTGCCGCTGCCGACTCTGGCCGGGCTGGTCGCGCTGCTGGCGTTTCCTGCCTCGTCGCAGGCTGTGACTTGGGTTGGTAACACCAGCGCCAACTGGAACACTGCGGCCAACTGGAACCTGAGCGCGCTGCCCACGATCGGCGGCGACACGCTGTCGTTTGGCGTGGCCGGCACTTCCGGCACCACGCTGAACAACGATATCACCGGTCAGGTGATCACGGGTGTCACCTTCAATGCCGGTGCGCCTGCGTGGACGTTAAACGGAAACGCGGTGACGACCAATGGCACCGCTCCCACCAATATTTTTAACAACAGCTTCAGCACCCAGACGGTGAATCTGCCGCTGAACCTCGCCGGAACGTTCGGTGTCTTCGGCGCCGCTTCGGTCAATCTTGGCGGAAACATCGGCCAGGGAGGCACGACTGGGTTGCGCAGCTTCGGCAACAATCTGACATCCGGCACGCTCACCTTGAGCGGGACGATCAGCCTTACGAATACGACGGCCCAGACTTTCACCTTCCGCGGGTTTGGTGACACCGTCATTTCCGGTGTGATTCAGAACGGCACGGCCGCGAGTGGCATTAACAAGAACGGCTCCGGCACGCTGACGCTCAGTGGTGCGAACACATATTCGGGAGAAACCCGTATCAACGGCGGCAACCTGATCCTCGATTATGCGACCAACGATCCGCTGAACGCCACCACCAGTGTGGTCACGCTCAACGGCGGCACATTGACGTTGAAGGGCAAGAACAGCGGCGCCACCAGCGAGACAATCGGCACGCTGAATGTGGGTGTTTCGGGTTCGTCGGGCTTTACCAATAAACTGGTGCTGAATGCCAATGGAGGCAGCGGTGTGGCGCTCACGGTGAACACCTTGGCCAGCGCAGGCGGAACCCAGTATGGAAACCTCATCGATCTTTCCAGCAGCGCGTCCAATTCCCTGGTCGCGACGCTTGGCGGCAATGTCGCGTTGACCAACGGCATTCTCGCCCAAGGCAGCAATCGCGCCAACATGCTTGTGAAGGATACGACCGGCGTGGGATTTGCCACGACGACCGGAGCGAGCGCCGGCACGGTGAGCAAAGTGTCCGACGCGAGTCTCACGACCCTGCCGAACACCACGAACGGCGTCGCCACGACGAACTATCTCTACAACGGCGCGAACGACACCGTGGTGCTGGGCGCTTC
>DATHXF010000011.1:0-5990 GCA_035459785.1 Rariglobus sp. | reverse complement strand
CCGGCGACCGAGGAGCACAAGCCGACGTTCGTCGAACACGCGGACGAGATTTTCTGGCTCAACAAAAACCCGAAGGACGGCTCGGTGTGGCTCAACGCGAAGACCTCGAAGGCCGGCGCGAAAAAAGCCGCCGCGGGTGCGACGGCCAAACCAAAGGCGAAGAAAGCGACGAAGGCGGAGTGATCAAACCGCCCGATACCACGACTCCGTAAATGCGGGGCCCGTGTAATAAACCACGTGCAGCACGCGGCGGTGGCGCGGGCTGGTCGCCGGTGACGATGCGTGAAGGGTGAGGGGCTTCATGAGAAGCGCCTCGCCGCGCCGGGCGAGACAGGGGTGCTCCCCGTGGCTTTGCACGGCACCGGCGATGGACGTGCTTTTCAATATGCCAAGACGGTGACTGTGCGGCGCGACGCGGAGCGGACCATTGGTGTCGTCGCAGTCGTCGATGTGCAGACGGACGGCGAGCAGGTTTTCGAGAATGTCACGCGGTGGGCGGGCGTAATCGACGCCGTCTTTTTGCGAGGGTAGATCGAAGCCGGGCGTGGTCACCGGCCGGGCAAAGGGAAACATCACATCCTGGTGCCAGGTGACTTTCCAGTTGGCGCCCGGGGTCTTGTCGAAAGCGATCGCCTGGATGGCGGGCGAGTCGTCGCGCAGGTGGCCGGCGGCGGCGAGTTCGCCGCGGAGCCGGACGGCGACCTGGCGGACCACTGGCAGATCAAGACGGCAACGGGTTCCGGCTTCGCCCTGCGTGAAGGCGGTGTCGCGCAACGCGTCGAGTTCCGCCGCGTCGATGGCGGTCGGGAAAAGATCCCAGCCTTCCCGTGCGAGACGGTTCATTTTGGCACCGCCGGCCGCTCAGCGCGAAATGTCGCGCTGGGTGAGGACCTTGAAGCCGTGCGTGTTGAGCGACTGCGCCGCGACGTCCATGTCCTCGATGTTCATCGCGAGCGCGGACTTGCCGTCGGGGCGTTTGATGAAGCTGTAGATGTAGTGGATGTTGATCTCGGCCTCGAGCAGGGCGGCGAGCACTTCCTTCAGGTCGGCCTCGTCGCTGATCTCGACCGCGAGCACGTCCACCTCGGTGTAGGGAAAATCATTGTTGATCATCAGCTCGCGGGCCTTGTCGGGATCGTCGACGATCAGGCGCAGGATCGAGCTGTCCGTCGTGTCGAGCACCGTGAGCGCCATGATGTGGACATTGTTGTCCTTCAGAAGCGCAGTGAGGTCGTAGAGACGGCCGACACGGTTCTCCGCAAACACGGAGAATTGTTTAACGGGATCGGTGCCGATGGAGATATTCGTGGAAGCCATAGAGGGCTGGATACGCGGCAGACTGCGACACCGGCCGCGCGCGGTCAATCGCGCGCGCGGAGGCGGTCATTCGCGGAGTTGCTGCCCGTGGACGAGCTCCCGGAAGAGACCGGGTTGCGCGAGGAGCTCGTCGTAGGAGCCGTCCTGCACGACCGCGCCGGATTCCATCACGAGGATGCGGTCGCAGTTTTTCACGGTGGAGAGCCGGTGGGCGACGAAGAGCGCGGTGCGGCCGGTGAGGTTTTTCTCGATGGCCTCCTGAATGAGCTGCTCGCTGAGCGTGTCGAGCGCGCTGGTGGCTTCGTCAAAGACGAAGTAGGGCGGGGCGGCCAGAAAGACGCGTGCGATGGCGATGCGCTGGCGTTGTCCGCCGGAGAGGGAGGATCCGCCTTCGCCGACGGGCGTGGACAGGCCTTCGGGGAGGCGTTCGATGAACTCCCATGCGTTGGCCTGCTCGCAGGCGCGGCGGATTTCTTCGTCGGTCGCGTCGGGCCGGGCGAGGCGGAGGTTGTCTCGCAGCGTGGAGCGGAAGATAAACGTGTCCTGCGGCACGACGCCGAAGAGCCGCCGCAGGTCGCGACCGGCCATGCGCCGCACATCGGTGCCCGCGATGCTCACGGTGCCGGAGGCCGGATCGTAGAGCCGCAGGAGGAGCTGCAACAGCGTGCTTTTGCCGGCGCCCGAGGGGCCGACGATGGCGATGCGCTGGCCGTAAGGGATGGCGAGATCGAGACCTCGAAGGATGGGCGAACCGTCGGCATAGTGGAACGCGACGCCTGAGAAACGCAGTTCGCCGGGGGAGGCGGGAGCGGCGACCGGATCGGCGGGGTCGGGCGTGGTGCTGGCGGTGTCGAGCACCGCGCCGATGCGGTCGAGCGAGGCGGAGCAGCCGCCCCAGAGCGTGACGGAGTTGAAGATCTGCTGGATGGGCCAGGTGAGTCCGCCGAAGGCCGCGAGGCAGGCGGCGATGACGCCGAGGTCGATCTTGCCGTCGAAGTAGCGCAGGGTGCAGACAGTGAGCAGCGCGACGTAACCGAAATAAGTGAGCGTTTCCTGCTTCATCCATTCCATGTGGCTGCGCACGTCGCGCTCGTAGGATTTGCGGCCGATGAGCTCGGCCTCGCGCTCGAAGTCGGTGGCGATGCGCGACTCCATCGAGTGCAGCTTCACGGCCTTGTTGCCGCGCAGCAGGTCGGCGACACGTCCGCTCACGGCACCTTCGGTTTTCTGGTAGTCGGTCTGGATGGTTTTGATGCGGTCGCGGGCGTAGCGCATGATCCAGAAGCTGAGCGCGCAATACACGGTGAGCAGGACGGCGATGGGCCAGTCCCATTGCCAGAAAAGGCACAGCGTCGAAATGATGATGATGACCGCCCCGGGCGCCAGCAGGGAGGTCTGCTGGAAAAATTGCATCACGTTGGCGAGCGGCGTGCCGAAGAGGTAGCTGAACAATTCGCCGGAGTGGTGTTGTCCGTGAAAACGCAGGCAGAGGTGGTTGACGTGGCGGAAAAACTGCGCGCGCAGCGAGAAGACGATGCGTTCGCGGGCCCAGGTGAAGAGCCGGTAGCCGCAATGCCACAGGATCATGCGCAGGAAAATCGACACCACGAGATAGCCGGCGACGAGCCAGGCGAGACGGCGCCAGCGTTCGGCCGCGTCGATGCCCTTGGCCTCGAGCACCTCGGAGAACAGCCACTTGGGATAGACGTTTTGCAGCGTCATCGCGCCGCCGTGGAGGCTCACCAACGCGATGGCCGCGAGGATGGCCCAGCGGTGCCGGCGGAGCAGCGGCCAGAGATGGCGGCGAAAGGCGCTGGGTGACGACGGCGAGGCGGCGGGCGTGGACATGGAGACGGTTTGTGCATCGTGTTGCAGAGGGCGGGGCGGTCAATCGCGCGGCTGGTCACACAGTTGCAGGCACCGGCGGGCCAAGGTTTCTTAGCTCAGCCTAAACAACTTGCGTCGGGTCGCGGCGGCACCTGACATCGCGCCGCAATCCCCGCCGCCATGTCGCGCCACGCCGCCAAACCCCATGTAGAAATCCAGCAGCGCGCCGAGGCCAGCGCGGCGCTCGTGCTGCGCGGCATCGTGCTGAATCTCGTGCTCGCGATCGTGAAGTTTTCCGGCGGTATTCTGGGCAATACCTATGCGCTGATCGCGGACGGGGTGGAGTCGTTGCTCGATGTGTTTTCCTCGGCGCTGGTGTGGGCGGGATTTCGCGTGGCGGCGCGTCCGCCCGACGACGACCACCCCTACGGTCATGGCAAGGCCGAGCCGCTGGCGGCGATGGCGGTGGGATTGGTGATTTTCGCCGCGGCGGTGTGGATCGCGATCCACGCGGTGCATGAAATCGTCACACCTCATCGCTCGCCGCACTGGGTGACGCTGCCTCTGCTTGCGGGCATCGTCGCGGTGAAGTGGTGGTTCTCCCGTCGAATGGCGCGCGCCGGCGAGGCCGAGGGCAGCACCGGACTCGGGGCGGAGGCGTGGCACCATTATTCGGATGCGGTGACCTCGGCGGCGGCGTTTGTCGGCATCGCGATCGCAGTCGTCTGTGGCGAAGGCTACGAGGCGGCGGACGACTGGGCGGCGTTGATCGCGTGTGGCGTGATTGTGTTCAACGGCGTGACGATTTTCAGCCGGGCTCTCGCTGACGTGATGGACACGGCGGTGCCGCTGGAGTTTGAGAACGAGGTGCGCGCGGTCGCGACGGCCGTGGCCGGCGTGTTGGGAATCGACAAGTGCCGCGTGCGCAAAAGCGGGCTCAGCCACTTGGTGGACATACACGTCGAGGTGAACCCGCGACTCACGGTTTACGAAGGCCACGACATTGCGCATGCGGTGAAGGATGCGTTGATCCATTCGCCGCTGCGCATCTCCGATGTGTCGGTGCACATCGAGCCGGCGCACGAGTGAGCGAAGGGCTTTGGCGTTTGCGGGCTGGCGCGCGATTTGCATAGCTCTCCGGCAATGAAAGTCCGCAACACTGCGAAGCCGCTCAGTAAAAACCCCAACTTGCTCAAGTGGGTCGCCAAGATGGCCGATCTCACCAAGCCCGCCGCGATCCACTGGGTCGATGGTTCGCAGGAGGAATACGAGGCGCTGTGCGCGCAGATGGTGGACGCCGGCACCTTCACCAAGCTCAACGAAAACCTCTGGCCCGGCTGCTACTATGCGCGCTCCGACGCGAACGACGTGGCCCGCGTTGAAGACCGCACGTTCATCTGTTCGCTGTCCAAGGACAACGCCGGCCCGACCAACAACTGGGTCGATCCCTTCGCGATGCGCAAAACGCTCAAGGCCCTCTTCAAAGGCTGCATGGCCGGCCGCACGATGTATGTGCTGCCGTTCAGCATGGGTCCGGTCGGCTCGCCGCTTTCACAGATCGGCGTGGAACTCACCGACTCGCCCTATGTGGTCGTGAACATGCGCATCATGGCGCGCATCGGCCTGCCGGTCTTCAAAGAGATCGATGAAAACGAGAAGCGCGTCGTGCCCTGCATGCATTCCGTCGGCGCACCGCTGGCCGAAGGTCAGGCGGATGTCTCGTGGCCCTGCAACAAGGAGAAGTATATCGTCCACTTCCCGGAGACGCGCGAGATCTGGTCCTACGGTTCGGGCTACGGCGGCAATGCGTTGCTCGGTAAAAAATGTTTCGCGCTGCGCATCGCCTCCAACATGGCGCGCGACGAGGGCTGGATGGCCGAACACATGCTCATCCTCGGCGTCGAGGATCCGCAGGGCGAAAAAACCTACGTCGCCGCCGCGTTCCCCAGCGCCTGCGGAAAAACGAATTTCGCGATGCTCATCCCACCGCCCGCGCTCCAGCAGAAAGGCTGGAAGGTGTGGACGGTCGGCGACGATATCGCGTGGATCAAGCCCGATGCCAACGGTCGCCTGCATGCGATCAATCCCGAGGCCGGTTTCTTCGGCGTCGCTCCGGGCACGTCGGTGAAAACCAATCCCAATGCGATGGCGTCGCTCGCGAAGAACACGATCTTCACCAACGTCGCGCTCACGCCCGACGGCGGCGTGTGGTGGGAAGGCATGACCGACAAGTCGCCTGAGATCTGCCAGGACTGGCAGGGCAAGACGTGGACGCCGGAGATCGCCAAGATCACCGGCGCCAAGGCCGCGCATCCCAACTCGCGTTTCACCGCGCCGGCTTCGCAGTGCCCGACCATCGATCCGGATTGGGAGGCCCCGCAGGGCGTGCCGATCAGCGCGATCATCTTCGGCGGACGCCGCGCGGGCACCGTGCCGCTCATTTACCAGGCGTTCAACTGGAGCGCGGGCGTGTATGTCGGCGCGACGATGGGCTCCGAGATGACGGCGGCGGCGGCGGGCACGATCGGCAAGGTGCGCCGCGATCCGTTCGCGATGCTGCCGTTCTGCGGCTACCACATGGCCGACTACTGGGCGCACTGGCTGAAGATCGGCCGCCGCGAGGGCGCGGTGCTGCCGAAGATCTTCTACGTCAACTGGTTCCGTAAGGATCTCGACACCGGCAACTTCCTGTGGCCCGGTTTCGGGGAGAATTCGCGTGTGCTCGAGTGGGTCTTCCGCCGCTGCGACGACGCCGCCGAGGCGCGCGACACGCCGATCGGGCGCGTGCCGACGCCGGAGTCGCTGAACACCAAGGGGCTCGACCTGGCCGCCGAGGACCTCGAGGA
>DATHXF010000010.1:0-2135 GCA_035459785.1 Rariglobus sp. | reverse complement strand
GAGTGATCGGGTCGGACAGCCTCAACATGACCGAAGAGCTTTCGCCAAGGCGACCGGCACGAAAAACAAGGAGCTATTCATCCTTCCCGGAGCTACGCACATCGAACCCTGCTGGGTTCAGGTCCAGCCGTTGGGCTGTTTGCGGGGTGTCGACGGCGTTTTTTTTACCAGTAGAGTGGCGGCTTTTGCTAGGGTGTGTTTGCTAAATAAATCTGCCCATCGCTGAAGCTCTGCGAGGGAAGAGAGAAAGGGCACTGGGCCGGCGTTGACCTCGGTGGCACGGGCCGCTGGCCCGCCTCCACCTCGGTCGCCTTGGCCGAGCGCCCTTTCGCTCTCCCGCCATCCAAAGCCCCATGACCAGCGTGAATCGCCCGGGCGAAGATGGACGCAGGAGGTTTACTTGAGGTGTTCGCCGAAAAACGCGGCCAGCTTGTCGAACGGAATCAGCGCCACCCGGTCGTAGAGATCGACGTGTCCTGCACCGGGAACGACGAGGAGTTCCTTCGGCTCGGAGGCCAGCTTGTAGGCGTGTTCGCTGAAGATGCGCGAATGCGCGTGTTCTCCGGTGATGAACAACACCGGACGCGGGGAAATCCACTCCAAGTTCGCGAACGACCAGAATAACATCATCTGCGCGCCGCCCGTGCGCCAGAATGCGGTGCTCGAGCGCGGATGCTGGCCGCGCGGCGTGCGGTAGTAATCATAGAACTCCCGGTCTATCGCCGACGACTGCTCGGTGAGCGCCTGCGGCGTGCCGATGCCCATCGTCCGCTCCGCTCCGTCCACCTCGGCCCAACGCAGCGCCGAGATCGCCGCCAGTGATTTTTTGATCGCGGCGACATCGGGCTTTTCGGACAGCCCTTGACGGTGGGCCTGGCCGATGTCATACATGCTGATCGTCGCGACGGCCTTGATGCGCGGATCGGTCTCCGCGGCGGCGAGTCCGAAACTGCCGCTGCCGCACACACCGATGACTCCGATGCGCTCGCGATCCACGAACGGCTTCGTGCCGAGAAAATCAACCGCCGCGCTGAAGTCTTCCACCAACGCCTCCGCCGATGCCGTGAAATGCGGCTGCCCGCCGCTCTCGCCGTTGTAGGAAGGATCGTGGGCGAGTGTGACGAAGCCGCGCTCCGCCATCGTCTGCGCATACAGTCCGGCGCTTTGTTCCTTCACCGCGCCATACGGACCGCCGACCACGATGGCCGGATTCTTTTTGGAGAGATCGAGCGTCTTCGGGACATACAAATCCGCGACGATCTGAATGCCGAGGCGGTTGTAGAAAGATACTTTTTGATGAGTGACGTTCGCGCTCTGAGGAAACGTTTTGTCCCACGCCAGCGTATCGGCGGCGACGACGGAAGCGGGAGTGGCAACGGATAGAAGCGCCCCGAGCGAAAGCAGCGCGGCGGCGGACGACAGACGGGGAAGATTGGATATGGGATTCATTTGGGTGGTGGGTGGATTCTCAAAAAAATCCGGCGCTTCATCGCCGGTTTCGTTTTCGATGCAGCACTCTACCCCCGTCGGCCGTCGCGTGCGCCTGACCCGTTGCTCGACCTGTAGTCTCCTTGCGCAAAACCCCGCCCGGCTCAGCGCTGACGCCGATACACGCTCGGAGTCATCCCGCTCTCCCGGCGAAAAACCTGCGCAAAATGACTCGGGCTCGCGTAGCCAAGATCCAGGGCCACCGCGATGATGCTCTCCTTCGTCTCCCGCAGACGCCGCCGCGCCTCGTTCATGCGCGCGTTGAGCTGATACTTCGCGGGCGATACACCGGTGGCGCGGGTGAACAGGCGATGAAAGTGAAATTTGCTCAACCCCGCCTGCGCCGCTAGCTGCTCCAGATCAAACTCATCCTCCAGGTGCGTCTCGATCCAGTCGGTGACCTGCTTCAACTTAAAACCCGGCAGCGCCGAGCCGCCGCCCGACGGTTCGTGCACAACCTCCGCGTAGTTTCGCACCAGATGCGTTGCGATCAACTGCGCCAACCCCTGCACGCGCAGCACGCTCGCGCGACGCGCCATCACCTCGTCCTTCACGCGTTCCATCAGCCAGCTCAGATCCGGATCGGTAAACGCGGACACATCGCGCAACTTCACCTTGCCGGCATCGGCGCCGAACACCTCCGCCAT
>DATHXF010000009.1:0-9614 GCA_035459785.1 Rariglobus sp. | reverse complement strand
ACCGAGAAAAACCTGATGTATGTGCGCACCGATGTTTCGGGGGCGTATCGCTGGAACGCCGCCACCGCTTCGTGGAAGCAGGTGGTTACCTCGACGAGCATGCCCGTCAGTTCGGTGAACTACGGGAAATATGCAGGCGTCGACAGTCTGGTGAGTGCGCCGAAAAATCCGGACATCGCCTACATGGCGTTTGCCGGTCTGCCTTACGGCGAAACCGAGGGACAGATTTTTAAGAGCACCAATCGCGGAGACACATGGGTCGCCACGTCGTTTCTCAGCTGCAAGGTGAAGATGGAGCCGAACGGGCACGGGCGTCAGGAGGGTGAGCGCCTCGCGGTTGATCCGGCCAACAGCGACGTAGTTTACTACGGCTCCCTTGCGAACGGTCTGTGGGTCACGCGGAATGGTGGCGGAGCCTGGGCCAAGATCGAGAGCGTGCCGGACGGTGTGCATCCGCATGGATCCAATACGGTAACTTTCGACACGGGTTCGGGTGCCGTGCAGGGGAAAACGAAGGTGATTTATGTCACGGTCGAGGCCGAGGGCATTTATAAGACGGCGGACGCCGGCGTCACGTGGAGCCGGATTTCCGATGGTGGTCCGGGGAGCGCGGGCAAGCCGCGTGATGCGGAAATCGGATCGGACGGCACTTACTTTGTCGCTTACGAAAACGATAAGGGCGCGACGGGCGCGGTCTGGAAATATTCACGCGCCGGCGTGTGGACGGATATCACGCCGACGGGGAAGGAGGGCGGCAGCATGTCCTACGCGGACCTCGCGATTGATCCGGCCGATGCGCGGCATGTGGTCGTGATACGCAACGGCGGAAAATGTTTTGTGTCGAAAGACCAGGGTGCGACGTGGACTTACCACACGTTCAAGCTCACGAGCCCGCATGTCCAGTGGCAGGGAAAGCAGGCGAACTATTGGCTCAGCGTGGGAGAAATCACCTTCGATCCGTTTGTGCCGGGCAAGCTGTGGTTCGCGGAAGGCTTCGGCGTGTGGTGGGCCAATGATCTGACGACGCCGCAGATCGAATGGCACTCCGCGAGCGAGGGGATCGAGGAAGCGTGTGGCAACGACGTGATCGCTCCGCCGGGCGGAAAACCGGTGGCCGCGATGTGGGATCTGGGGGCGTTTTATTTTGGCGATGTGGACACGTATTCGGCCAAGCGGTCGCAGCCGGGATTCATGTCGGCATGGGCGCTGGATTGGTGCGCGGCAGATCCGAAGTTCATCGCGGGCGTTTTCCGGAGTCATCTGGATTTCGTGCCGAAGGCGAATTCGAGCGGTTACTCGACGGACGGCGGGCAGACGTGGACGCGGTTCGCGGCCTTGGAAAACGGCACGGCGCCCAAGGAGCTGGAATACGGCATCATCGCGGTGTCGGCCAACAGCACGGACAAAATCGTGTGGGCGCCCGCGCACATGAAGCTGCCGTATTTCACGAAGGATCGCGGGGCGACGTGGACGCAATGTTCCTTCGGCGGACCGACGGAGACGGGCTTCAATTCGCATCCCATGCCGCAGAAATCGCTGTGCGCGGATCGCGTGCTGGCCGACACGTTTTATTTTTATCGTCCACAGGATGGCGTTTACCGGTCCACCGACGGAGGGGCCAACTTCGCAAAGGTCGGCAACCCGGTGGGCAATCGTTGGGGCGTGATCATGAAAGCCGCGCCCGGGCACGCGGGCCACTTGTGGTTTGCGGAAGGGACGATCGGAGGCGCGTGGCGCTCGAGCGATGGCGGCGTCACGTGGGCGGCCGTGCCTGGTATCCAGCAGGCGTTTAACATCGCGTTGGGCAAGGCGCGGAAGGAGGGCGGTTATCCGACGGTCTTCGTGGCGGGAGTGGCCGGCGGTCAGACGGGGATTTTCCGTTCCACCGACGAGGGCAAGACGTGGGACAAGGTCGGCGATTACCCGACCGGAATTTTCGATTGGATCGATGCGCTGGACGGCGACAAGGACGTGTTTGGCAAAGTCTACGTGGGCTTCGCCGGCGCGGGGTTTGCCTATGGGGAGATCAAGACGCCTTAGCCGACACTGGTTCGGTGGGTTCGTTTGGATGGACAGGGACTTGACCCGGCGGGCGGGGTGTTGACATAAATTTTACATGTCATCCCGCCCGAGCATTCCGCCTTCGTTGCAATCACCGGATGAGTTTCGTCCGGAGAACTTTAAGAAGAAATCCACCGCCCGCGATTACGTGATTTACGCCGTGGCATTGATCCTCGTCGTAGCTGTGATCGGTGGCACGGTTTACTATTTTACCCGGTCGGAGGAAGAGCAGGCCAAATTGAGGGCCAAGCTTGATACCCCGTTGAATGACAGCGCGCCGCCGGCATTGCCGGAGTTGAAGAGCTCCAAGGCGGAGACCCTTCTGGCGGAGGAAGCTGCGGTTGCTAAAATTGCCGAGAGGCCGGAACCCAAACTGGTCGGTGTCTCCACCTATTCGGGTGGCGGACCCAATCGAGTGGTGCTTTCCACCGATCCGAAGCTGCCTCAGGCCGGCCTTGCCTTCATTCAGTTCGCCGAAGCGCTCAAGGTTAGCAGCGTGGTTCAGGGCACCACGCCCAAGCTCATGATCGGCGGAAAGATGTATCGTGCGGGTGAGGTTATCGATGTGGATCAGGCCGTGACGTTTGTGGGCGTGGACGGGGTGAAGAGCTATATTCAGCTTCGCGATAAAAGCGGCGCCGAGTTGAGCTTGAGCTTCTGATTTCACCCCGCAGCGCGGACGACCGCGCTGCGGGGTCGACGGTGGTTTCGCGGGATGGTTGTATGAATTTCACGAATACGTCTGCGTAATGTGTAAAAATCGTGTTCAAAGCGCCGATTTGGCTAAGTCCGTCTAGATTTTCCGAAGGGCGAATGTAAACTGCTTTTACTTTGGTTTCCTCAAATTTAGCCGCGACTACTTCCACCGCCGGATTGCCTGCGGATTTGGTTGATTTGTTGATGCGGGAGAGCGCCTTGGGGCTGGCGAAGGAAAAGCTAAAAGAAGCGCAGGATGAGGTGGTTGCGGAAAAGGCCCGCTTGGAAGAGAAGCCCGGGCTTCTGAAAAACCTGACGCCCAAGGCCAAGCAAGAGCGCGAGCAGAGCATCAAGACGGCGCAGAACAATCTGCTGCATTACGATTTGCAGCTCAAGAAAGCCGAGAGTCTGACCACGCTGATCCACAAGGATATCCGCCGGTGGTTGGAGTGCTGTCTGAAGACGGCTTCGCCGGATTATGCGGCGGCATTGGCGACGCATGATTATCCCGAGGATTGGTCGCGGTTCAGTTACAGCTTCGAGCTGTTGATCAAATCGTTCCACATGGGTCTGCAGGATCTCATGGCGGTTTTCCGCCGCGAGAATGACAACGGCCCGCGTTCGCAGTTGCTGATGGATTCGATTCGAAAGCTGCTGCCGATCGCACGGCAGATCGAAATCGATGTCGAATTTTTCAACCGCATCCTTGTCCAGCAAGGGAAACTCAAGCGCGCCGCCGGCAAGGTCGCGCAGCATCCCGAATACAGTTGGTGCGAAACGGTAGATCAGCTCGGCGTGCTTCCGCTCGGCGATGCGTTGGAGACCTTGCGCGAACTCCTGTCGGCCAGCACCGGATTTCTGGCCAACCTCAGTCAGGCGATCAAACGCGAACAATTTCTGGTCGAGGCCAAGGCCGCGCAGTTCGGCAAGACGGCGGGGGCCGGACAAAGCTTCCTGCAAACCTGGCAGGAGGGACTTCGGTCCGCCTCTCTTCAGCAGGTCAACGTGGATAAACTTGGCGCGATCATCACGGAGACCGAATCGCTGTTGATGGATGGAGAATTCACGGCGCGGTTCAACCGCCACATGGTGCAGTCGATCACGACGGCACCGGCGCCGTCCGCGCCAGAGAAACCGGCGACGACGAATACGACGCCCGCGTTTCCGCAGAACGATTCCGAACTGCGCGCGTTGAAGGCGAAGCTTCAGGCCGAGCTGGAGGAAGTCGCTAAGACGAAGGCGGGCCTCGCCGCCCGCGAGCGGACGCTCAAGGAAAACGAGCAGAAGCTGCGGGACCACGAACATGCCTTTGCCGAGAAATGCAAACGCGAGCAGGCCGTGCTCGACGAAGTGAAGGCGAAGCTCGTCGAGATGGAAGAAAGCATCAGCATCAAAGACCGCGAGGCGGAGGAAAAGCGCGCGGAGCAAATGACCCAGCTCGAAGAAAAGGCGGCGGAACTGGCCGCGCGCAGCGTGTTCATGGACGAGAGCGAACTACGTCTGCTGGAGAAGGGGCAGGAGCAGTTGGAGCGTCTCGCGGACATGGAGCAGCGCGAGGAGGACCTGATGACGACCAAGCGCGAGCTGAACGCCATGCGCAAAGAGATGGGCCTGCCGATGATCGCGCTTCGCGCCAAACCGGTGGACGAGTTTGAAGAGTAAACACGACGGCAGGCTTGCCGGCACCGCTCTTCGCGATTGATCTTACCGACATGATTACGGTTCCCACCCGCCCGCCTTTCGGGGCTCCCTTGCGGAAAGTCTTGCTGATCGAGGACGACCGCGGCCAAGCCCGTATTATCGAGGCATCATTCAACAACTTCGTGCGGGAGAAGTTCGAGCTGCACTGGGCCGCCACTTATGAGGACGGGCTGACTTCGCTGCGCGAGGGGAAGTTTGACGCGTGTCTGCTGGATTACCAACTCGGTCCGCGCTCCGGTCTCGATCTGTTGCGGGAGATCGGTCAGCTCGGGATCGATACTCCGGTGATTTTCGTTACCAGCGAGACTTCGGGGAGTATCGACGAGCAGGCCATGCAATTGGGGGCGCTCGATTATCTGGTGAAGTTTGAACTTACACCGCGCAGCCTTGAACGTTCGCTGCGTTACACGATCAAACAGCATGTGACGTTGCGCGAACTGCGCCGGCTCGTGACCCGCGACCAGCTCACGGGGCTCTACAACCATCACGAAGGGCTCAATCTCCTGGAGCTGGAAGTCGAACGCGCGCGCAAATTCTCGCGGTCTTTCACGATCCTGCTGATCGACATCGACCGTTTCAAAGAGATCAACGCCGCCTATGGTGAAAAAGTCGGCGACCAGACGTTGGTGGCGATTGCGAACAGCATCCGTGAATGCACGGGTGAAAGCGGCGTGGTGGTCCGTTGGGCCGCCGATGATTTTGCGGTGTGGCTGCCGCATTCCGACGCGGTGGCGGGCAACCGCATGGCCGAGACGATTCTGGCGGAGGCGCGCAAGATGAACGTCACGCTCTCCATCGGCGTGGCTTCGTGGCACAATGCGCGCGCGGGCGTGCCGGACTTGCTGACTTCGGTGGATCGCGCGTTGGCCGAGGCCAAGGCGGCCGGCGGCAACCGCGTGGCCTGATCGCTTTCCCCGTCGGACTCCAGCGCCGGGCGGGGCGAGCTTACGTTCCGGAGTATTGGTCGAACAGGAGATCGTGATAGAGCGGAGCGTCGTGCTCGTGTTCTTTGGTGACGGCCTCGATCAGGTGCGCGTCGTTGATCATGGAGCCGGCTCCGGAGATCTTGCGGGCGAGTTCGACCGTGCGGTGAAACTGCATGTAGTCGCCCGGCCAGGTCTGTTGCTCGATCCACTTTGCGGCCGAGGATGTGAGGGCGCCGCGGGCCTGGGTCGAGCGACGCAGAATGGTCCGGGCGATCTCGCACCAGTCTTCGCGGCGGGCGGCGAAGTCGGGGATTTCGTAGGTGGCGGTGCCGGCGCGGAGCAGGAGAAATTCGTTGAAGTGAAGATCGCTGAGCGTGCGTTCGGAGCAGAGCGTCACGCGCAGGCGTTTGGACAGGCCGGCGAAGGCCGTCAGGCGGCCGCGCACAAGTTCTTCGAGCAGAGTCTGGCTGCCGGCGGAGAGTTGGTCGGCTTCAAGGACGACGAGCATCACGGGTGATGCGTCTGCAAGCGCGGGCTTGAGTAGCTGGTCGAGGTGTGCGGCATCCAGCGCATCGGGATGGCAGACGAACGTATGCGTGCCGGACGCGGGCGAAGCCTGAAGCGCGAGTTCGAAGCGGCCGGAGCCGTGGCGGCCCTCGATGAGCGCGACAGAGCGAAACTGGCGCAGGCGCTCGAGATCGGCCTGCAGGTTGCGGGCGAGCGAAGATCCGCCCGCGATGAGTGCGCAGGACGACGGGCTTTCGATGGCGGATTTCCCGACGAGGAAGGGCGCCGTGGATGCGGAGGTTTGGGACTGGAGAGTGCGGCGGGAGAGAATCTGGGCGACGCGGTCGCGGAGCGCGCGCGGGTCGACCGGTTTTTTCAGCAGATCGTCGATCCCCAGCTGGCGGTAGTGAACGGCGTCGGATTCGGTGACGGTGCCCGAGCACACGACCACCGGGAGCTTGGGTAAAAAGCTTCGCAACTGGGTGAGCGCGCCGATGCCGCCGAGGTTGGGCATATCGTTGTCGAGGATCGCGAGATCGAAGGACTGGGTGCGGAGCGCCTGCACCGCCTCCGCACCGTCGAAAACACTGACCACGTCGTAGCCGGAGGTTTTCAGGAGAATGACGAGCACGTCACGGCAGACGATCGAGTCGTCGGCGATGAGGACCCTGGAGGGCGGCGGGAGTGAGGACATGACCATGGATGGCGGTTTGCGCCATTCCCCAAGCCTCTTTTGGGCCAAAGCGGTCTGACGGGAGGACTTTTACAAGCCGGGCGGCGGGCTTCCCCGGTCCGTCATCCGGTGGGCGGCGAGGCTTCGCGTCCTTATTTGTGATACAGGCGCTTGGAGTTCGGGACTTTGAGCGCGGAGGGCGTGATCTGGACGCGTTTGCCGAGGACGAGGCAGTTGTAGAGCGCGCGGCCGATCTGGTCGCGGGTCATGAAGCGGTTGCTGCCGGCGGCCTCGTCCATCGAGACCACCACTTGTGTGAGGGTGTCGTAGCGGCGGAAAGAGAGGTTTTCCTGCGACCACACGGCGGGGTTGGCGAGGTCTATGTCCGAGGTGCAGTGCACGAGCCATTTACGGTTTTCCCAATAGACCCAGAGGTCGTTGGACAGGGGCGACAGCGAACCGAGGTAAACGGTCTGGAGTTCGGCGAGGTTTTTCACGCCCGGGGTTTTCTGGCGGTTCAGCTCTTTGACGAGCGCGACCTTCAGGCGCTCGATCAGGGCTTCGCTGGGGAAGTCTTGCTGGTGGCGCGTGGCGAACAGGTGCTCTTTTAATTTCGCCATGGGCAGCTTCAGTTCGATGTATCCGGCGGGCAATGACGCGGGGACGAGTCCGCGGGAGACTGCGGTGATTTTGAAGCCGTTGCTCTTCACCGTGGTGCCGGTCTCTTCGATGACGTAGTCGGCTTTTTTGAGCTGCACGGTGATACCGGGAAGCGGCAGGAGGATCTGGGCGAACTGGCTTTTGTCACCCGCATCGAGCGCCGGCGTGGTGAGTCCGACCCACAGGATGAGATCGGGCGAGTGGTCGGCCTTCTCGATGTCGGACTCGTCCACATACCAGCGGTAGAGATGGCGGGTGACTTCGCCGAGCAGGGCGGGCTCCAGCAATTCGGCGGGGACGTTTGACGGAGCGTGCGGCGTGGTGGTGACCGTGATCGGGGACTGGGCGCGCGCGAACGGCAGCGCGCAGAGCAGGATCACGGCGAGAGGGAGGAGTTTCATTTGGGAGATTTGCGAAGTGTGAAGAAACGGTTGCCGCCGAGGGAGCCGCTGTCGGCGTCGGGGATGCGCACGAAATTGCCGCCGGGGTTGTAGAAATCTTTGTCCGTCATCCAGGAGAAGGCACCGCCGGTTACCTCGACGGAGCCGATGTTGCGCAGCAGGGCAAACCGGTCGGCGCCCGCGATGCCGGACGCGACGTAGGCGGAGGACAGGCCTTGGGCGAAGTTGAGCAGACGGGAAAAGCGGCCGGCGACGTTTCCCTTGTTGGCGATGGAGACGAGGTAGGTTCGGCGCTCGACCACGCGCGGTGCGCAGACGGGTCGACCGGACGGGTCGCGGAAAAATCCCTCGCACTGGCGGCGTTCGCCATCGCCGGTGATGATGTCGGTGATGCGGGTGGTTTTGACGCCGGCGACCTGCCACTGGGTGTAGGGCGCGGGCACGGCGGCGAGGCGGCCGTGGAGCACCCAAAGGATGGCGAGCATGGCGGACTTGGTGTCCTCCTCGCTCACGTAACCGCGTTCGCCGGGAAAGGGGGCTTCGTTGATGAGGAGCGTGGCGAGATAGCCGGAGGGGGTGGTGTCGGACTCGAGCTTGGAAAACTGGGCGGCGGCGGGTGTGGCCAGTAAGAGCAGAAGAACGAAGACACCGCAGAAAACCAGCGGGTGCCGGTTTTTCCGTAGGGAAAGCCGAAGGTGGATTCGGGGAGCTGCGGAAGGTGATGCAAAAAATCGCATGGCCGATCAACGAGCCGGAGTAGGTGGCGCAGCGGGACGGAGGAGAAGTAGGATATGTTGGGCGAAGAAGCCAGCTTGGTCCCTGCGTCGATTAGGACGGTATGTTTTACCACGAAGGCACAGAGTCACGAAGATCGGACAAAGAGGCATCCAGCGGGCCTTACCTTTGTGCGCACGTTGTGCCTCGGTGTCTTTGTGGTGAATATTTTGCTCTGTCACAGAATCCCAGCGACGGAGGGGTTAACCACTAATGGAATCGCCCAATGGGCGATTCTCTGGGAGCGGCCTCGCGCAATGCTCCGGCTGGGTTGCGGAGGGGTGGCTGATGCCACCGGTAAAAACTGAACGGAGCGTCTGCCGGAAAGCCGATGCTCGCGGCTTGCCATGGGGCGGAGTTTGGCGCGGGGTTTGAGGGATGATTAAGACAGCGGTGCTTTGTCTCGCGGTGGTTGCTGTTGTTTCGATGCGCGCGCAGGAGACGCGACAGGTGGTCGTGGATGATGCGTGGAGCGGGGCGACGGGGACGCATTTTTCGGGGCGGTTGACCGAGGTGCGGACTTCGCCCGGCGGCGAACAGGGGCGGGTCGAGACGCTTTATCGGAACTCGCGGTTGTTGCTGACGAGCGGAGAGGAGGGCGCGGTGACGTGGAGGGTGGCGGACTTGGAATGGTCGCTGCGCACAGACGATGACGGCTATTGGGAACTGGCGATGAATCGTCCGCTGGCGCTGGCGTCCGGCTGGCACGAGATCACCAGCGAACCGGCGGCGAGCAGCGCGGCGGGTCTGCTGGTGGTGGATCCGGAGAACCGGTTCGGGATCATCTCGGATGTCGATGACACGGTGCTGGTGAGCGGCGTGGTGGAAAAACGGACGCTGCTCAAAAACAGCCTGACGGTGCCGCCAGTGCGGCGAGAAGCGGTGCCGGGCATGGCGGCGCTTTATCACCGGTTGTTGAAGCGGAATTCGAAGCCGGAGGCGTCGGCGGTATTTTATGTGTCGGCCTCGCCGAAGCAGCTCACCGACAACCTGCGCGGGTTTCTGGGCGGCCAGGGATTTCCGCGCGGGGTGTTGCGGTTGAAGGAAATTTCCGAGGCGAGCGGTGCGTCGATTTTGGACCCGAATCAGCAGGGCTATAAACTGCGTGCGCTGGAGGCGGTGTTGCTGGCGTATCCTCAGGTGCGCTTCACGCTTTTCGGCGACGACGGAGAGCAGGACCCGGAGATCTACGCGGCGTTGCAGAAGAAATTCCCG
>DATHXF010000008.1:0-8502 GCA_035459785.1 Rariglobus sp. | reverse complement strand
TTGAGGCGGGCGTGGCGGGCGTAGCGGTTTTCGATGCCCTCGGCCTTGATGTCTTCCAGCTTGGACTTGAGGGCGTAGATGAGCGCGATGCACGGGGTGCTCGGGGTCATGCCGTTCTCGTGGTTTTTTTGGAATTCGATCAGGTCGAAATAATAACCGCGGTCCTTGGCGAGGGCGGAGCGCTCGAGGGCCTTCTTGGAAACCGTGATGAGCGCGAGGCCGGGGGGCATCGCGAGGGCTTTCTGGGAGCCGGTGATGATGATATCGATGCCGAGTTCATCCTTCTTGATGGGAACGACGGTGAACGAGGAAACCGTGTCGATGATCGAGATGACGTCGGGGAACTCGCGGAGGACGGCGGCGAGCGCGTTGATGTCGCTCATCGTGCCGGTGGAGGTCTCGTTGTGAATGATGGTGACGCAGTCGTAGGCGCCGGTGGCGAGTTCCTTGCGGACGGCCTCGGGGTCGACGGGCTGGCCCCACTCGGATTTGAGGGCGGTGGCCTGCTTGCCAATGCGGAGGGCGACGTCGTTCCATTTGTCGGAGAACGCGCCGTTCATGCAGTTAAGGACTTTCTTCTGGCACACGTTGCGCAGGGCGCCTTCCATCACGCCCCAGGCGGAACTCGTGGAGAGATACACCGGATCCTTGGTGTAAAAGAGCGCCTGCAAGTCCGGTTGGATGGAGTTGTAGAGCGCCACAAAGTCGGTGCTGCGGTGACCGATCATCGGCTGCGCCATGGCGCGCAGCGTCTTGTCGGAGACGGCAATGGGACCGGGAATGAACAATTTGTAGCTCATGGGCGTGTGTTGGATCCACCGGCGACGTTTACCGGAGGTTGACAGCAACTGTCGGAGGATTGAGTTGCGTGACCCGGCTTGCGGCGTGGTAGAACGTTCAGCCAAGCGTTCCCGCCCGCCTACCGTCAACACCCTAATCCGCCCGCATGTCGTCCTGGCTCAAACGCCAACTCAACTCCTTTGAAGGCTACACGATCGATGTCATTTTCGGTCGGCGCGAGGGAATGCGGGCGACGGTCTTCGCCGGGTTTTTGCAGGGCCTCTCCTACCTGTTCAGCGGCATAGCCCAGTCGCGCCTGTGGCTTTACCGAAAACGCATTTTTCACGACCAGCCGCTGGGCTGTCTCGTGGTGGTGGTGGGCAATCTCACCGTGGGCGGCACGGGCAAGACGCCGGTTGTCGAAAAATTCGCCCGTGCCCTTCGCGACCGCGGCCGCAAGGTCGCCATCCTTTCGCGCGGTTACCGCAGCAAGGCCCCGCCCATGTGGAAAAAGTGGTGGTATCGCATCTCGCACACCGACGAGCCGCCGCCCCGCATCGTGAGCGACGGCCAGCGCGTGCTCCTCGATTCCGAGCAGGCCGGCGACGAGCCTTACATGCTCGCGCGCAACCTTCCCGGCGTTTTCGTCATCGTGGACAAAAACCGCGTGAAGGCGGGCGCCTACGCCATCAAGAAATTCGGCTGCGACACGCTCATTCTGGATGACGGTTTCCAATACCTGCCGCTCAAGGGCCGGCTCAACCTGCTCCTCGTCGACAAGACCAACCCTTTTGGCAACGGCCACCTGCTGCCGCGCGGCATCCTGCGCGAGCCGATCAAGCACCTGAAGCGCGCCAGCTACGTGTTTCTCACGAAGTCCGACGGCGAGCGTGACCTGGAGCTCGAGGAACTCATTCAGAAGCACAACCCCGGCGTGGATGTGATCGAGTGCGCGCACCGTCCGCAATACCTCCAGCGCTTCGGCAGCGACGAGCGCCAGCCGCTCGAGTGGTTGCGCGGCAAAAACGTCGGTGCCTTCAGCGGCATCGCCGTGCCCGAGGGTTTCGAGAAATTCCTGCGCGACCTCGGCGGGCACATCGCGTTCACCCGCCGCTACCTCGACCACTACCGGTTTACGTCGGAGGACTTCGTTGAGATTTTCACCGAGGGCATCGAGCAGAAGGTCGAGTTCATCGTGACCACCGAAAAAGACGCGGTGCGCCTGCCCGACGGTCTGCCGTGCGCCGTGCCGATCTATTATCTGCGCCTCGAGATCGACATCATCCGCGGCGCGTCCGACTTCGACGAGGCGGTCGAGCGCATCTGTTTCCACGACGCGCCCGTGCGGCCCGCCGCTTAACTCCATTTCACCGATTCCACCGACATGATCATCGACACCCGTTATCTCGAACTGGCCAGGGGCCTCACCGCGTTTTCCTGCGAACTCAAGAAGGGCGAACGCGTCCTCATCGACGCCTTCGACATTCCCGACGCGATGGTGATCGCGCTCATTCGCGCCACGCGCGCGCTCGGCGCCCATCCTTACGTCAACATCCATCGCGCCCGCGTCTCGCGCGAACTCATGCTCGGCGCCGAGGAGGCCCAATACGCCCCGCACGCCGAGATCGAGTATGCGCGCATGCAGAAGATGGACGCCTACATCGCCCTGCGCGGGTCCGAGAATATTTTCGAAAACTCCGACATCCCGTCGTCGCGCGTTCAGATGGTTTCGAAGGTCATGAAGCCCGTCCTTGATCACCGCGTGAACAAGACCAAGTGGGTCGTGCTCCGCTGGCCGACCTCGTCGATGGCCCAGCAGGCCGCCAAGAGCACCGAGGAGTTCGAGGACTTTTATTTCAAGGTCTGCACGCTCGACTACGCGCGCATGATCCCCGGCATGAACGCCCTCAAGGCGCTCATGGACAAGACCGACAAGGTCCAGATCACGGGGCCTGGCACCGATCTGCGTTTCTCGATCAAGGGCATCGGTTCGCAGACCTGCGGCGGACGTCGCAACATCCCCGATGGTGAGGTGTTCTCGTGCCCGGTGAAGGACAGCGTCGAGGGCGTCATCGCCTACAACGCGCCAACGGTTTATCTCGGCACGTCGTTCGACAACATCCGGCTTGTTTTCAAGAAGGGCAAAATCGTCGAGGCCACCGCCAACAACACGAAGCGCCTCAACGAGATTTTGGACAGTGATCCGGGCGCGCGCTACATCGGCGAATTCGCCCTCGGCTTCAATCCGCACATCCTTGAGCCGATGCGTGACATTCTCTTCGACGAGAAGATTGCCGGCTCCTTCCACTTTACGCCCGGCCAGGCTTACGAGGGCGTGGGCAACGGCAACAAGAGTCAGGTTCACTGGGATATGGTGAACATCCAGCGGCCGGAGTGGGGCGGCGGCGAGGTGTGGTTTGACGGCAAACTCATCCGCAAGGACGGGCTCTTCGTGCCGAAGACGCTGCACAAGCTGAATCCCGAATACCTGCTGGGCAAAAAGTAGTGAGTAGCGGCTAGTGAGTAGCGAGCATCCTGACTTCGAACTTCCTTCTACTCGCTACCCGCTACTCACTGCTCGCTACTTCACCATGCTCGATTTCATCCAGTCCCTGCCGAAGACCGAGACGCACCTGCACATCGAGGGTGCGCTGCCCTACGAGTTGCTGCGCGCGTGGAAACCGGAGGCGTATCCGGAAAATCCTTACTTCCATGCGCCGGAGTTTCGTTATCCGTCGTTCCCGAAGTTCGACGAAATTCTTCTCGGGCACGCGCTGCCGTGGTTTGTCTCGGCCGAGCGTTATCACGAAGCTGCCAAGGCGATTTTTGCCAAACACGTCGCGCAAAACGTGCGCTACGTGGAGACGTCGTTTCATCTGCCCGTGAGCGGGTTTATCAACACGCCGGGCCGCGAAATCATCGCGGCCATCCGTGCGGCCGTTCCCGCCGGACTGGAGGTGCGGATTTTTGCCGGCATGGCGCGCACGGATTATACGGGACCCATGCAGGCGGTGATTGATGAGCTGGGCAGCTGGGACGGATTGGCCGGCGTGGATTTGCACGGGCTCGAAAGTCTGCCGAACGAACCTTGGACGGCCAAGGTGTGGGCGCGGCTGCGGTCCGAGGGTAAAATCACCAAGGCGCATGCCGGTGAATTCGGCGGCGCGGATCGCGTGCGCGAGGCCATCGAGCAACTCGGAGCCACGCGCATTCAGCACGGCGTGCGCGCGGTCGAGGATCCGGCGGTCGTCGCGCTCGCGGCGGAGCGCGGGGTCACCTTTGACGTGTGTCCGCTGAGCAACGTGAAACTCTGCGTCTCGCCTTCGCTCGCTGAGCATCCGTTGCGCGCGCTCACGGCGGCGGGCGTGCGGTGCACGATCAGCACCGACGACCCGCTGGTCTTCGCCAACACGCTCAACGGCGAATATGCCGCGCTTGCCGCCGAGGCGGGATTCACGCGTGCGGAGCTGGCTCGTTTGGCAAAGAATGGCTGGGAGGTCGCCTCCGTGCCCGCCGCCACCCGCACGGCGATGGTTGCGGAGATTGATCGCCTTGCGGCGAAATCCCCGTGAGCGTGGTGCGCTCGTATGTCTATCAGCTACACCGTTCCGCCTGATTCTTCCCGTGCCCGTGCCGACAAGGTGCTGGCGACGGCGTTCCCCGAGCACAGCCGGGTGGCGTTCCAACGGTGTCTCGACGCGGGCCTGGTCACGCGCAACGGCAAGGTGATCGACCGCAGCGCCGACGTGGTCTCCGGCGACGAACTCGTTTTTTCGTTTCCCGAGGTGAAATCCTCGGAAATCAAGGCGGTCGATATTCCCATCGACGTGGTTTTTGAGGACAAGCACCTCCTCGCGATCAACAAGGCCGCCGGCATGGTCGTGCATCCCGGCGCGGGCACGGGTGACGACACGCTTGTCCATGCGCTGCTCTCGCATTGCGAGGGCGAGTTGAGCGGCATCGGCGGCGTCGAGCGCCCCGGCATCGTGCACCGCCTCGACCGTGATACGTCGGGCATCATGCTCGTCGCGAAGACCGACGCGGCGCACCGCGGCATCTCGGAGCAATTCGCCGCGCGCACGTCGCACAAACAATATCTCGCGCTGGTGGACGGCGTGCCGCCGCTCCTGAGCGGCAGCATGCGCAAGCCGATCGGCCGCAACCCCACGCAGCGTCACAAGATGGCGGTCGTCGAGGGTCCGGGCGGACGCGATGCGCACACGGACTGGGAGCGCGTGGAGGCGTTTGGCGGCAACCTGGCGGCGCTCATGCGTTGCACGATCCACACGGGCCGCACACACCAGATTCGCGTCCACATGAAGGCGCTCGGGCACATTTTACTGGGCGACGTGATTTACGGTTGGAAGCCGAGTCCGCGTCTGCCGCATCAGCCGACGCGCATGATGCTGCACGCCGAGCATCTGGTCGTGAAACATCCGATCACGGGCAAGGTGCTCGATCTGCGCGCGCCGCTGCCGAAGGATTTTGAGAAAATGCTGAAGGCGCTGCGCAAGGAAGTGAAACTGGCGCCGTCGTCCATCAAGCGAGGGTTGCGGAGTCCGAAGACGGGGAGTTAAGGGGCGACGCGCCCGACCGGCGGTCGGGCCTACATCAGCGCCTGCGCGGCGAGTCCCCAGCGGAGGTTGTAGAGCGAGTGGTGGAAGCGCTTGAACAGGCCGAACTCGGCCAGCGTCACCGCGGTGACGAGCGCGGCGGGAAACACATCGGCGCGCGAGGCGGGCATGCCGGGGATCTGTTTACGGGCGTCGAGGGTGAGCGGACCGATTTCGTCGAGGAGGTCGTGCAGCGTTTCCAGTGATACGATCGGCGGCGTGTCTTCGAGTTTCACGCCATGGAGCGCGCCTTTGATGAGGCGCACGCTGGTCATGGTGCCGCCGGTGAAAACGGCTTCGGCGTCGGCGGGCAGGCTGAAGCGGAAGCCGGACTCTTTGATGGTGTCGCGCACATGCAGGGCGAGCGCGGTGCAGTCCTCGGTGCGCAGCGGTGCGGACGGATCGGTGATGAATTTTTCGGTCAGGCGCACGCAGCCGAGCTTGAGGCTCAGTTCCTGTTCGATGCGGCGGTTGCGAAAGACCAGGAGTTCCATGCTGCCGCCGCCGAGGTCGAAGACGTAGAAGTTCTGGAGATCGGTGAGCGCGGGGTCGCAGGTGAGGCCGCGTCCGATGAGATCAGCCTCTTCGTCGCCGGCGAGGATGCGGATGGTGTGGCCGGTGGCGTCTAGCACGCGCTGGCGGAACTCGGGGCCGTTGGCGGCGTCGCGCACGGCGCTGGTCGCGACGAGGACGGTGGATGTCGGGGAGAAGGGCTCGGCGATGGCGAGGAGTTCCTGGATCGCGGCGAGTCCACGGGCCATGCCTTCTTCGCTGAGACGGGGAACGGCCTGGCTGATGCCGGCGCTGATGCGGGCTTCGAGTGTTTGCGTCTTGAGGGCAACAATGCGTCCGTCGGCCTCACGCGTGGCGACGAGGATTTTGATGGAGTTCGAGCCGATATCGATGACGGCGGCGATGGGGGACGACATGACTGTGGATATGCGAACGACGGAATTTTTAACCGCTAATGAACACGAATGGACGCTAATTTCGGAAGCGGAGCGATGGTTTGAATTAGTGACTATCAGTGTTGATCAGTGGTTAACTTGATTGGTGTTTAGAGCACGAAGTCGGCGGGGGCGATGAGGACGACGAATTCGCCTTTGAGGCTGCCTTTGAGGAGGCGGTCGCGGACGTCGGCGGCGCGGCCGACGTAAAAAGTTTCGTGGAGTTTCGTCACTTCCTTGGCGATGCAGACGACGCGGTCAGGCCCTAGTGTGACGACGATCTCCTCGGCGAACTTGTCGATGCGGTGGCAGCTTTCGTAGAGGGCGAGGGTGAACTCGAAGTCGCGATACTTTTCCAGAAACGCGGTGCGGGCGGATGTTTTGGAAATGAGAAAGCCGGCGAAGAGAAAGCCGTTGGTGGGGAGTCCGCTGGCGCTGAGCACGGCGGCGACGGCGCAGGCGCCGGGGACGGGGATGACGGGGAGGTTGCGGCGGCGGCAGGCGCGCACGATGCGGAAACCGGGATCGCTGATGGCGGGCGTGCCGGCGTCGGAGACCACGGCGACGGATTTGCCGGCGGCGATCTGTTCGGCGAGTTTTTCGGCGACGTCGATTTCGTTGTGATCGTGGTAGGCGACGAGATCGCGGTGGAGGCCGAGGCGGGTGAGCATCGAGCCGGTGGTGCGGGTGTCCTCGCAGGCGACGAGGTCGACGGCGCCGAGGATGGCGCGGGCGCGGTCGGTGAGGTCGGCGAGGTTGCCGATGGGCGTGGCGACGACGTAGAGGTGGCCGGGCTGCGGCGTGAGCGAGGAGTTGGTCGGAGCGGAGTCGGCCATGATTGGGGAATTAACGAGGATTCAACCGTTCAAACCAACCACGGATTTTACGGAGACCATCGATCAACTCTTGGAGTTTTTAACCACTAATGAAATCTGCCAATGGCCGATTTTCGTGGAGTGGCTTCGGCTATTGTTTCCTCCGTCGCCCTGTGGGCACCCGCTGTCAGTCACCCCTTCGGGGCCACACGCTGCGCATGTGACCATCTCCGCACTGCCGTGCTCCGTGCCCTGCGCAGTTAAGCGGAGGTGCCGGCTAATCGCCGTCAGGAGATAAACAAGACACGAGGCCATTATGAAGGCGCAAAAAAATCCGGCCCTTGCGAGGCCGGATTTTGGAGAGAGTCGCTTAACGCATGCCGCCGGGGCCGCCCATGCCGCCCATGCCCGGAATGCCGCCTTCCCAGCTGGCGGGACGGCTCCACGGAATGGAGCTGTCCTGTTCGGTCTTGGACGTGCAGCCCGTGAAGAGCAGCGAGCCGCCAAGAACGGCGAGGGCGAGAAGGAGGAATTTTTTCAGGCGGACCATGGAGGATTATTTGGCGATCGTGGCGGTGTCGCCCTTGACCAGGCCGCCTTTGATTGAACCGACGGTGATCTGGGCGATGGAGTAGCCGTCATGCACGCTGCTCACCACGGCGGTGGCGACGGTGTCGGCCTCGCGGGTGACGTTGATTTTCTGGCCAACCTGAACGCCCTGGGCGGTGCCGATGTTGAGGACGACGAAGGCGTTCTTTTCACCGATGCTCACGACTTGGGCGCTGGAACCGACGGCGGCGCCGTCAACCGGAGCAGCGGTGGTGGTGGTGCCGGTCACACCGGTGGTGTTGGCGACGGAGCTGCGACCGGCCTCGAGTTCGGTGACTTTGGCCTGAAGAGTGGCGATGGTGGTCTTGAAAGCCTCGATCTCTTCGGGGGAGGCAGCGGCGGCGGCAAGCTTGGCCTGGGCGATCTCGCGCTTGAGATCGGCGATCTCGCGGTTGAGGGACTGCTCGGCGTCGTTTTTGGCGGTGAGCTGGTTTTTAACCTGGGAAAGATCACGGGTCAGCTGGGCGACACGGCCCTCGGCAGCGGTGGCCTTGGACTTGGCGTCACCGAGATCGCTGTCGAGTTCGGCCAGACGCTTCTGGAGGACTTCACCCTGAGCGGTGGATTCGGTGAGGCGACCCTGAAGCTCGGTGGAGCGTGTCTGGGCGGTGGTGACCTCCTGCTTCAGGACTTCCTTGGTGTTGCCGATCTTGAAATAGAAGAACGTGGATGCGGACGCACCAAGGATCGCAAGCACACACAGGGCTAGGGTAAGGGATTTCATAAGGGGGATTTAAG
>DATHXF010000007.1:0-7136 GCA_035459785.1 Rariglobus sp. | reverse complement strand
CTCGCGCCCTGCCGCGACGGCCAACCCCCATTGGCTCACGACGTTTAACAGCACCACGCTATCCGTGGGGGATTCGCTTTCGCTCTCCTTCACCTATTCGTCCACCGACACCACCACCCAGGCGAGCGGACTTCGCTTTGGTTTGTATAACTCAGGCGGCACCTCCCAGTCCTCGGACCTGCCCGGCGGCAGTGTCGATGCGCTTTACCAAGACGACGTGGGTTACACGCTTTTCGCCCCCCGGGCCGCCTCGGGCAACGTTCAGTTGTATGTGAAAGGCACCAACGCAACGGCCGACATCACCGATATTTCAACCGCCGCCAACACCGCCTTGGCCGGCACGGCCGCGATCACCGGCAGCACCTTGGGATCGGCCTCCCCGACCACCTTCACCGCCACGCTGCAGCTCACCCGCACGGCCTCGGGCTATGACTATACCTCGACGTGGGGTGGAGCCACCCTCACCGCCAGCACGACCAATGTCGCTACCTCGACGTTCGATACGCTCGAAATCTTCAGCTTTCTGGGAACCTCCGCCCAAGTCCGGATCGATGACGTGTTGCTCACCTACACCACCGCGTCCGTTCCCGAACCTTCCACGTATGCAGCCATCGCCGGATCCCTCGGCTTGGTCGGTGCCGTCAGCAAGCGTCGCCTCGGACGTCGCGGCGCCTGATCGCCGGCCCCCGCTCTTTCCCGTCTTTTCCAAAAACGTCTGCCCCGGCGGGCAGGCATTTTTCATCCACCACGCCCTTCCCCATGACCCTCTTTCCGCGCACCACCCTCCTGTTCGCCCTTCTGGCCTGCTCCGTCGCTTTGCTCACCCCCGCCCACGCCGCCGGCGTCAAACCACCCGCCACCCTCGAGCTCTACAGCTATGAGGGCACGCTCAACCTCAGCGAGCTCAAGCCCGACGCGGGCGTCACCGCCGGCATCACCGACCTCAAGGGCGCGCGCATGATCCAGCTCAATTTCCCGCTCCTCAAGGGCTACCCGGGCGTCAACTTCCCCGTCCCCGCGGGCGGCTGGGATCTCACCGGCTTCACCGGCATCAGCATCCCCGTTCACAACCCGTCCGCCGATCCCATCACCGTCACGCTCAAGGTCGAAAATCCCGCCGGCGGCGATCCCAACGCCTGGAACGCCGAGGTCGCCACGATCAACTCCGGCTCCACCCAGACGCTCAAGATCGTCTTCGGAAAATCCTTCGGCCAGACCGGCTTCGCCGTCGACACGTCGAACATCGCCCACATCCGCCTCTTCGTCCAGTCGCTGAAAAAACCCACGACGATCATCACCGGAAAACCGATGGTCTTCAAAGGCGCGCCCGCCGCCTCCTCCGCATCCGCGTCCGAACTGCCGCAGATGCCCTACGTCACCAAGACGACCTCGCCGAAAAACCACAACGTCCCCTACGGACAGGAATGGGAACTCGTGAAGGATTGGACCTTCGGCAACAACCGCCCCGACGCCACCATCCGCAACAAGGGCGAACTCGATAAGGAATTTTATTACCGTTACATCTACGACAACGCGAAGCTCGACATCCTCCCCACCTACTGGAGCTACCACCGCGATTATCCCGAAGGAGATCCGAAGTCCCTCCATGTTTTCGACGCCGACACGCTCACGCTGAAGGGCCGCATTCCCGAGGGCGGCGGCCTGCGTCTGCGCGGCATCGAGGCCGGCATGATCCGCTCCAAGATCCCGTTCGTTCCCGGCATGTATGTCGAGATGCGCTGCAAAGTGACGCGCGGCGTCGGCTCCTGGCCCAACTTCTGGATCAACCCCGGCATCCAATACGAGGACGGCACGTTCTCCAAGCTGCCCTGGCCCCCGGAAATCGATATCTTCGAGTTCTTCGGCTTCAAGAACAACGCCAAGCCGACGACGTTCGAGTCCAACGTGCAGGTGAACAAAAAGCCCGAGAAATACGGCAACCCGCGCAACATCTTCACCGCGTTCACCAAGGGCCACTACTCTCCCGGCATGGACTTCTCCGAGGAGTTCCACGTCTTCGCGCTCGACTGGCAGGAGAACCGCCCGATCTGGATCCTCGATGGCCATCCGATCAAGCAGACCTACTACGAATGGCCCGCTCCCGCCGCGCACATCCTCATCTGCAACTCCATCGGCATCGAGTTCGCCAAGGATGACATGAAGCTCATGACCGCCGACGAATCCAACTGGAACTTCGTCATCGACTACGTCCGCGTCTGGAAACGCCCCGGCGTCATCATCCCCGACACCAAGAAGGCCCCCTCGCCCGCCGCTCCTTAACCCTCCGCGGCCGCGCCTACCCCGCCCGATGAATTCCGCCCCTCCCGCCCCCGAAAAGGCCGTCGCCTCGTCGGAGCAGCCCGACCGTTTCAAGGTCGGCACGCTCTCTTACACAAAGGCGGGCATGATCACCGTCTTCCTTTTCCTGCTGTGGGGCGACTTCTGCTTCACGCTCATGGAGACGGTGGTGCCGACGCTGATGCCGCTGAAGTTCAACTCCATCGGCGCGCCCAACTGGGTGCTCGGGCTCGTGATGTCCACGATTCCCAACATCATGACCGCGGGCATCAACCCGCTCATCAGTATCCGCAGCGACCGCTTCCGCAGCAAATGGGGCCGCCGCATTCCGTTCCTCGCCGGCGCCACGCCGTTCCTCGTGCTGTTCCTCATTCTCCTCGGCTGCGCCGACGGGATCGGCGCGTGGGTGCACGGCTCGATCCTCGGCGGACGCTTCTCCGAGACCACCGTGCTCATCTTCGTGATCGGCGTGTTCATGGTCTGTTTCCAGTTCTTCAACCTCTTCATCACGTCGGTCTACTACTACCTCTTCAACGACGTCGTCCCCCAGGCCTACCTCGCCCGTTTCATGGCGTTGTTCCGCGTCGTCGGCTCCCTCGCCGGCGTCGGCTACAATTTCTTCGTCCTGAAATTCGCCAAGACGCACATGGAGGAAATCTTCATCGGCGCCGCCCTCCTCTACTTCGTCGCCTTCGTCATGATGTGCTGGAAGGTGAAGGAGGGAAACTACCCCCCGCCGCCCGCCTTCGAGGGCACCAATCCCGGCTTCCGCGCAGCCCTGCGCTCCTATGCGGTCGAGTGCTTTTCCCACCGCTTCTACTGGCTCTTCTTCCTCGCCAACTCCTGCGTGGCCATGACCTGGGCCTCGGGTTCCTACATGCTGATCTACCAGACCCAGTATCTCGGTCTCAGCCTCGACTTCGTCGGCAAGGTCGGCGGAGTCTGCGGCATCATCAGCATGGTGCTGCTCTATCCGGCCGGCATCCTCTCCGACCGCATCCGGCCCATCCGCGTGCTGCTCATGGCCACCGCGCTGCAGGCCTTGATCGGTCCGCTCATCATCACGTTCGCCATGATGCGGCCGTCGTTCACCCTGGACACGGTCATGCTCGTTTCGGTCTGTCTCAGCGCGATCACCCTGCCGATCAATACGCTCTACTACGCCGCCGAGCTGCCCACGCTGATGACCCTGTTTCCGAAGAGCCGTTACGGACAATTCTGCTCGGCCAACGCCTTGGTGCGGTCGATTGCCCTGATCATCGGCGGCGTCGCCTGCGGTGCGTTTCTCGACTTCACCAAGACGCTGAATCCCGACCCCAACTACTGCTACCGTTTTCTTCCCGTCTGGAACTTCGCCTTCCAGGCCGCCTCCGCCATCCTGCTCTTCTTCCTCTATCGCGAGTGGAAAAAACTCGGCGGAAAAGATCACTTCAAACCGCCCGTCAACGCAGCCGCCGCGGTGTGAGGCGATAACCGGATTCGCCGCCGGTTATTCAAGACCATGATCTCCGCGTCCGCATTCACACGGCTCTGCCTGATCGCCGTGCTCGCCGCCGGCCCGACGCTTCATGCCCAGCCCGAGACCGCCTTTGGCGTCCACGAACGCAAGGCCGCCTCGCTCATCGGCATTTTCTACGACCTCAAGCAGACCCAGCAGCGCAAACCCATTCCCGACGCGCCCAAGTATTACGAGAGCACCATCGATGATTTCGTCCTGGCCGGTTTCGACGAGGCCCTGCTCAACCGGTTTTTTCGCGCCGCCCTTCCACTGTATACTTCGCAGATTGCGATTCCCGACATGAGCGCCGACGCCGCGCCCAAGGCCTTCGGCGTCGAGAGCGTGGTCAAACCCAGCAACTGGATCGTGCACTACAAGGCCCAGATCGCCCCGCCGGCCGACGGCACCTATCGCTTCGTCGGCAACGTGGACGACCTTCTCGTCGTCGCCATCAACGGCAAGGTCGTCCTCGTCGGCAACTGGCCCAACACGCACCTTAAAAAACTGAACTGGAAATCAAACTCGATTCCCGGCCCCGTCGTCGCCGCCAACACCTACTCCAAATACGGCGACTGGATCGACCTGAAGGCCGGGGTTCCGGTGGACATCGACATCATCCTTGGCGAGCGCCCCGGCGGAAAATTCCAAGGCATCATCCTCTACGAAAAGCAGGGCGACATCTATCCGCCCAACGCCGCCGGCCAGGCCGTCCTCCCGCTTTTTCAAACCGCCGGAAAATCCATGGGCGACGTCCGGTTCCTCACCGACCGGCCGCATTGGAAATGCTTCGAATAAACACTTCTGGAATCCTCCCCATGATTAAGAAAAGCCAGCGCGTTCCCGTCATCCTCCGTGCGCTCGCCTTCGGGCTGGCCTTCGGTGCATCCAGCCACGCGGCCGAGATCAAACTGCTCACCGTCGGCAACAGCTTTGCCGACAACAGCGTCGAATACCTGCCCGGGTTCGTCCAGGCCGGCGGCCACACGCTCCGCGTCTATCGCGCCAACCTCGGCGCGCATTCGATGCAGATGCACGTCGGCTACCTGCGTGCGTTCGAAGCCGATCCCGCCGACCCGCGCGGACGCCCCTACCAAGGCGTGGCCGACACGAAGACGGGTGCCAAGCCCAAGCTCAGCCTGCGTCAGGCCCTGGAGCTCGACGACTGGGACTACGTTTCCATCCAGCAGCTCAGCGCGCTCAGTTTTCAGCAAAACTCCTACGAACCCTGGGCCGGCGAATTGATCGCCTACATCCGCAAGCACGAGCCCAAGGCGAAAATCCTCGGACTCCAAACCTGGGCCTACCGCGAAGACAGCTGGCTGTTCCAAAAGACCACCACCCAGGAGCGCATGCACCTCGCGATCAAAAAAATCTACGCCCAGCTCGCCGACACCTACGGCCTGCAAATCCTCCCGGTCGGCGACGCCTTTCAACTCGCCCGCTCCACGCCCCGGTGGACCTTCACGTATCCCGACCCCAAGTTTGACCGCGCCACGGCGAAGCCGCCCGCCCTGCCCGCCCAACCCGGCAGCCTGAACGTCGGCTGGAAGTGGGAAAAAGACGCCAAGACCGGAGAGCAAAAACTCACCAACGACGCCGCCCACTGCAACGGCGCCGGCCAATACCTCGCCGCCGCCGTCCTCTACGAAGCGCTGTTCTCCGGCGTGGAAAAAAACACCTACTGCCCGCCGAAACTCACCGCCGAAGACGCCGCCTGCCTCCGCAAAATCGCCCGCGATGCCGTCGCCGCCAATCCACCCATTCCGCTGCCCGCAACCGCCCTTTAACTCAAAGCTCCCGGCTCTTAGCTCATCCCGCGTCGAGCGGCGATCTCACGCCGAGCCCCGGCTTGGCCATCACATGTGTGTAAACCTGCGTGGTCTCCACGCTCGAGTGGCCCATCAGGTCTTGGACTGTTCGAATATCCACGCCGTTCTCCAATAGATGTGTAGCAAACGAATGCCGCAGCACATGCGCACTCACCGTCTTGGCGATTCCCGCGCGCTGCGCCGCCTGCTTCACCATTTTGTGAAGCGTATTGTCGCTCACATGATGCCGCCGCGACCGCCCCGAACGCGGGTCCACAGAAATTCCCTTCGAGGGGAACACCCACTGCCAGCCCCATTCTTTGCCCGCGTTTGGATATTTCCGGTCCAACGCATCCGGCAACCATACCCCGTCCACTTCTGCCGCCCGATCCTGCGCCCACAACAGCCTCAACCGCTCAAAGTGCTGCACCAGCGCCGCCCGTGCCGACTCCGGCATCATCACCGTGCGATCCTTTCCGCCCTTCCCATCGCGCACCATGATGATACCCCGCTCAAAATCCATTTCCTTCACCCGCAGGTGAATACACTCCTGCAACCTCAACCCCGCGCCATAAAGCAGCCGCAGCATCAACCCGCCCGTCCCCTCCGTCAGCGCCAAAAACCGCCGCACCTCCTCCTTGCCCAGCACTTCTGGTAATTTTTTCCCCCGCCTCGCCCGCGCCGTCTCCTCCATATCCCCCAGCGGCCGCACCAGCACCCTTTTAAAGAAAAACAACAATGCCGAAAACGCCTGATTCTGTGAACTCGCCGCCACCCGCCGCGTCAGGGCCAGATATTCCAAATAACGCTGCACCTGCTTTTCGCCCAATTCCTCCGCTGCCACCGGCCCTGTATAAAGTAAAAACCTCCTCACATGCTCGATATACGTTTGTTCCGTGCGAATCGAATAGTGACTGACACGTATCGCCCGCCGCAACCCCTCGAGCCACGCCTCCAATTCCACTGGCGGACCCTTCGGCGAGACCTCCCCTTGCGCCGACACCAACACCCCGTTCCGCCCGCTCGCCTTCACCCGATACCGCAACACATACCCCTGCGGCCCTGCTTGAATCTGGAGACCCCACGACCCCGCCGGGTCCTTCTCACCCACACGCACCCACCGCCACCGTTCCGTCCCTCGACCAAACAAAACCAACGCCTGTTTTAACTGGTCCACCTGCCAATCCGCAGGCTTTGACTGCATGAAAAAGGTAAGGTAAGCTTCCACTGCCACAGGGAATTCTAAAAGCTCGCCATGCTTTCGCGTATGATTCACAAAACGCTCCATGTGGTGTCCCAGCCAGAATGCCTCTTTGTCCGACACTTCAGCACCGGCTGCCCCTAAGATCCGCCGCACTGCATCCTTCGGTTTTAACTCCCCCTTTGCGGCGTCTTTTTTTGCCTCCTCCGCCGTGTGATTTGTTTTCATATCAATCAAAAGCAAATAATATGCCTAAAAATCACTTCCCTTTTTTCCAGTTTAGTCGGCTTAAAGCCCACAAAAGCTTACTTTTTTCCAGCTAAACAACGTT
>DATHXF010000006.1:0-2024 GCA_035459785.1 Rariglobus sp. | reverse complement strand
GATCGCCGCCTCCCTCCTCGCCTTCGGTCTGATGATCGCTCTCGCCAAGCGTCTCCCGCTGGCCGTCGGCCTCGGCCTCACCGCCCTCTTCGCCACCTTCCACGGTTTCGCCCACGGCGCGGAAATTCCCGCCGGCTCCGGTGGGTTCTCCTATGGCTTCGGTTTCGTGGCCGCGACCGTGCTGCTCCATGTCGCTGGCCTCGCTCTCGGTTCGATCAAAATGAGCCAGCTCGACAACTGGCTCAAGGCCTCCGGTGTCGGTATCGCCACCGTCGGTGCGGTGATGCTGGTCGCTTAAGACCTCACAGTTTCCGCGCGTCGCACGCCAAGTGCGGACACACTGCGACCAGCGTTCGCCGGATCGCCGCCAGCGTCTGCTTCAACTTCACGCCGTCCGGCGCGACGAACTTGATGCTCCAGCCGCCGCCCAAGCGCAGCTGACTCGCCCCGATCCACACCCCGTCGGTCTGCAAGGCGTGCAACTGATCGCGCCACGCCGGCGACGCTTCCGCGCCCAACCCCGGGCCGATCACGACTGCATTGCCAAAACACGCACCCTCGCCCGCTCCGGCCAGCGCCGCCAGCGCACGCAACCCCGCTCCATCCTGTTCAAAGCGTTCGTGCAGCAATCGCTCGCCGTCTCGACGCACGTCGAGTTCCAGCACCAGTTTTTTCCATTCCCACGCCTCGCCATGCGCCACGCGGCCGGGGAGCAGCAGATCCGCATAAAACGCCGCACCGTCCGACGCCACGACCAGCTCCGTGGTCTGATGAAACACACTCCCGCGATGCGGCACCACCGGCTCCGGCAGCACCTCCAGCCAGCCGCCGCTTTCGACGACAAACGTCTGTGTGCTGTTCGCTTCGCCCTCACGCATTTTAAAAACACGGCTCGCACTCGGTGTCGTGAGCAACACCGCCGCGCCCGCCGCCACCTCGACCGCCGACTCCAGCCGGTCGCCCGACAAAATGCCCGCCGTCGGATTCACCACCTGCACGAGCAACGTGCGCGTGTCCGCATCCCAGTAAGGCTTGCTCACATGAAACGGCGCGCGAAACGCCTGCCCGCCGATGGCGGTGCGTCCGTCGGCCCGCGCCTCGGCGCGCAGGAAAAGTTGTCCGTGAAACTCGGCCATCAGGCTTTCGATTTCCGTGCGAACAACACCTCTCGTTCGATCCACGCAATCACCGCGTCGAGGTTGTGCTCGCGCTTCAGATCACAAAACAAAAACGGCTTCGTCCCGCGCTGGATCTTCGCATCGCGATCCATCACGCCGAGATCAGCGCCCACCAATGGAGCCAGGTCGATTTTATTGATGATGAGCAGATCGCTGTGTCGGATGGCCGGACCGCCCTTGCGCGGGATTTTGTCTCCCTCGGCCACGTCGATGACGTAGATGAACGCATCAACCAGTTCCGGTGAAAACGTCGCCGTCAAATTGTCGCCGCCGCTCTCGACCAGCAATAAATCCAAGTCGGAAAACTTCGCCTCCAGCGCGCGGCACGCCTGCTCGTTCATCGTCGTGTCGTCACGGATGGCGGTATGCGGACACCCGCCGGTCTCGACACCCGCGATACGCTCCGGCTCCAGCGCGCTGTGCTTGATGAGGAACTGCGCGTCCTCGGAGCAGTAAATGTCGTTGGTTACGACCGCCATCGAGTAGCGTGTGCGCAACCGCTGGCAGAGTTTGAGACAAAGCATCGTCTTGCCGGAACCAACCGGACCACCAATGCCGATACGAGGAGGACGAGTCATAGGAAAGGGTTAACCACTAATGGGCACTAATGATCACTAATTCAGCAAAGCCATTTCCGTCATTAGTGACTATTAGTGTTCATTAGTGGTTTAAAATTCAGGAAATAAACATTCTCCCATCCGCCGCCTCATGCCGCGCCGCCGCGATATCGAGCCACGGGTTGAACCAGCCAATCTCAGCCATCGGAACCACCGCCGCAGCCGCGATGATATCCGGCGCCCTCCCCAACGCTTCCGTGAGCAGTGACTGGCTCGCGTTCTGCCCTAT
>DATHXF010000005.1:0-9153 GCA_035459785.1 Rariglobus sp. | reverse complement strand
GTCACCAATGCCGAGATCGAGGTCAAGGTGAAGGCCATGGACGCGCAGCTCATGCTCGACGGCATGCAGAAAATCGCCAACCGCATCGCCACCGGCCTTGTGCTCGCCGCCCTTATCGTGGGTGCCGCGTTGCTCGCACGCATCGAGACGAGCTTCCAGATTCTTGGTTACCCCGGCCTTGCTATGCTCTGTTTCCTCGCCGCCGCCGGCGGAGGTTTCTGGCTGCTCGTCACGATCTTTCTCCACGACCGCCGCACCCGCGATCGGTGAACGCACACCACTCCAAATCCGCCCCCTATTACACGCGGTTTCCACGGCTGCTGTGGCGTGCGTTGCGCGCGTTTTTCTCCGACAACGTCAGCCGCCTCGGCGCCGCCCTCGCTTTTTATACCACCGTCGCGGTCGCCCCGCTGCTCGTGCTCACGCTGGTGGTCGCCGGATTCTTTTTCGGAGGCGAGGAAGCCGCCCGCGAGCGCGTCCTCGGTGAAATCGAAAACCTCGCGGGCCGGCAGGCCGGCGCCGCCATCAGTGCGGTGCAAAGCCCCGCCGATACGCCCGCCGGCCGTGTCGCCGCCGTGGTCGGCTCGGTCACCCTGCTCTTCGGCGGCTTCGGTGTTTTCTATCATCTGCAAGGCGCGCTGAATGAGATCTGGCACATCCCGCCTCCCCGGGAGATCGATTGGTGGCGCACGCTGCTCAAGCGGCTGTTCTCGATGGCGATGGTCCTCGTGACCGGCTTTCTGCTGCTCGTTTCCCTCATCGCCAGCGCCTTCCTCAGCTGGCTGAGCGAAACCACGGTCGAGCGCCTGGAACTGCCGCCGCTGGTTCTCCAGGCGATCAACCTCATCTTGTCTCTCGGTATGATCACGCTGCTGCTCGCCGTCATCTTCCGCCTGCTGCCGGACACGCGCGTGCGCTGGCGGCAGGTGTGGGTGGGATCGGCGCTCACCGCGGCGCTGTTCACCGCCGGAAAAACCGCGCTTGGCTTCTATCTGGCCCACGCCGATGTGGGCTCGGCCTACGGCGCGGCCGGCTCGATCATTGTGCTGCTCCTGTGGTGCTACTATGCGGCGCAGATTATTTTCTTCGGAGCGGAGTTCACCCGCATCTCCCACTTGAGCGACGGCGGACGCGACTTCTCTAAATTGGACCGGCCGCTCCGTCGGGACCTGTCTCTATGACCGGATAAAAAGTCCGGCGCGCTCCGCCCGCCCGATGGAATCGTCGGGGCGCGGCCCCATGCAATTCTCGGGATGCCCGGACCCGCTTGCGCATTGCGAGGCGGACCCGTCCCGCAAAACGTGATGAAGTCCCCTCGCGGGGGATCGAAAAAACCAAACACCAAAAAACGACCCTACTATGAACACCAAACTCATCATCGCAGGAGCCGCGCTGTTTTTCGCGGCCGCCTTCAACGCCCATGCTCAATACCAAACCACCGAGTCATCCCCGAGCGACTCCTTCGGCGCCGTGGCCGGCAACTGGGAGTTCACCCTCGGCGGCAGCGGCGGCAGCAACCACGATATCGATAACTCCGCCGGCGGAATCAATTTCTCCCTCGGCTATTATCTGACCGACACACTGTCCCTCTCGGTGCGCCAGGGCGGCAACTACTCCAACGGTTCCGGCGGCGGCGCCGAATTCGACGGCTCCACATTTGTCGCGCTCGACCAGCATTTCGGCTCGGGTGCGCTGCGGCCTTTCGTCGGCATAAATGCCGGCGGGTTCTACGGTGAAAACACCAACGACACCTGGGCCGCCGGTCTCGAGACGGGCCTCAAGCTCTACGTCAAACCCCAGACGTTCCTGTTCGCCCTCGTGAACTACGCCTGGACGTTCAACGACTCCGACACCGCGACCGACAACTTCGACGACGGTGCGTTCGTGTGGACTGTCGGTGTGGGTTTTAACTTCTAAGAAACGGCTCCCGGCCGGATCTCGCGCTGTGCAGCCGTTTGCTGCACGGCGCTTTTTTATGACGATGCATTCCGCCATCCGCTTCCGCCTCGCCCGCATTCCCCGCCGGCTGCTTCTTTGCATTGTGCTGGTGGCGCTGGTTATTCTCGCGATCCGCGCAGCCCTCCCGTTTGTGCTTCGCCACGCATTTAACGAACGCCTGGCCCGGGTCGAAGGTTATGCCGGCCATGTCGGAGGCGTGGACTTCCAGCTTTTCCGGGGCGCGTATCAACTCGAAGGCGTGACGGTTCACAAGCGCGTGGACGGACGGCTTGAGCCCTTGCTCGACGTTCGTGAAATCGATTTCTCCCTCGCCTGGCGTGAACTGCTGCACGGCCGCGTGGTGAGTGACATTGTGCTCACCGAACCCCGTCTACGCATCACGACTTCGACCACACCGGACGATCCGCGCGGCGACGGCCGGCAGTGGCAGGACGCCATCCGGGATATTTTTCCGATTGAGATCACCCACTTCAGAATCATCCGCGGCGACATCCGCTTTATCGACGAGACGTCTTCTCCACGCGTCGACATTCCGCTTCGTGAGCTGGAACTCGTCGCACTCGGACTGCGCAACCAGCCAGACGAGACCACGGGGCCGTTCCCCGCGCGTCTTTACGCCGAAGCCGTCACTGCGGGCGAGGGCCGGCTCACTCTCTTTATCACCGGCGATCCGTTGTCCGTCTCTCCCCGCTTCAACTTCAAGCTTGATCTGGTGGACCTGCAATTAAAGGCGCTCAACAGCTTCCTAGAAGCCTACGCGAACGTCGATGTTTCGGCCGGCACGCTCAAACTCTACTCGGAAATCTACGCGAACGACGGAGCCTTCGAAGGCTATGTAAAGCCCTTCTTCGAAGACCTCGAATTCAAGAATCTGGCGGACAAGGATAAAAACCTCGCGCGTCGCATCTGGGAAAACCTCGTGGCCGGCGCGGCCGCGATCGTTGAAAACAACGAGCGCAACCAGGTAGCCACACGCATTCCGATCTCCGGCCGATTCGGTGATACCGACGTGGGCATATGGGCCACCATCGGCGGCCTAATGCGGAACGGTTTTATCAAGGCATTGAGCGAAGGCCGTGAATCAGAAAAGCCCGTCGCGACGGACTGAGCGCGAGACATCCCTGAAATCCCCCATGCACGCTCCGGAAACCCTCCGGATTATTTCCTGTGGTGCGCTGCGGTAGGCTTGGCGGGTCATCCTTCTTATTCATCATGCCAAAAAATCCTGCCCAACCCGCCACCGTCATTCCACCCACCCAGGAAGAAATCTCCCGACGCGCCGCGACACTGTGGGAAAACTACGGACGTCCCGAGGGACGCGATCTGGACATCTGGCTGGAAGCCGAACGCCAGTTGCTGGGCGTAGATCCGCTGGTCGAAGGCCGCCACAACACCTCCGTCGCCGCCCGTTCGTTCGATGAGTCCACCGCGGGAGGAAAACCCCGCTCGCGTGCCGACAAGCCGGCTGCGGCTGCGCTCAAAACCGAAAGCCCTGTCGTCCGTTCGCGTCGCTGATCTTCCGTCATCGCGCACCCTCCCTTGCCCATGCCCCTTGTGTGCCGAACCTCGCGGCGCATGAGGGGTTTTGCTTTTCAGAAGACGCCGCAATCGAGCCGACATTGCCTCGGGTAATCGCCCCGATGGCCGGGTTCTCCGTGATGTGAGAAAATGTCCGCATGAAACCCCACCCTCACAAACCAACGCCTCATCCCGAGCCCGCCGTCGACGGAAACCCTGCCTACCCTTCGCTCGACGAGCGGGAGAAAATCGTCGAGGCGCACAAAAAGAATCCGGAAGAGGTCAAAAAAATTCCGGCCGATTTCATCAAGGATTTTTCACCTGAGGACAAAAAGTCCGCGTGATGTGCCCGCTCACGCCGCCGTAGTCGCCGCGAGCAACGCGGCCGGCGTCCGCGGCAGGAGTTTCCGCTTCCGATAAAGCGTCGCCTGGTTGATGCCGAGAACCTCGGCCGCGTGGCCCAGTGTCTGCGTGCGCGCCATGACTTCGCGAATGTGCGCCCTTTCCAACTCCAGCAGGCTCACAAAATCGCCGACTTTCGGCGTTTCGCCTTCCTCGGGGTTTCCGCCGAAAAAGGGAAAGTCCTTCACCTCAAGACGTCCGTCCTCCGACAGAATCGCCGCGCGTTCCACCGCGTTGCGCAACTCCCGCAGATTGCCCGGCCAGCGGTGGTTCATCAACGCACGCCGGACCGCCGCCTCGAAGCTGCAGACGCGTCCTTTCGCCGCCGGGCCGGTCTCCCGCAGGAACTCCTCGGCCAGCGGCACGATGTCCTCGGGACGCCGGCGCAACGGCGGCATGTCGAGCGCGATGACGTTGAGCCGGTAAAACAGATCCTCGCGGAAACGCCCCGCCTTCACCTCTTCGCGCAGGTCGCGATTGGTCGCCGCGATCACACGGATGTTCGCCCGCCGGGTCTTGATTTCGCCGACGCGCTCATACTGGCGGTCCTGCAACAGGCGCAGGAGCTTGGGCTGAATCTCCAGGGGCAATTCGCCGATCTCGTCGAGAAACAGCGTGCCGCCTTCCGCCGCCGCCACTTTGCCGAGCGTATCGTTTACCGCGCCCGTGAACGAACCGCGCACATGGCCGAACAGCTCGCTCTCCAGCAGCCGTGCCTGCAGACACGGACAATTGACGGTCACAAACGGCATGCGCTGGCGTTGGCTGCGTTCATGGATACCGTGCGCCAATGCGGTTTTCCCGGTGCCGTTTTCGCCCAGGATCAGCACGTTGGCCGAGGTGGGCGCGACACGCAGCGCGATGTTCAGGACTTTCTGCATGCACTGGCTCCGCGACTCGAAGATGTCGCCCGCGTTCACAAAAGCCGCGGCGTCCGCGCCCTTGCCCGCGCCCTCCGCCACAAGGCGGCACGGAAGCGGCCGCGCACGGGCGGTCTGTTTCAACAAGGCTTTCAGATCCTCGGTCGAAAAGGGTTTCATCAGGTGGCGCGCCACACCGGCCTGACGCGCAGCGCGCGCCGCAAGTTCGTCCGTCACGGTGGCCACCACCGGCAAATCGGGATCAAGGTCCTGCAAATGCTCCAGCATCAGCTTCGCCGACGCGGCTTTCATTTCCCAATCGAGCAGGACGACTCCGAATTCCGAAGGGGCCGGCAGGGATTGCAGCCCGGCCGGTGAGTCAGCGCAGATCACCACGTCGCCCTCGTCCACCAGACCAAAGGCCAGCAAACGCCGGCTTCGCGCTTCGTCTCCGACGATCAACAGCGTCAACATCGCCACTTCGCCACCGGACGCCGGACCCTCCGCTGGAGCTGGGTCAGGCGATGTTTTTTGCACGGTTCTCATGGTTGTTGTGTGCATTTTAAACGAATTCCCGCCCTTCCGTGATCCGGCCGGCTACGTCTCGTGAACGAGTAAATACACCGCCCCGCCCATAGGGAATTTCCCGTCCAGACGGCCCCGCCGATCAGGCGGGCGGTGCGTCAGAGAATGCTTTCGCTCCGCACCCACTCGATCGCATGGCGCACCAGATCGGCGCCTTTTTCGATCTTCAGCTTCACCTTCAGATGCTCGCGATAAGAGTCGATCGTCTTGATGCTCAGCCCCAGTTTGACTGCGATATTCCGGGTGCTGTAGCCGTTCCCCAGCAGCTGGAACACCTCCATCTCGCGATCGCTGAGCGTATCCATGGAGAAGACCACTTGGTCCCGCCGGGTGCACACGAGGCGGTTCAGTATTTTTTCCTTTATCCGCGCGCTCAAATAAAGATCCCCGGCCAGGATGCAGCGGATCGCCGCCAGGACGTTGTCACTGGCCTCCTGCTTCATCACGTAACCCTTGGCACCGGCATGCAACGCCCGCTCGGCGTAAAGGCTTTCGTCGTGCATCGACATCACCAGCACCGGCAAGTCAGGCAGCAGAACCTTCAGTTTTTTGGTGAGCTCGATTCCGCTGACGGTCTTCAGGGAAATATCCGCAATGACCAGGTCCGCCTTGATTTTCACGAGGAGATCGAGGGCATCCGGCGCGCTGTCGCTTTCGCCGCATGTCTCGAAATCGGGCTCCTGATTGATGAGCGCCGCCACGCCGCGACGGGTAACGTGGTGATCGTCCACGATGAAAATGCGCCGCTTGGCCACGGACGCCGCCGGCTGAATCGGAGCTTGGGGCGCGGTTTTCATACGGCGGTGAAAAACGGGAAGATGCATTCCACGCGGGTGCCTCCCTGAGGCTGCGACTCGATGGAAAGATTTCCACCGATCATGGCCGCCCGGTAGTGCATGAGCCGGAGACCCACGCCCGCCCCGGCATTTTTTTGCTGCGGATCAAAACCCTCGCCATGGTCATCGATCACCAGGCGGCGGCCCCGCGGACAAGAGTCCAGCGTCACCTCGATGCGTCGCGCCTTCCCGTGTCGCACCGCGTTATTCAACGCCTCCTGCGTGATCCGGTAAAGATGCAGAGCACTGTCGTGGTCACAATCGAACTCCTCGTCGGCCGACTGGAACTGGCATTCGACGCCGTGGACCACTTCGAACTGATAGGCCAGGTGCTCAAGCGCCGCCGCCAGCCCGCACTGGTCGAGTTGCACCGGACACAATCCACGGGCCAGGGCGCGCGTCTGGACCGTGGCATCGTTGACCAGACGCACGATCTCGTCGGCCTGCTTGGTCTCGGGAAGATCCTGCGTCTTGAGCCGTTCCCGCAATGCGGCCGACAGGCAGGCGATACCGGTCAGATGCTGGCCGAGTCCGTCGTGAAGATCCGCGCCGATGCGCAGTTGTTCCTCGTCGCTGATGAGCAGAAGCTTTTTTTCGAGCCAGCGACGTTCGGTGATGTCGATCGAGAACCCCACCGCGGTGCGCCCCGGCCCCTTCGTGTGGTGAAGAAAGGTATCAAAGGAATGTTCCCGCCCCTGATGCGTGATCGGCAGGATGAAATTGGCCGCTCCGGTCTTGAACGCCTTGGCGAGTTCGGCCGCCGCGGTTGTTGAAAAATCCGCCAGCGAGCGTCCGATGAGCCGTTCACCATCCAAGCCCACGCCCGCGAGGCCGCTGCCGCGCGCTTCGAGGATCGCACCTTCCTCGTCCACGCTCCACACGATGACGGGCAGGCTCTTCAGGATGCCGTTGAGCAGGCCGGTCGCCTTGAGCAACATCTCCTCGGCCTTCACCCGCTCCGTGATTTCAATGGCCGCGAGGCCTTCCAGACTGCCGCGTCCGTCGTCATCCATCGGAAACGACTTCAACAACCAGTAATATTCCCCGTCGGTAAACGAACGCGGTTCCGCCGCAGGCGACGAGCCCCAGATCGATTCGGGCGGGGCGTTCTCAAAATGCGTCCGGAACCGGTCGTTTTGGAACACATAACGTCCCTTCTCGTCGCGGATGCACACCGCGCAGGGAACATTGCGCATGAACAGCTCCAGCTGGCGCTGGCTTTTCTGCACCGACGACAACATCGCCGCGTGCCGAAGCGCATAACGGATCGAGCGCTCGAGCTGCGTGATGTTCAGGCCGTTTTTGCAGAGATAGTCCGAAGCGCCCGCGCCGAGCGCCTCGCGATCCACTTCGACGCTGTCGTGGCCGGTCAGTAGAATCACCGGCTGCTCGCAGCCCATGGAAAGCGCCTTCTGCAGCAACTCGAGGCCGTTGCGCATACCCAGATTATAATCGAATAACGCGACGTCATGCTTGCGCTCGGCCAGGGCGCGCAGCCCCTCCTCGTAGGAGGCGCACCACACGAGTTCGTAGCGGGCGAACACCGCCTTCCTCAGTATGTGCTGCAGATACACATAATCATCCTCCTGATCTTCGACGATCAGCACGTGGATGGTCTTCAATTTCTCCGAAACGGGTGAAATCGGAAGCGGCGTCAAAGGTGCGGAAATCACAAAAATACGGTGGTCTCGGAGGATAAACGGTTCCCTCGAAAATTACAGGTTTTTGGCCGGATAGACCATCGGGTAAACTACCGGTGTATCATGATAGGTGCGGAGATAATCCCCCATGTGATCGACTGCATTTCACTCGGTGGCGGTCCGGGCGCGGCCCGGCTACCATGCGACTGTCATCCAACCCTTAAAAAACACCATGAAAAATTATCTTCGCATCACTTTCTCCTCCCTGTTGCTGGCCGCGGGGCTCGGTTCCGCCGTTCTCGGCACGGGCTGCGCCGGCTCCGCGACCAAGGAAAGCACCGGGGAATACATCGATAACGCCGCGATCACCGCCCGGGTGAAGTCCGCCCTCGCCGACGACGAGTTGGTCAAGGCCCGCGAAATCAACGTGGAGAGCTTCCGCGGCACCGTCCAGCTGAGCGGCTTTGTGAACACCTCCGAGGAAAAATCCCGCGCCGGGCGCATCGCCGCCAGTGTCTCGGGGGTCCGGGACGTGAAGAACAACATCACCGTAAAGTAACTTCCGAACGGTTGTCGGGCTCCCTGGCCGCCGTCGCACCGGCGGCGGCCATTTTTGCAACCGGCCCGACCGCTCCCCCACTCCCATATCGGTGCGCCGCCCTATGGTCGTCCGTCCGCGGAGGCGGTATACTTTGCTCGTCTTTCGCTTCCCCCAATCCTCTTCCGCTTTCGTCATGCCCTCGCTCACTTTGCCAGCTCCGTCCAGGTCGAACCGTCACAACCGCCCCCAACTCGTATCGATTCCCCGACCCTCCCCGTATTTTGTCACGCTGGTTCATCGTTACCACCATGCGGCGTTCCAAATCGCCCACGGCATCCTCCGCGACGAAGTAGCCGCCGAAAAAATCACCCAGCAGGTGTTCGCCCGGGTCCGCCGTCGGCTTGAACGCGGTGCCGACCCGGCATCGTCTGTCTTATGGATCTATCATGCCAGTTTGCGTTTCGCCTGCCGGTATTACTGGATGTCCATCTCACCGGCCATGCGTCGCCGTCTCGGAGAAACCAGCCGGGAAACCCGAGGGGAATTCGATCTTCTTGATTTCGTGCGCGTGCTCGCGCTCAAACCGGATAAAATCGAGCAGCATGATTGTGAACTGATCGCCCTGCGTCACGTGCTCGGACTGCCGCTGGTGCAAATAGGTCAGCTGCTGCGGATGCATCCCTACGAAATTTCCAACCGCGTGACGTGGAGTTTGGAACGGCTGAAGGAGACGCAATCGCAGGCGGTCCGCATGCCGGTGCTGCATGAGTTTTCCCATGCCGTCAGCGCCTGAGCACGTCGTGCGCAACCGC
>DATHXF010000004.1:0-4382 GCA_035459785.1 Rariglobus sp. | reverse complement strand
CGAGGATCGCGGTGCCTTGCGGCGACGTGAGACCGAGCAAGTCGTGATATGCCACACCGGCGGGGAGCGACACGGTGTGCGTGGCGTCGGTGTGGTTGATGAGGTAGAGCAGGGGCTTGCCGGAAGGTGATACGCGCACGGAGGCCTCGATACCATCGGGAGGCGGCGTCCCGTCTCGGAGCGGCGAGCCGATGCCGTGGCGGGCGCAGAGGGCACGGAGGAATGCGCCGAGGGAGGGGGTTTCAAGGCGCGTGGCGAGGTAGCAGGCGCAGCCGGAGCCGAAGGTGTTTTCGGTGACGGCGGGCTCGCCGGCGTAGAAGTCGGAGGTGTAGCGGGCGAGCGGTCGGGCGGTGTCGAGCCAGAGGCGCTCGTGGAGAAAATCGGAGGCGACGGAGGTGTTGGCAGGAAGATCGTCGGAGAGCGTTTCGGTGAAACGAACACCTTGGGCGTGGCCGACGGGCGGGGCATCGAATTCCTCGACGGTGAGGCCGAGCAGAGCGCGGAGCGGGCCGGGCGCGCCGCCCGGATGGATACGATCATGCTCATCGACCCGGGCGGTGAAGTGGGTGGCGACGAACGTTGCGCCGGCGCTCACGCGGTCCTCGATGCGCGCAGCTTGAGCGACGGTGAGCATAGTGGTCCACGGGGCGATGATGACGTCGTAGCGGGCGAGGTCGGCATCGAGGCCGATCACCTCGGTCGGAATGCCGGCGGCGTGAAGCGCGGCGTAGTAGGGCAGGACGGCGGCGGGATAATCGAGATCGCGACGAGGGCCGGCGGTGACGGAGAGCGCCCACCAGGACGACCAATCGAAGATCACGGCCACGCGCGCCGGAGTGCGCCCGCCGACGGTGGCGCTTCCGAGCGCGGCGAGTTCGGCTCCGAGTGCGGAGACCTCACGAAAGACGCGGGAGTCGGCGCGGCCGTGATGTTCGAGGACGGCACCGTGGTATTTCTCAATGCCCCCGGGAGACTGTCGCCATTGAAAATACAGGACGGAGTCCGCGCCGTGTGCGAGGGCTTGGAAAGAGTGCCGGCGGAGTTCGCCGGGTGGACGGAGGCGGCAGCGGTCGGACCAGTTCACGTGCGAGGGGCTCTGTTCCATCAGGAGGAACGGCTCGCCAGGGCGCAGGCCGCGCATAAGCGCGTGGCGAAAAGCGACGGTGGAGGGCGGCTCGCCGGGCATCGGGTAGCTGTCCCAGGAAACGACGTCGAGGTGAGCGGACCAGGCGCGGTAGTCGAGTGGACCGAAGGTGCCCATGAAGTTGGTCGTCACGGGAATGTCCGGCGTGAGTTCGCGAATGATGGCGACCTCGCGTTGGTAGCAGCCGAGGAGGGATTCGGTGTGGAAGCGGCGCCAGTCGATGCGGTGGGCGGGGATGGATTGTTCGCCGTGGGCGAAGGGCGGCTCGATCTGCGACCAATCATCGTAGGCATGGCCCCAGACTTCGGTGGTCCAATGGGCGTTGAGCGTTTCGAGCGAGCCGTGACGGACTTGAAGCCAGTCGCGGAAGGCGGCGGCGCAGCGCGGGCAGTGGCAGTAGGGACTGCGGTTGCCGCCATATTCATTGCCGATGTGCCAGAGTTTTAAACGCGGGTGACGGCCGTAGCGCACGGCCAAGGCACGGACGAGGTCGGCGGCGAGACGGTGATGATGGGGTGAATGCGGACAGAACGAGTGACGGTTTCCGTGCGGGCGCACACGGCCCTGGTCGTCGGTGACGAGGACGTCGGGATATTTTTGAGCAAGCCAGGCGGGTGTGGCGGCGGTGGCGGTCGCGAGGCAGAGATCGATGCCGGTGGAGTCGAGTTGCGCGATGATGCGGTCGAGCCAGTCGAAGGTGAAGACGCCCTCGGCGGGATTGAGCGCCTGCCAGCCGAAGACGGGCAGCGTGACCAGCGTGACGCCGGCCGCGCGCATGAGTTCCATGTCTTCCGGCCAGACGGACTCGGGCCATTGGTCGGGATTGTAGTCGCCGCCGTGAAGGATGCGGTTGAGGCGAAGAGGGGCGGCGAGGGGCATGGGGAACTTTGGCCGGAAAATGCGACTGCGGAGACGCGAGTCGTCAGGTTGGCGGATGTTTGGGAACGGTGCCGTTGTCGCTGTTGTCGATCTGGTAGGTCTTGAGGGAGCGAAACAGGCGGCGGATGTCGCGAATGCCGCCCCAGGTGAACCAGATGCCGGTGACCACGGTGAGCATGATGGGCAGGGCGAAGGACGTGAAGTGCCAGAAGCGCAGCCACGTGTCGTTCGACCACGGGTGAATCCATGGCACCGCACCGCTCACGCCCACGAAGTGCCAGCCCGTGCCGACGAGCATGACGAGCATCCAGGCGACGGACCAACCGAAGAGGCCGCCGGCGATCCAGCGGTCGCTGCGGGTGAACTCCTTGTCCACGCCGATGATTCCTGCGAGCGACCAGCGTTTCTTCGCGGGCACGGGTGCGGGCGTGGCGGTGGTGGCGAGCGCGTCCTTGGGCGGGGGCAGATCGCGGTGCAGCATCTGATCGAGGGGGAAATCGGCGCGGCAGGTGAGCAGGGAGACTCCCGTGTAGAGAGCGATGGCCAGCAGGGTGGAGAAGACCGAGATCTGCATGCCGTTGACCGTGAAAACCGGCACCAACTCGGGCGCGCCGACGAGGTTCACGGCAGCGCGCAACCAGTCGGAGAGGAAGGCGGGGCCGGCGAGTTTGTAGGCGATGATGCCGCCTCCGGCGCAGACGGAGCCGGAGATCACGGCGGCCCACGCGCCGGCGCTCGTGCCCTTTTTCCAATAGAGGCCGCCGATGATGGCCGCGCCCGCGCCGCCGACGTAGAGCGCGGTGGTCACGGACCACCACATGACGATGTATTCGGTCTGTGTGAAGAAGGCGCCAAAGCAGAACGCGAAGACCGCCACGCTGATGATGCAGCCTCGCAGCAGCTTGATGTGCCGCTCGGGCGTGGGAGCTTTTTTGAGACGCGGGAGAATGATGTCCTGCGCGAGGATACCGCCCCAGGAGTGGAGGTGGGTGGAGTCGCCGCCGAAGATACCCATGAGCAGCACGGCGCAGAGCGCGCCTTTCACGCCGATGGGGAGCAGGTGACTCAGCGCGACCGGGATGGTCATCTGTTTCTGGATCTGCGGCTGGCCGATGGCGGTGATGGCGTCCTTGGCATCGGCCGAGGCGGCGGCGAAGTCGGGGTGTTGGAGAAACGTGAGCGCGGCGATGGCGAGGAGGATGATGACGGCTCCCTTGCCCATCTCGCGCCAGCGACCGAGCAGCCCGGACATGCGCGTCTCGTGCGCGGAGATGCCGGCGGTGTTGTAGGCGCTGGAGTTTTGCCAGGCCATGGTGCCGTAAGTCGTGACGAACAGGCCCATCAGCACATACCAGAGGTTGAAGTCCTGAACCTGCCAGGCGTCGAAGGGGTTGACCATCGACTTGCCCTCCGGCCGGGCGGCGATGGTGGCGGCCATCTCAGGCCAGCTGACGACGCAGAGCACGCCGACGATGATGACGACATACATCAGCTGGGAGAAAATCCCCTCGATGCAGTCGGTGACCATCAACGTGATGAACCCGCCCGCGATGGCGAGGGTGAGGCTCACGACGAGGAAGATGCCCATAAGCGGCACGTAGGTCGGGAGTATCCACGATCCCATGACAATCTCGGTGGGGAGCTGAAGGAAATACACCATGAAGCGCGCGCCCACGGCGGGGATGATGCCGAAGTTCACGAGGCCGGCGACGAAGGCCAGCACGCCCATGAACGAGCGCAGGTTGCGGCTGTAGCGCATCTCGAAAAACTGGGCGAGAGTCATGGCGCGCGTTTGGCGGAAGCGATAGACGACGAAGCCGAAGATGCCCACGAGCATACTGATCGGAGCGACCGTCCAGGACCACCAGGCGGAGACGAAGCCGGCCTGGGAAAACACCTCCCATGACGCGACAAAGACGACGGCGCCGGCCTGCATCTCGCCCTTGGCGACGGCGAGGATGTAGCGCCCGCCTATCCGTCCTCCAGAGACGAACTGCGCCACGCTTTTCATCTGGCGCTGGGTGAACAGGCCGATGGTCAGGATGACGAGGAGGGGGATTATGATGACCAACCAGTCGATGAAATGCATTAGGGGGGAGAAAGCGTGTGAGTGAAGGAAGCGGAATCAAAGTCCCTGCTTGGATCCGTCCTCAGGCGAGGCGAGGTCCTTGCGTTGCCAGACCCGCACATAGTCGATCACGAGGTCGGCGGGCAGGGTGGCAGGGTCGAGCGGATCGTATTCGAAGCCACCCGGGAGCATGTCGAAAATCACGTAAGACTGCACCGAGCCGACGCGCGGGGAATCCCAGCTTCCGCGTTTCTGGCCCATGGAATAAACGGAGATGTGTCCCGGAAGCCA
>DATHXF010000003.1:0-6992 GCA_035459785.1 Rariglobus sp. | reverse complement strand
ACACCCAGCCGGCGGCGAGTTGCTTGGCCCACACGCCGGGGACGATGAGCGCGAGCGCACCGAAGAGCGCGGCCAAGGAAAGGATGATCGTGGTGATGAAGAGCCACGGGGAGAATTTCTCCTCGTGCTTACCCTCGTGGGAATGGTCGGACATGGTTGGATGCGGGGATGGCGGGGCGTCGGTTGAACGTAAAGGGAAACCTCATCAGCAAAGCGGCGAAACGACTAGCGTAATCTTCGGCGCAAGCCGGCTGCGTTGACGGGGTGGGCGGGGCGGGGGCTGCGACTTATTTGTCGCCGAAGAGCTTTTTGATGCCCTCGCCGGCCTTTTTAGCGGCGCCCGAGACGGCGTCGGACGTGGCGGCGCCGGCGGAACCGCCGACGTTGAGGGCGGAGTTGGCGACGGCCTTGGTGATGTTGCTCAGGATGTTGGTCATGACTTTGGCGGCGAGCTGGTCGGGGGTGATGCCGCCTTCCTTGGTGCCGAGGTCGGTGAGGACGAGCGGGGGCATGGGCACGGTGATGGCGGTGGGGCCGACGCCGAGGGTGACCTTGGCGTTTTCGAGGCGGAAGCTCTTCACTTCGAATTTGAGCGGTTTGCCTTCCTTGGTGGTGGGCTGATCGGCGGGCTTTTCGCCGCCGCCTCCGATGTTTTTCTCAATCTGGGCGAGCAGGTCCTTGATGTTGCTGCTGATGATCTTGGTTTCGTAAACGAACTGGGGGCTGTCGATGATCACTTCCTTCACGACGATGTGGTCGCCGAGAATCGAGCCGGGGACGACGCTCACGTGGATTTTTTCGAAGGAGAACGCCTTGTCGCTCTTCCATCCCTCGGGGTTGCCGACGAACAGGCCCTTCAGCGTGCCGGAGCCGGTGAGGGGCGAGATCGAGGCGCTGTCGAGGGTGACGACAGTGCCGGTGATCTTGGGGGCGAAGGTGTTGACGCCCTTGGTCACGATGGCGCCGAGAAAAAACGAGGCGACGATGGCGCCGACAACCACCAGTGCGACCAGGCAGCCGAGAATGATCAGGAGTTTTTTCATTTTGAGATGGGGAAAGTCTATCCGCGTGAGGGCCAACGGCAAGCCTGCGGGCGGACGGCATGGGATTGTCACGCAATGGGCAAGGAATGCGGAGCAATTGCCAAGGCTGGGTTGGTCTCGCAGGCTGGGCATGGCATACTGGTGCCACACCGCATGAGCTTACCCTTTCCCTATCTCAGCCCCGCCGAAGCCGCGTCCTTGATCCAGAATCGCGACATGGTCGGATTCAGTTCGTTCACCGCCGCCGGAGCGCCCAAAGCGATCGCGAAGGCCATCGCCGCGCACGCCCGGGCGGAGCACGCGGAGGGACGGCAATTTCGCATCGGTGTGATCACCGGGGCGTCCACAGGGCCCTCGTTGGACGGCGAGTTGGCGAAGGCCGAGGCGGTGTATATGCGCACGCCGTTCCAATCCGATCCCGACCTGCGGCGCGCGATCAACGACGGCAAGGTGGAGTTCGTGGACATGCATCTTTCGAGTGTTGCGCAGTCGGTGCGCACTGGGGTTTTTGGCAAAGTTAACTGGGCAATAATAGAAGCGTGTGACATCGGGGCGGACGGTTCGGTGACGCTGACGTCGTCGGTGGGCGTGTCGCCCACGCTGGTGCGTTGCGCGGACAAAGTCCTTATCGAGCTCAACCACACGCATCCGGCCGAGTTGCGCGGGCTGCACGATCTCTACGAGCCGGCCGATCCGCCTTTCCGCCAGCCGGTGCCGATCCTGCGTCCGTCGGACCGCATCGGCCAGCCGGTGCTGCGCATCGATCCGCGCAAAATCGCCGGTATCGTCGAGTCGCGATTGCCCGACGAGGTGGGGGCTTTTTCCGAGGTGGGCGATGTTACGCGTCGCATCGGGGCCAATGTCGCGGAGTTCCTCGCCGGCGAACGTCGTTCGGGCAGGCTGCCCGCCGATTTCTTGCCCGTGCAAAGCGGCGTGGGCGACATCGCCAATGCCGTGCTGGGCGCGATGGGCACGCATCCGGACATCCCTCAATTCGAGATGTATTCCGAGGTGTTGCAGGACTCGGTGTTCGCGTTGATGCGCGAAGGGAAAATCCGTTTCGCGAGCAGCGTCGCCATCACCGCGACCGCCGTGCAACAGTTGGAGATTTATAAAAACCTCGATTTCTACCGCCGCCGCATGGTGCTGCGTCCGCAGGAAATCACCAACCACCCCGAGGTTATCCGCCGCTTGGGCGTGATTTCGATCAACACCGCGCTGGAGGCCGACGTGTTCGGCAACGTCAACAGCACCCACGTCCTCGGCCGCAGCATGATGAACGGCATCGGCGGCTCGGGTGACTTCACGCGCAACGCCTGGCTTTCCATCTTCACGTGTCCGTCCACCCAAAAAGGCGGCAAAATCAGCACGATCGTCCCCCAGGTAAGCCACGTGGACCACAGCGAACACTCGGTGAACGTGATCGTGACCGAGCACGGTGTGGCCGATCTGCGCGGAAAATCACCGCACGAACGCGCCCGCCTGGTCACCGAACGCTGCGCCGCGCCCGAATATCGTGACGTGTTGCGCTCCTATTTTGAGGCGGCCAAAGACGGCCACACGCCGCAGACGCTCAGCCGCGCTTTTTCGCTCCACGAGCAGTTTTTGCTGACGGGCGACATGCGCAGCGCGGCGCTGGTTTAAGCTGTTTGGCGCGAGGCCGTCCGCTGCCCGGTGGGAAATTTTACCTTGTCAGCGAGGGGACGCGGCCCTGCCTTGGCCGAAGTCGTTAACTTTTCCCACGTTCTCCGCGCTCCCTCATGGCCAACGCTTATACCGAAGACTCCATCAAGACCCTTTCGCCGCTTGAGCACATCCGCCTGCGCCCCGGCATGTATATCGGGCGCCTCGGCAACGGCTCCAATGCCGAGGACGGCATCTACGTCCTCCTCAAGGAAACCATCGATAACTCCATCGACGAATACACGATGGGCCACGGCAAGAAGATCGAGATAGAGCTCACCGACCGCACCCTGCGCGTGCGCGACTACGGACGCGGCATCCCGCTCGGCAAGCTCATCGACTGCGTTTCGATCATCAACACCGGCGCAAAATACGACAGCGAGACCTTCCAGAAATCCGTCGGCTTGAACGGCGTCGGCCAGAAGGCCGTCAATGCGCTCTCCGTTTATTTCTCCGCCCAGGCCGTCCGCGAAGGCGACACCCGCATCGTCGAGTTTGAGCAGGGCAAGCTCCGCAAGGATCACAAAACCCACAAGACGACCGAGAAGAACGGCACGATCATCGCCTTCACGCCCGACGAGGCGCTCTTCGGGAAAGATTTCAAGTTCCGCAACGAGTTCATCGAGGAGATGCTCTGGAACTACGCCTACCTGAACCGAGGTCTCACGCTCACGTTCAACGGCAAGGCCTACAGATCCGAGAACGGGTTGAAGGATCTGCTTACCAAAAAACTCACCGGCGAACCGCTCTACGCGATGGCCCACCTCGAAGCCGAGGACATCGAGGTCGCGATCACCCACGGTGCGCACTACGGCGAGGAATACTACTCCTTCGTCAACGGCCAGCACACCACCATGGGCGGCACGCACCTCGCCGCCTTCCGCGAGGCCTTCGTCGCGACGATCCGCAATTTCTTCAAAAAGGAATACGACGCCGCCGACATCCGCCAGTCGATCATCGCCGCCGTTTCCGTGCGCGTGCAGGAGCCCGTCTTCGAGTCGCAGACCAAGACGAAGCTCGGCTCCACCGACCTCGGCCCGAAAGGCCCGACGATCCGCCAGTTCATCGGCGGCTTCCTCCAGCAGCACCTCGACAACTGGCTCCATCGCAATCCCGAGGCCGCCGATGCGATGAAGCGCAAAATCGAGGATAGCGAGCGCGAGCGCAAAGAACTCTCCGGCATCCGCAACCTCGCCCGCGAACGCGCCAAAAAAGCCTCGCTCCACAACCGCAAGCTCCGCGACTGCCGCGTGCACCTCGACGGCAAGGACAAGCGAGCCGAGGACAGCTCGCTGTTCATCGTCGAGGGCGACTCCGCCGCCGGTTCGCTCACGTCGTGCCGAGACGTGCAGACGCAGGCCGTCTTCGCGTTGAAGGGCAAACCGCTCAACACCTTCGGCCTCACCAAAAAGGTCATCTACGAGAACGAGGAATTCCACCTTCTCCAAAGCGCGCTCAACATCGAGGACGGCATGGACGGCCTGCGTTACAACAAGGTCATCATCGCGACCGACGCCGACGTGGACGGCATGCACATCCGCCTGCTGCTGCTCTCGTTCATCCTCCAGTTTTTCCCCGAGCTGATCACGCAGGGCCACCTCTTCATCCTCGAGACGCCGCTCTTCCGTGTGCGCAACAAGAAGGAGACGCGCTACTGCTACAGCGAGGCCGAGAAACAGGCCGCATTGATGAAGCTCGGCCAGAGCGCCGAGATCACGCGCTTCAAAGGTCTGGGCGAAGTGAGTCCGGCCGAGTTCAAAGATTTCATCGGCGAAAACATGCGCGCCGAAAAGGTCACCCTCGACCGCCTCCACGACGTCGAAGGCCTGCTCACGTTCTACATGGGTAAGAATACCCCCGACCGCCAGGACTTCATCATCGGCAATCTGCACGTGGAGAAAGACTTGGTGGAGGCTTGATTTATATCTGTGCGAAATATGGTGTGAAATTCGTTGTTTTAATCATACTTTAGTTTCGTTTCTCATTTAAAAATAGAGTGTTGATATGATTTTATAACTGTGCGTAATGAGAGGCGTAATGCCTCGTCCACGCATAGTTGATCCCTCGGCCATCGCGCTGCGCCTCCAGTCTGGAGGGCCGCAGCCTGCGCAGCTTTTGGCAGCGGCGTTTCGGGTGGATCGATCCAATATCACACGGGCGTTGGCGCTGCCCGAGTTGGCGACGCAGTTGGTGCGCCTCGGCACGACGCGGGGCACCACGTATGCGTGGCGGAGAGCGGTTCGTGGCGTAGGGAGCACGTTTCCCATTCGCCGGATTAACGCCGACGGACGCATTCATGACTGGGCGCAGCTCGTCGCGCTTCACGGGGGTTGGCAGTTTATCTGGGCCGATCCGCAAAACGCGCCTGCTTGGGCCGGACATATTTTGGGCGTGGGCGGTTATGCCGAGGGCTTCCCGTTTTTCCTCGGTGAAGCGCGTCCGCAGGGCTACTTGGGGCGTGCGATCGGTCGCTCGCTGAGTCTGGCGCTGAACCTGCCGCCCGATCCGCGTGGATGGAGCGACGACGATACGTTGGTTTATCTTCAGGCGGAAGGTGATGACCTGCCGGGCGACCTCGTCGTGGGCGATATTCCACTGCGTCGGGCGCAGGACCGGTTGCTCAATCCGCCGACACCGCTGCCCGAGGCCGAGCGCGCCGCGCGTTATCCGATTCTTGCCGCCGCCTCCGCCGTGTCCGGCACGCCGGGGTCCTCCGTCGAGGGGGAACAGCCGAAGTTCCTCGTTACGCTGGGCGACGGAGAGGCGGTCACGCCGGTTCTCGTCAAGTTCACGGACGTCATCTCAACACCCACAGGTCGCCGCTGGGCCGATCTTCTCACGGCCGAGGCGCACGCGATCGCCGTCCTGCATGAGCAGGGCGAAGCGCATGCGACACCGCGCCTGCTGGATGCGGCGGATCGGCGGTTTTTGGAAATGCCGCGCTACGACCGCGTCGGTTCGCACGGACGGCGCGGGGTGGTGTCCTTGCGATCCTTGCACGATGCCTTCGACGGGCCTGACTCCAACGACTGGGTCACGGCCGCGGAGAACCTCCACGCGCTCGGATTGATCGATGCGACGGCGCTGCGTTCGATCCGCCTGCGCCACGCGTTCGGAAATCTGATCGGAAACACCGACATGCACTTCGGCAATCTCGGCTTCTGGTTGGACGACACGCTGCCCTTCCGGGTGGCGCCCGCCTACGACATGTTGCCGATGTTGTGGGCTCCGGCGGCGGGTTCGGCCACGCCGAATCCGACCTTCGCTCCGCTCCCCCCGACGCCCGCGCAGGCGGCGGATTGGAGCGTGGCGGCGGGGTGGGCTGAAATATTCTGGCAACGCGTTGCCACCGACGAGCGCGTATCGTCGGAGTTTGCCGCCATCGCGCGTGTATCCGGCGCCGCCGTCGCCCGACTCCGCGAGCATTTCAGCACCTGACCACGTCTGATTTCGCCCTCCGGCGTCCCTACCCCCAACCCGGTTTGTCACTTATTAAGTGACAAACCGGGTTGGGGCGGAATGGGGTGAAAATGATTTTCCCGCTTCCCATTGGGGGCGTCCTTGCCTCTTTTGGCCCTTTCTAAGAATTCACGCAGCCGCTTTTCCGTAGATGCCCAATCGCAAAGATCCCAAAGACGAACAGCCCGAGCTTCCGCTCGCGAGCAAAGCCGCGCCCGAGTCCGCCACGCCTCCCGCCGAGGCCGTCGAACTCGTCGCCGCCGTGCCCGAGCTGCCGAAGACCAACGACAACGCTCCGCTCGCGCATTCCTACCAGAAGTGGTTTCTCGAATACGCCAGTTACGTCATCCTGGACCGCGCCGTCCCGCACATCGATGATGGTCTGAAACCCGTCCAGCGCCGCATTCTCCACACGTTCTGGGAACAGGACGACGGGCGTTTCCACAAGGTCGCGAACATCGTCGGTGCGGCCATGCGCTTCCATCCGCACGGCGACGCATCCATCGGCGCGGCCCTCGTCGGCATGGGTCAGCGCGGTTACCTCGTCGAGCCGCAGGGCAACTTCGGTAATCTTCTCACCGGTGACGACGCGGCTGCGCCCCGTTACATCGAGGCCCGCCTGACCGCCTTCGCCCGCGAAGTTTTATTCAATCCGAAGACCACCGTCTGGCAGTCCAGCTACGACGGCCGCGCCAAGGAGCCCGTCACGCTGCCCGCCAAGTTTCCCATCGTTCTCTTGGACGGAGCCGAGGGCATCGCGGTCGGTCTTTCGACCAAGATCCTGCCGCACAATTTCAACGACATCTG
>DATHXF010000002.1:0-46297 GCA_035459785.1 Rariglobus sp. | reverse complement strand
ATCTTGAGTTTCTTCGCGGCCTTCACCAGGCGCTCGAAGACCTTCGGGTTGATGTTCGGACCGCGACAGATGATCGGGCCGCCGCCGAGCTTGGTCTCGCCATATTTGCGCTGGTCGCAATCGGGGTGGTCGGTGGCGTGGCCGACGTCCACGGCAAGGGCGACATGCGGATTGACCGAGTAAGCCGCGGTGATCGCGCCGCGCGTGCCGATTTCTTCCTGCGCGGTGGCGACGGCGACGACTTGGGCGGGGGCTTTTTTCTTGGCGGCGGCGAGGCGGATCAACGTTTCGCCGACGACGTAGGCGCCGACTTTGTTGTCGAAGGCGCGGGCGGTGCCGATGCTGCCGTGGATGAGTTCAAACTCGTGGTCGTAGGTGACCGTGTCGCCGATGGAGACGCGTTCGAGCGCGTCTTTCTTGGAGCTGGCGCCGATATCGATCCAGATCTCGTGTTTCTTGGGGACCTTCTTGCGGTCTTCCTCATCCATCAGGTGAATCGCTCGCTTGCCGGTGACGCCTTTGATGGGGCCGTTGGCAGTCTGGATGACGACACGACGGCCGGAGATGATGCTGAGGTCGTGGCCGCCGATGGTGTCGAAGTAGATGAAGCCGTCCTTGTTGACGAAGGTGATGATGAGGCCGAGCTCGTCCATGTGGCCGGCGAGCATGAGGACGGGGTCGCCCTTGGGATTGAGCGTGGCGATGCGGTTGCCCATCGCATCCTTGGCATAGGTGTCTGCGGAGGGTTTCACGTAATGATCGAACACCTTTTGGGCTTCGAACTCCGCGCCGGAGGGCGAGCGGGCGTGGAGCAGATCGACGAGGAAGGCGGGAGCTTGATATTTGGACATGGGCAAGGCGGATTATTTTTTCGCAGGTTTGATCTGATCAGCAATCTCTTCGAGCGGGTAGGTGAGTATTTCAGCCAGCGTGGGATGATACCACGGGGCTCGGAGCAGATCGAAGACAGTGGCTTTCATCGCGAGCGGTCCGCTGAAGATGTGGATCAATTCGCCGGCCTGCGCGCCGACGATCTCGGCGCCAAGGATGCGTCCGCGCCTGGGTTCGGCGATGACCTTCACGTAGCCGTAGTTCGCATCCATGAGGATGGACTTGCCGTGGTCGTTGAACGGATACGAGGCGACGAGAAATTTTTCGCCGCGCGCGGCGAGTTCGCTTTCCTGAACGCCGATGGTGGCGAGAGGCGGCTCGGTGAAGACGACATTGAGAAGCAGCGCGTGGTCGATGGGCTTGATGTCTTTGACTCCGAAGGCGTGACGGGCGGAGAGTTCGCCCTGGGCGACGGCGAGGTGGACGATGTCGTGCGGACCGCAGACGTCGCCGCCGGCGTAGATGTGTTTGGCGGAGGATTGCTGCCAGCGGTTCACGCTCACGCGGCCTTCATCGGTGAGTTTTACGCCGGCGGCGGCGAGGTTGAGGCCGGCGGTGTTGGGTTCGCGGCCGAGGGCGTTGAAGAGATAACGCGCTTTGCGGACGACGGACTTGCCGGCGCTGGTGAATTTGACGGTGACGCCTTTTTTGTCGCCGGAGATGGCGGTGATCTTGGTGTCGGTGTGTAGATCGATACCTTCGTCACGGAAGGCCTGCTGGACGACTTCGCTGGCGGCGGGCGAATGGTCTTTGAGGATGTTTTTGCTGCGCTGGACGAGCGTGACCCGGGAGCCGATGCGACGGAGGAACTGGGCGAGCTCGCAGGCGACGATGCCGCCGCCGAGGACGATCACGCTCTCTGGAATGAAATCGAGCTCGAGCACGTCGTCGCTGGTCCAGAACGGCGTGGCGGCGAGTCCGGGGACGGCGGAGGGCACGCTGACCTTGGAGCCGGTGGCGATGAGGAACTTTTTGGCGGTGAGTTGCGTGCCGTCGACGAGCGCGACGGTGTTTGGATCAACGAAGCGGGCGTGGCTGCGGTAGACATCGTATTTGCCGGATTCGAGGGCTTGGGCGCGGTAGGCGGCGAATTCGCCGATGATCTTTTTTTTGCGCGCATGGAGCGCCTTCATGTCTGCCTTGGCCGAAGGGATTTTCAGGCCGAAGGTTTTTCCTTTCTGTGCGAGGTGCAGGACGTCGGTCGAGTAGAGGAGTGTCTTGGACGGCATGCAGCCGTTGAGGATGCAAAGGCCGGCGATGACCTTGGCGCCGTCGACCACGGCGACGCGTTTGCCGAGCGAGGCGGCGGTGCGGGCGGCGTTGAAACCGGCGGAGCCTCCGCCGATGACGAGCAAATCGTAAGGTTTGGACATGAGGAAAGTGAAAGCCTTCAGCGCCCTTTGCCAAACAGCATGATGTGGATCGTCTTCAGGACGATGGCGGCATCGATGAGGAACGAGAAGTGCCGGATGTAGTAGAGGTCGTATTCGAGCTTACGGAGGGTGTCGGCGATGCCGCTGCCGTAGGGGTAGTTGACCTGTGCCCAGCCGGTGATGCCGGGCTTCACCAGGTGGCGGAAATGATAACACGGGATCTCGGCCTCATAGCGGTCGACGAGTTTGTCCCACTCGGCACGCGGGCCGATCAGGCTCATGTCACCTTTGAGCACGTTGATCATCTGGGGGAGTTCATCGAGGCGGCTGGCGCGAAGGAATCCGCCGATTCGAGTGATGCGCAGGTCGCCGACCTTTGTGTAGGAGTCCGTGCCGTCGTTCGGACGCATGGTGCGGAATTTGAACAGACGGAAAGGCACTCGGTTTTTTCCGATACGTGTCTGTGTAAAGAGCACCGTTTTGCGATCGTCTAGCCAGACGGCGAGGGCGATGGCGGCGAACAGCGGGGCTCCGATCGTGAGCGCGAAAAGAGAGAGGAATATGTCGCTGAGTCGTTTGAGGCGATCAAACACGGGTTCACGGGCGACCTTGAATCCTTCTTGGAAGAGCCAAGTTTGGTTGAGCCGATAAAGAGGGATCTTGCGCCAGTAGACCTGATGAAAAAGTTCGAGGGTATAAGTGGGGATGCCGCGAAAATAGAGATGCACGAGGCGCTGTGAAAGATGGGCGCGGAGATCACGGTTGTTCTCGCGAAGGATGATGGCATCGACGGCGAGAGCACCGGATTCGATACGGTTTAGAATGTCGTCCACCGGAGACGGGCCGTCGCCAGCGGGTTCGTGCCTTGATTCTGCGAAGATCACCGGCTGGGTGGCCGCCATAAGTGCGCATTCCTGGGTGAAGTCTTTGCACGTCTCCGTATCACCGATGAACACAAAGGCGCGGCCGGTGCGCGCCGCGGATCCCGAGGCGTAAACCGCACGACGGTAGGCGAGCGTCACCGGGATATAGATGAGAAAACTCAATGCGATGACGCCGCGGCTTTGTTGGAGAGGGTAACCGCCGGTGAGGAATACGAAGGTGAACAGCAGTGTGCCAATGAAGGCCGCCAACAGGGCGATGATGTGCTCGCTGGTGTAGTCGAGACTCATCATGTCCGTCTGCGATTTGTAGCCGTCTATGAGATAAAACGCGGTGACGACAAACAACGCGGGGATGGCGAGCGGGACGACGATCAATGTGCCGGACGGGAGAATGCCGCGGAGCCAGGCCATCAGATTGAACACGATGGTGAGCGCGACGACGTCGAAAAGAAGGAGGCCGAGGGCGGTTTTACGCGGGGAATGCATGATGGTGGCGCAGACGGCTGATTTCGCGTGATATGGCCTGTTCGTAGGCGGCGAGCAACCGGCAATAGGCGAAACCGGGCGGGCCGTCGAGGAAACCGCCGCGCAAGACATACTGATATATAAAACGGAGCAGTCCGCGAGCAGGCAGATGATAGCTGGCCTCCTTGAGCGCACGACGGCGAACCAACGGATCGGTTCCGTGCAACGCGGCCCACAGTTCAGCCGCCGGTCTGGCGGTCGCGATAAAGGCCGCCGCTTCGGCGCGTGCGTAGCGCGCGTGTTTGGCGCGAATTTCAGCCTCGGATTGAGAGGACAAGTTGTGTGAGTAGGGGCACTGGAGGCGGGCGAGTCTCATGCCGGGCGCTTCCCGCTGGCCGTGGCCCGCTTCAATGAAGCGAAAGCGTCGTGCGTGGACGAAGCGGGCCTGCCAGGCGGGAAAGTCGGTGCAGCGGGAAATCCAGCGTCCGCGAAAAATCATGTGCGGCGCGGCAAATGCGCCGTCGAGGTCCTTTGCAGCGGGCGAAGCGGCAAGCGCGGCGCATTCGGCGATGAGTCCGGGGGTGAGCGTTTCGTCGGCGTCGAGATGAAAGACCCAGTCGTGCTTGAACTCGATGGTTTCGTGCGCGTGGTTGCGTTGCTGCGCGAAGTTCTCAAAACGATTTACGAACACGCGGGCACCCGCCGCCCGGGCGATGGCGGCGGTCGCATCGATCGATCCTGAGTCGAGCACAACAACATCGTCGCATCCGTCCGTGCTCGCCAGGCACGAGGGAAGATTGGCCTCTTCGTTTAATGTGAGGATGACGACGGAGATCATGAGGCGGATTGCAATTGGGCTTCGCGCACGGCGATGAAGAGGCTGGTCCAGAACAAGACCAGAAACGCGCCGCTGGAAAACGGAAACTCGACCATCGCGTAGAGCAGTGTCAGTCCGATTCCCGCGAGCGGATAGATGACAAGCGGGTGCCGGAGAGAGGCGCCGCGCAGGGACGCAATCGGAAGCGCGGCAGTCAGCATCAGCAGAAGCGTGCCGGAAAAACCCGTTTCGACGAGAGATTGGAGCCAGTCGTTGTGGGCGGTGGCGTAGCTGCGTTCATATTGGCGGTAAGCCATCAGGGAACGCGGACGGATGAGCTGGAATGCGACGTCATAGCTGTCGAGTCCCCAGCCGAACACGGGTTTCCGCATGGCGAGTTCCCAGGTGTCGTTGTAAAGATCCATGCGTCCGGTCCACAGGCCTTGGTCGTCCCGCATCGTTTCACGGGTGTCGGCATAGCGTTCGGAAATCGATCGTGAGGCGAGCCAGGCGGTGGCTCCTGCAGCCAGCGCGAGCATCAGGAGCAGCGAGACAACCGGGGGCCATACGGACAGCGAGTCGCGACGGCGGTGCCGGATGATCGTGAGCGTGGCATGGATTGCGGCTGCCGTCCCGAGGATGACGGCCATTCCGGTGGCGGCGCGCGATGCGCTGACGGGGGCGGTGATGGCAATCAGGAGCGCGACGACAAGCAAGACCCCGAACGGAGATCGTCCGAGCGCACGACCGCCGCCATGCCGTCGCACCAGGTAAAACAGAAAGGCGATCGACGAGGCGAGGCACAGGATCATGAACGCGCCCCAATGGTTGTTGTAGATGAACGTGGAGAAGAACCGTTTGTTGGGGGATTCGATCGCACCGAAATAGAAACCGGAACCTGCGAGTTTTTGAAGGGTTCCGTAAACGGCGAGCGCGGTGGCGTTGACAATGACAAGGCCTTGGAGCCAGCGAAGCGGCGAGCGCCGGTTTGCCGCCAGGGCGAGGTTGAAGGCGGAGAGATAAACGCCGGCTCCGAACCAAAGGGATTTGAGCGAGGTTGCGGGCGAGACGGTTCCCGGCCATCCGGGGTGGGGCTCGCCGCGATGAACGAGCAGTATCTCGTCACCCACGTGGATAGGGAGAAAGCTGGGGTTGAATGAGCTCGCGATGACCAGGGCCGCGTAGAGCGCAGGGGGAATCAACCACGGCAGCTTGCGCCGCGCTTCGATACCCTGCTTGTCCGGGCGTGAAAGAATGACGGCCGCGAGGGGCAGGGAAAGTGTGGCCCAACAGGAAAGGGCAACCCGCGCCCAGCCGATGTTGCCGCCAAACGCCCATGAGGCCATGACCAGCAACACGGCGACGTGCAGGAAAACAAGTCTTTCGAGCGTTCCGGGAGGTGATTGCCGTGTCATCGCGCCGTGCGGAGTTGTCGGTAGAAGTCCGCCAAAATCGAGGCGGACTGTTCCCATGAAAAACCGGCTCTCGCCCAAATTCGCGCCCGTTCTCCCGAGGAATGCAGTGACTCGGTGGACGAGGCGAGCAGCGCGTCGAGCGCGTTTCCGTAATCCTTCCAGGCGACACACCGCCCCGCGCCCTCCTTGTCCAGAGCACTCCACGGGGTTCCGTCGGTCGTCAGCACAGGCAGGCCGTGGACCAGCGCTTCAACGACTACCTGGCCGAAGTTTTCCGAGTGCGAAGGCAGCAGGAAAAGCGATGCCGCGGCGTAAGGATGCGGCAAGCCGTCGCCGTCGCGCACGAATACATGGTTCGCCCCGCCGTTGCGCAAGAGGTAGGAGTCAAGTTGGTGGACGCTGTATTGTTCGGGGATGCCGACCATGAGGAGCACCCAGTCGCCGCGCGGCTTGGACAGCCAGAGATCGATCAGCTCGAGCACGCGTTTTTTGGCGTGGAAGCGTGAATAAAACAGCGCCACGCGCCGGCCCGAGAGACCGGGCACGGTTTCCCGCCAGTGGCGGGCCGCGATGCTTTCGTCATTGGGTGAGGGGGGCGTGACGCCGTTGGCGGCGACGCAGACGGGTTGGGTGAAGCCGAGCCGGCGGATATCGTCGGCCTCGGCCTGGCTGGTGGCGTGCCAGCCCGCAGCATGGAGGAACGCGTTCGGATGAATGAAGCGGGCGGCGAATGCCTTGCGGGGGCGGTGGTGATTCCATGCCCAGGGACTCATCATTCCCCGGGGTGAAATGACGAGCGGAACGGAATGCCGCTCGGAAACGAGTCGGGCATAGTGAAGCGGTCGAAGCCACAGACCGTGCGAGTGGATCAGATCGTGATCGCGGGACTGCAGGTGATCGCGCAGCTGAGTGGCCGGGCAAAAACGCCGGGGCCACCCTCGCGGAAACGCAAGCGTGGCAAGCGGGCCGTTTTTTTCGACGAGCTCGATGCCGTTCTCGCGCGTTGTGAGCAGTTCCACCGAGTGCCCGAGTGCCGCCAGCCCGGAGGAAAGTCCGAGCACCGAACGGGACGGGCCGCCGTGGCGCGATTCGAGGCTCGCGACGATCTGGGCGATCTTCATTGCGGGTCGGGGCGCGGTTTGATCGGTGCGCAAGGATGGCCTGCGCAGACCATGCGGGCAGGCTGGTCTTTGATGACGACGGAGCGCGCGCCGATCACGGCGAGTTCGCCGATAGTGACGCCGGGGCCGATGAACACATCGGCGCCCACCCATGCGTTTTCACCGATGAGAATCGGCGCGGTGACAAGCGGCATGGTCCACTTGAGATAGTCGTGCGTGCCTGCGCAGAGATGGACGCGCTGGCTGATGTTGGCGCCGCGGGCGAGGGTGACGGTGGCGAGATTATAGACGAGGACATCACGGCCGATCATGGAGCGCGGGGCGAGCCGCAGTCTCCAGGGAAAGGTGATGCGCACGGACGGGAAGATGACGACTTGGTCGGGTGCGGAAATTTCGGAACCGAACCATACGAGTAACCAAGCACGCCACGCGTGGCAGGCGCGCGGACTGAAACGAAAAACGGTGGCCTGCACAACGGACCAGGCGATGCGGCGGACGATCTCCTTGCGCGAGTAGGGGGTGACGCAGTTTTGGCCGAGATAAGGAGATTCGCCTGACATGACGGATTGTTAGCTGACGGAGCCGTCGCGGTCGAGGGGAGAGACGAGCGAATGGAGATCGGCCAGCAGACGCTCCGCATAAATAGGAAAATCGTAGGTTTTCGCATCGAGGCAGGCCTGTGCGGACAGGGAGTTCCGGAGGGACGAGTCGGAGATGAGTTTCGCGAGGATTTCAGCCAGCCGGGCGGTGGCGTCGGCGCGGGTGTGGTCGAAGATTTCGCCGTTCGATCCCGGGTGAACAAAATCGCGGAAGCATTCCAGATCGGAAACCACGGGAACGGCGCCGGCGGCCATGGCTTCGACTACGGCGACGCCGAAGGTTTCGCCTTGGGCGGCGAGGCTCGGGTAGCAGAAGACGTCGATCTCTCGGTAGCGGCGGGCCAGCGCAGTCTCGTCGAATTCGGGAGGCGCGAAGGTGACTCGGTTCGCGGCCAGCACGTTGTTTAATCGTGAGGCGAGTGAATCGCGGTAGCCGGGGCCGGAGCCGCCGCGTGGCACGTCGACGGGGCCGCATAGGAGCACCCGCCACGAAGGAAGATGGCGAGTGGAGAGCAGGACCAGTGCATCGACGAAGAGATCGAGGCCTTTTTCGCGATGAATGCGGCCGATAAATCCGAGGGTGACGGTATCCGTTTCAGATGGGCGCGGGCCGGAGAACAGCGCGGCGTTGACCGGATAGCCGTAAACGCGCGAGCAGTCCGTCCAGCGGGCGTTTTCTCGAATCACCGAGGCGAGCACCGGGGTGCTGGTGGCCATGACGCGCGCGACATGGTTGTAGACGCGAAACTGGCCCTTGGGCATGCGGCCGGGCATGACGATCACACGGCCGGCAGACGGGCGCAGCCAGCCAAGCCAGCAGGGGAGCGAGACGGAGTTTACGACGACGATATCGGCGCGCGGCAGGCGAAAAAAGACCCGCAGATTCCAAATGAAATCGAGCGTGAGGTTGAGCCAGAGTTTTTTGGTGTGGTTGAAGCCATGTATCCGTAAATGGGTGACACCGTCTTTGGTTTCCAGGTCGGGCCATCCTGACCAACGGCGGGAGATCACCGTGACGTCGTGTCCGCGCCGGGCGAATTCCAGGGCGAGGCGATGCCATGATTTCTCGGCGGCTCCCCCCGCGACGGGTGGCACCGGAAGAAAAAAGCCCATCACGATGGTGATTTTCATTTCGCGAGAGTTTGGAGGGCGCGCAACAGGCCGGCGCCCGCCTGCTGGTAATTATAATGGGAAATGCGCAGGGCCACGCCGGCGCGCAGACGGGCGTGATCGGGGACATTTGCGGCGAGCGCCCGGGAAAGAGCCTGGCGCAAGCCGTTTGGATCGGCGGCGGGAAACACCCAGCCGGTTTCGCCCTCGGTGACGAGATCCTGCTGGCAACCGACGCGATCGCTGACGAGACAAGGCACGCCGGCGTGCATGGCTTCGTTCACGGCGAGCCCCCAGGTTTCGTAGAGGCCGATCGAGGGAAGGGCGAAAATGTCGGCCAACGCGTAGCGGACGGGCATTTCGCTTTGGTTGGCGAAAGGGAGAAAACGGATGGCGAGATCAGGTCGTGTGGCGGCGAGCGTTTCGAGTTGCAGACGCTGCGGGCCATCGCCGACGAAAACCAAGGCGCTGTCGGCGGGCGCGATCTCGATGAAGGCTTCCAGCAGGCGCAGCGGTTGTTTTTCGGGCAGAAATTTGCCGGCGAAGAGCACGATTTTTTTGCCGGTCACGCGCAGTTCGTCGCGCAGACGATGTGCTTCGGCATCGATCGCGGGAGTGCGGGCAAAACGGGCTCCATCCACGCAGTGAGGGGCGAAGTGAAGTTTCGACGCGGGCACGCCAAAGGCGCGGAAGTAGCCAAGGTTGGCCTGCCCGACATAGGTTACCGCGGCGCAGCGCGAGTAAAGCCAGCGAAGGGCGGTGCGTTTCAGCCATGATGGAGCGGGGTGGCCGAGCAGGTGGGAGTCGCCGCGGAAAACAAGCGGGGCAGGCGGGCGGAAGAACAGCCCGAGATGGGTGCGGTAGGCGTAGCCGAAGAGAAGAATGGCGTCAGGCGCCCATGTCCGCAGGCGCTGGCGAAGGGACGGGTTGTGGAGACCGCCAAAGTGGTGCGAGCCGGGGGCTCGGGCGACGTTGGGAACGAACTCGTGATCGTAGCCTGAAAGCAAATCCACGTCCCATGCGAAAGTGTGTTTGAATTGAGGGTCGCGAGTGGGCGTTACGCCGGAGTTCCAGAGGTAGAAAACGCGCAGATGCAGACCTTCGCGCCCGGCCAGCCACCGGAACCAGGGGCTGTAGTATTGGACCGGGTGGGACAGGACGATCGCGAGGCGTGGAGTGTGGTCGGTCATCACGCGATGTCAGGTATCGCCAAAGAGTTTTTTGCAGACGAGAGGCAAGCCGATGCAGATCACACAGGCTTGAAACAGAGAGGAGAGCCAAGTGGCCATAGTCTGCTCGGCCTGGAAGCTCCAGGCAGTGAGTAAAATCACAAATATGCCGATAGCGGAGAATAACGGAACGCTGACAGAGCGCAGAACAACATGTTTAAAACCAAGGCCCGTAAAAACCCCGAGGACCAGCACGCCAAGAACTCCGAAGTTAATGTAGGCTTCGGCAAGCACGCCGAAGGCGATCGAGGTGGCAAACGGGGTGTCGGGATCAATTAGATTAAAATACACCGCGAGCCGGATGTTGCTCATCAGGCTCGAGGGCTTGTCGGGCCAAAGGAGGCGTGGTATGACTTGAGCCGGGATATCAACGTAGCTCTCACCGCCGAGGTAAGGCTGTTGTTCGGGGACCTTGCTTGCCGACATGCAGAGCATCTGGAAAAGCGAGGCGCGTTCGGCCAGTTTGGCGGCAAGGTTGGGCGAGTCGGCGCGGTCGCTTTTTTGAAGGCCAAACTCAAACCACTGTTCATAAAAATCCACCAATTCCGTGACGGGGGGGAGCTGCTTGACCGGATTCCAGTAGCGTTCGCGCATCTGGCTTTTCCCGTTGTGTAGCACGGCGACAACCGGAAGGCAGAGGGCCATCACCAGCCATGGAAGCCGCCGGCGGGTGGTGGTGTAGCCGATCGCAGAGAGAATGAGCAGAGACATTCCGCTAATCAGGTAAAGGTGGGAAAACGAAATGATGGACTGTGTCAGGAGGCAGACTCCAAAGAGTATCTTGATGTTGGGTGAGAGGCGCCCCCGGCCCCAGTCACACGAAAGGATAAAGGCGGTGATGGTGCCGAGTCCGAAGAAGAGCGCGCGCAAGGACCCGAGGAACTCGTAGGGGATGAGTGTGGTGAAACGGTCCAGGTAGAGATATGCGGTGTTCAGAAGGAGACCGGCAGGGAGGTAGCGGTGTAAGTTGTCTGGCAGCAGCTTGATCGCCGCCCAGCGGGGCGCCTTTGCAGTAACCTTGACCGAGTTAAAGGCCGCTATGGCGGCGAGGAGGTAGGCGACGACTAGAAACCCCGAGAGTTGTATCACCGTTTCGGGATAGGCCTTGAGTTCATCATGACCCGTGAGCAGGGGAATTCCGTAAAACACCACGCACGTGAAAGTGCTGATTTCGAAGCACGGAAACCATGGATTCCGATTACGAGCCCAAAGCAGGCCGGGCACGCAGCCGAGCACGACGATGGACAGCCCGGCCAGGAGTTGCAACGGGTCGGTGAGCGGCGAGCTCCACCATATACAGACCACCGCGGAGAGGACGATGACACAGCCGAGCGAGAACAATCGCCTGGAATTGGCTGGATCGATGGCCAGATCGTTATCTTCGGGTAAATCGCTCACTGCGCGAGGGGGGCGTTTCCAGAGGCGGTGTTGAACACCCCGACGAGAAGAGTGGTCATGTTGTCTGCGGTGTGAGGAGAAAGGAGCTCAAGATTGCCTTGGTTTGGCTGGCGAAAGCCCGATTCGACGAACCATTGGCGGTAAACTTTGTGGGCAAGTGCGTCGATGGAGGTGACGGCGTTGAAGCCATAGGTGGCGCGCAGGCCTTGGTTCTGCGCCAGGGGGATCATCTGGCTCTGCTCATGTGCGAGGGTGATCACCGGTCGCCGGGCGAATAGATAAGGGAAAATTTTGGACGCGCTGTAAGTGGGATCATCGGAGCCGATCACCATCAGGGCGTCCGCCCGGGAAAGCCAGTGGAGCGCGTCAAAGTAAGGGACGCGGTAGCAATGTTCGCATACGTGCGAGCTCACGCCTTCGCGGTCAGCCACGGGCAACACCCAGTGCCGCCCCAGTGGTGGCGGTGCATAGCCGGTCCCGATGAAGTGGAAGCGATGCCGGGCCGCTTCCACTGGATGGCTTGTGAGGAAAGATTTGAAGGCACGGAACAGGACTGCAAGGGCGACGGCCATGTCGGGGCCGCAACGCCCCACATAGACATGATGGAAATTGCCGTCGCCTACAGGAACCAGAGCCGCGATAGGCGGGTGGTGGCGTGCAATTTCCAAGTCACCGGGCGCGGTGCCGAAGGGAATCGTCTGCACTCGGGAGGATGGGAGCCACGGATAGCGCCGTTGCAGGGAGGGACCGTAGGCTGCTGAGACGGAAACTACGCCCGAAGCGGCGCGGAGCACAGCCGGCTCCCGGCGGCGTGCGGTAAACTGTGAAAACCAGAATTTGAGATGCCCCCCGGGTGGACGGGTGTGCGTTTCGCTATAGTAGTCATTCACCCACGGATCTTGGTAATCTACGATGAAGGGCACGTTGAAACGCTTTCGCCAACGTGGGCCGAGCGTGAATGCGTCGAATTGTGTGGTGGAAAAGAAAACCAGATCAAATCGTTCGCGGTGCAGCAGGCTGTCGCCTGCGCGGCGCAAGGCTCCGCGGCAGCGCCACCACAGACTGCCGATCCCCAGAGGCCGCGTCAGACGTGGCGAAAGGCCCCGCACACGAATCACCCGAGTGTCGGACGGGTAAGTCTGTGCCAGCAGAGGATCGATGACCGCGCCTTCGACCGAGTCAGGCTCGACGGCGAGCACGACCGCTTCCCAACCCAGTGCGCGCAAGTAGGGCAGAGCCAGACGCACGCGTTGCATGTCCGGCGCGTTGACCGGCGGGAAGTGAGGGCTGACAATGAGAACGCGGCGCATGTAGGGAGAAGGATTAAGCGAGTGCGCGGGCGACGTGCTCAAGCAGGTGCGGAGCTTCTTTCTCCCAGCAGTAATGGTCTTCGGCCAGACGACGAGCGGCTGCCTGGCGGGTGCGGAGGGCGATCGGATCGGCAAGGAAGCCATTTAGCACGGAGGCAAAAGCATTGGTGTCGTGCAAAGGGACGAGGCTGCCGGCAGAAGGACCGCGTGCGAGCACCTCCCGCTGTCCGGCGGTGTCGGATGCGATCACGGCGAGGCCGGCGTTGAGGTATTGCAGGATTTTGTTGGTGATCGTGAGGTCGCGATTGACGATGGAGGAGTCCTCAAGCGCGAGGCCGATGTCATGCCGGGCGATCACTCCGGGCAAGTCGGACGGTGGCACCAGCGGACGGAATGAAAGATACGGGCGGAGACTCTCGGGCACCGAACCAAGCAGGTGGCGATCATAGCCGCCTCGGACCTCTCCAAGGAAAACGACCCGGCTGGGGCGGTTGATGCGGGACCATGCGGCTAAAAATTGTTCGAGCCCGCGACCAGGTCCCGTGGTTTGGGAAAACCAGAAAAAAACGGGCGGCTCGGCGGAATCGACAGGCTGCAGGGTGCGGGGATTCGGCTGCAGGCGGAACGAGTTGGTGATAACCGCCGGCGGGCGTCCGCCGTGTCTGGCGTGCAGGGCATCGGCAAGCGCTTCCGACGTGGTGGTGACTGCCGCGGCACGGTGGAGCAGCGTGTGCTCAACACTGCGAAGAAGCGCGAGCGGACGGTCTGCGCGATCGGCGGGCAGGAGGTCTTCGCTATGCCAGTCCTCGAAATCAACGGCGACGCGTCGGCCCTCTGCCAACAAGCGGACGCCGGCCCAGTGGGCGATTTCATTGTGGACGATCACGAGGTCTGCGCGATGCGCGCGGGCCTCGCTAAGCAGTGCTCTTGCCGGGCCCAAGGCATGAATCGAGGGCAGGCGAAGCCGGTGGGCGAAATCGCGAGCGAGTCGCACCTGGGCGCGCAAGGTCCAGGCGCGCGGACCGGCGATGAGGTTGATCACGCGATGGGTAAACGGTGTGTCCGCCGCGAGCGCGTTGTCGAGAGGCACGGACGTTGCGTGATTGGCCACTCCAAGGACTGTGACATTGTAGCCGGCCTCGCGGAGCGTGGACGCCTCTTTCACCACGCGCGGATTACGCGCGAGGGGACCGTTAGTGAGGATGAGAATACGAGCGGAACTCATTCGGTTTTACGGACGATCGCACGTCGACGGATGCGCAAGGCCGCACGCCAGCCGAACAGGCGGCTGACCAGTCGGAATCCGCGGCCTCCTGGCGCGATGAGATCGGAGCCTCCAAGGCGTTGAACTTCATCCAGGGCCGCCTGGATCAAATCCGGACGTGAGGGGTAATAGCTGTAAACGAAACTTTGAAAAACGTCGGCGCAGATTCGGAGAGTGCGGGGACTTTTATCGATCGCGAGGACGTAGTCGGTTGCGAGACGGGTGGCCCGCCAGGCCGACCCAAGGGCGGCGTCGGATTTGAGGCGGGAAATGCTTCCGGGAAGGTTTGACCGGTAGTAGAGCCGCGCCCCGGAGGCGAAGCGCACTCCGGCCGAGGCGAGGATAACCCGCGTGAAAAATTCGAAATCAAGAATCAGACTCAGCGACGTATCCCAACCTCCGGTGCGATCAAGGAGAGTGCGTGGAATAAGAAAAAGCGCACACTGATACATAGGTTCGGTGTCGCGCCACGTTTCGAGAATCCAGTCCAAGGGTGCTCCGTCGCTCCAACCCGGATGAGGTGTGAAGACGGCCTCCGCCGAGTCCAAGCTGAAGCGAGCCCATTCGCCATATGCGACCTTGCCGGGGTGGCCGTCGAGAACAGCGAGCTGCCGCGCCACCATTTCGGGACTGAGAACGTCATCGGCGTCAAAGAACTTCACATACTCGCCGTGTGCGTGGGAGAGGCCGTGATTAAGCGCGGCGCTCTGACCGCGGTTTTCAGGGAGCCTGAACAGGCGCACCCGGGGATCGGCTGTCACGTGGTTCTGGATACGTGCCACGGTTCCGTCCGGTGACGCATCGTCCACCACGATGATCTCGATTTCGCGGTGAGTCTGCGCACGGGCGGAGGCGACGGCTTCATCGATCCAGCGTTCCGCGCGATAGGCGGCGATGATAATGGAGACGAGCGGCATGGTTGGTGCGGTGAGATTAGACGACGGATTATGAAGTCAGTCGCGCCAATAACACGCGCCACCAGCGGCGCTTTAGTAGTGCGGTGATTTGAGGAGACCAGTCGATCAAGGCCTCGTTGACGTCGTAGCAACCGAGTTGGGCTTCGGGGAAATCGGAGGTTTCGGCACGCGTGATGAACTCGGGCAAACGTTCGTAAAACTCAGGGCTGCGATGAGGTGGATGGAGTGAAAACGCAGGCGTTGCGGGACCGGGATGATCCACGCGCAGTTGGTCCAGCATCTGCATCCGCCGGGTGAGGAGGTTTTCAGGGAGGTCGAGCCGCGGCAGGCCTTCGAGCCAGGCGCGGAGGCGATTGCGAAGGGCGGCCGGGGTTGAGGGGTGAGGAGGGACCGGGGTGACTACGTCAACCCGGCGCACGAGGAAGAGGCGGCTGCTGAACGAAGCGAACGTGTGTGAACGAGGGGCGGAGGGGTGCGAGCCGAGATCGGGTTGGTTGATCGTGCCGTCTGGTCGCGGAGGGCCGGCCAGAGGGCTGCAGGTGAAAACGCGAGGATCGGTCGCCAGGAGTCGCACGGAGGTTTCCAGCCAGGCGCCGAGGTCACCACCGAAAAACATGTCGGAATCCAAGTGAAACAAGTAGGGTTGGTTGGTCGCCGCCCAACCGTCGTAATAGGCGAGGCAGGGGCCCCGTCGATAAGTGCGATGAGGCATCGGTTGGTTGCGCCTGAAGATGGCCTGTGCCAATGCGAGGCGGCGAGGATGGGAGTGATCGGCCGTGCGAAGGTTCCATGCTGGACACGTGTCCCTGAACGGCGAAATGAGATCGGAAAAAGGCGTCAGGTCCGGAGCGGTGTGTTCTCCGCCATCCACTGTGAGCACGATTTCCGAGACGTGCCGGGCGAAGGTGCGCAGCTGGTGCGGAAGCAAAAGCCGCGCGTGGGGCAGATCGCCTGGTGAGAGGCTGATATGGAGGGAGACGGGACTGCGGGTCATGGGTGCAGTATCTTCCACGCGTGGCGGAAGTAGCCTCTCTTCGATTCCGCGACATAGTGATGAAGGACCGCCTGCGGAGCCCGGCATTCCTTCTCGTCGGGCATCAGGCGATAATCGGACGGAGGCAAGAGCGTGGTTTCGCGGCCTGCGAGCAGGAGTGCGACCAACGCCTGTTCAAGGTAGTAACTGGTGCCGTGCCGCGCCAGCAACCGGGCGCAACACCACTCGAGTTTTTCCCAATCGATGGCATCGCTGTGCAGGCCGCACACGCCGACGTTGATCTTTGTCGGGATCGGCCCGCCTGCGAGTTCGACCAAAGTTTCCATCGGGTAGCCGTAGGCATTCTCAACGTCGAGCATGTGAACCGGTTTGGCAGGAGCATCGCACCAAGCGAGGAGTGCGTCGGGGCGGCGAAAAAAAAGCATGTCCGAATCCAGCACGAGACGCCAGCCGTTGAGACCTGCATGTGCGTCGGTGATCTTGCGCAAATGGAGATAAGTGCGGCGCTGTCCGGTGAGCGCGGGGAAGCGGGCGGCGGGCAAGGCTGCTTCCATTCGGCTGTTGATTTCGTCTCGCGATGGAATGCGGGCGCCGGGAAAGAGACGAAGGCATTCGGCCCGCAGCGCGTCGTCAAAACTGCCGTCGTCAATGAAGACCGGGGTGAAGCTTCGTCCGCTGTGGCGACAGAGAGACCAAAAACAAAACGCAGTCTGATACCAAAAGCGGCGGCCGGTAAGGAAGCATACCTCGGGAGCATCGGGCGGTGCGGCAGGCAACGGAGGCAGCCTGCGGGCCGCCTCGATCATCGCGAGGCGGCCACGTCGGGTGATCCATTGGTTCAATGGTCCGCCTTCGCGCCAGGAGTGCTCCATCCATCCCAGGGGTTGGTGCACAGTGAGGTAGAGCAGCCGTCCGGCACTGAGACGCGGTCTTGGTGAATGAACCGATGTGCTCATGCCGGGGGAAGGGTTCCAAGCAACCGCTTAAAGTCGGCATCGCTCATCGTGCGTATTTTCTCGTAGGGAGAACCTTGATACGACTTTAGCAGGCGCGCGGCTCTTTCGGGACCAAGCATGCGGGCGAGCAGTTGAAAGCCGGATCCGCCGAGAGCGGCCAGACGCGGCTCGGAAACCAGGCGCCGGTAGATTGCGAGCTCGCGGGCTTCGAACTCGGTTGAAAATCCGGATGGGAGTCCTCGCCAGCTCTTGAACGCCACTTCGCCCAATAGCTGGCGGGCACGACGGGCTTCCTTGGTGTTTGTTGGGCAACTGCGTGCAAACGCCTCCATTACTGCGAGGGAAGCCGCGGCGAGACGCTCCCAGTGGTTGGTCAGGCGTGCGCCGGGGTGTCCACCGATGATGGTATGAGGGCCGGGCACCCGCACAACGCGGCCGGGCCGTGGTGCGGCGTTCTGATAAAACCAGAGCTCGGCCACGGAATTGTAGAGGGGCGAGGGTGGGAAGAATGCGTTGTCCACGATGAAATGGAGATAGTCGGTCCGAAAGATCGGCGAGTGGGGTGCGGGCTGCACCTGGATAAAAAAATCCACCGACTGGGAAACGTCCAACAGGGGAGTGCTTACTGTGAGAGCGAGGTTTTCATAAGGACCCTCGAGGATGGCGTGCGCCTGGTCACTGTAGCTGACATCCGCACCGGAGTGCAGCGCGTCGAGTTGGAGGCGAAACTTGTCAGGGCTTACCAGATCGTCGGAGTCGAGAAAAAGCACATGTTCGCCCGTGGCGTGACGGAGGCCGGCAAGGCGGGCGAAGAGCAGTCCTTGGTTGGTCTGACGGATGACTTGAGCAGGTTGGTAGCCAAGACGGGCAAGGTCGTCGGCAACGGGGGAGGTTGATCCGTCATCGACGATGATGACTTCGACGGCAAGTCCGGCGGAGGCGCGCCGCACGCTTTCGAGGGTGTAATGGATGAGATCCCCACGATTATAGACCGGGATGATAACGCTGAGATCTGGGGTCATTCAGAGATAAGGTTCAGCGGGTGTGTATGAAGAGCCAGAATTCCCACGGAAAAGGGCGGAACTGAAGCCATTCCCACCTTTGGTAAATCCACAGGGCAGGTGTGATGACCTGTAGTGAGGCGACGATCATGGTCAACTTTCTGGCCGCCTGAGGATCGCGGTCGTAGATCCATGCGCAGCAAAGCAGGGCTGCCGGAAAGGCGAAGCCAATGCTGCGTGCGGCATCGGCGACGATGAATGTCGAGGCGCAGACGAGCAGGAATGCCGGACCCAGAATTAAGATGGGAAACGCGGCCGGTCGCCAACGAGATGAAACGAAGGGCGGTATGAGAAGCAGCCAAAGCCAGCCGGGGCCCTTCAGCCAGTTGACAAACCAAACCGCCCAAGACTCCAGCCATGGCTTGAGTTCGCTAACGGTCTTCGCGATTTCGCGATAGAGCGAAGGCGTGGAGATTCCATCGCCGAGCAAGCCGATGGTGAGGGCGTGGCGGACGACCAGGGCAGCCGCGAGCCCCGTGGCCAGCGGCGCAATCGCGCGGGCCAAAGCGAGCCACGTGGATCCCGTGCGATAATTGAAAGGGACCGCTTTGGGGTAACGCCAGAGGGCGATGAACGGCAGAGCCAGCGCGGCGCGTTCGTCATTTAGGCCACCTATCAGGATAGCAAAGGCCGCCACGGGGGCCGAGCCAATCATCGCGACCGCACTGCCCAAGTGGGTGAGGGAATCAGGAATGCCAAGGCATCCCTGTGTGTAGAGGAAGGTTGAGGAGCAGGCGACGCCGACAGTTGCCAATGAGGCAAGCCCGAGATCACCACGGAGAACAAGTGCGCGATGAATGACAACCAGCGCTGCGAGCGAGAAAAAATAAGGAAGTGCGAGCGCAGCCACTTCCGGAAGGTGCAGAAGCCAAGCCAGCAAAGGCGTGGAGATACGGTAGGCCAGCATGCTTTCGACCAGGTTTCTGGTGAGTGGATCGTGGCAAAGCCTGAGGTAGTCAGCAGCGCGACTGTTTGCGATATTCGTCTGGCTCCACGTGGAAAAAGGCGGCGAGGCCATGAACAACGACAGGGCCCAGATCAGCGTGCCGGCTTTAATGGAATCGCGCCATCCAACGTATCCGGGCGAGGGAACATCGACTGGAGCCCGTGCGGAGGTTGCTTCAGAGAGCGGGTTCATTGTTGAGGGCGTGCGGCGATGGTTTCCCGATAAAGCGCGACACTCTGACCGACAAGGGTTGCAAGAGAGAAGCGGTCTACGGCGCGCTGACGAGCCTGCAGTCCGAGTCTGACACGGAGTCCGTGGTCGAGGCAGAGTCGGAGTAACGCGTCACGCAGGCCCGGCATATCGCCTGGCTCCGCGAGGAGACCGGTCTCTCCATCGGTGACGACTTCGGGGATGCCGCCTGCACGGCAGCCGATCACGGGTTTTCCCCATGCCATCGCCTCGACATAGATCAGTCCAAAAGACTCATAACGGGAAGGGGCAACGAACACATCGCAATCACGGTAGGCGTTGAGCAGCGCGGTTGCGCCTACCTTCCCGTGAAAACGCACTTGCGCCCGGGGGATGTCGGGATTCTCACGCCAAAAGCATTGCTGCCAGTAGTCGTCGTGATCCTGCCCGATCAGATCAAAGCTGGTTTCGGGCGCGGTCGCCAGCACGGAGGGAATCGCGGCGAGCAACACATCAATGCCTTTGCGATGCTCGAAACGTCCCACATAAAGAATGCGCGTCGGACGATCAGTCGCTGACGGGGCCGGAAGCGTGTTGGCCGACGGAACGGCGATTCCATGCGGTATCAGATGGACCGAGTCTGGATTGAGTCCCCACTGACGGCTCAACTCCTCACGATGTCCGAGGGTATGGGTGAGCAAGGCATCGCTGCGTGCCACGAGATTTCGTTCCCAGTATTGTTCGAGTCGATCGATCCATCGGGAGGCTCCGGCGTTATGGGCCACAAGTTGGGCGGCGGTGGTTGATATCCTCGTGACCACGGGAGGACGGCGTTTCGAGCGCAATAATAACAGAGCAAGAAGTCCGCTGCTGCTGGTTTCAATGCAGTCGAAAGGCTCGGAGGTGTGGGCGGAGTGCACAGCAGCGGCCGCTTGTCGGGCTCGCCAGAGCCACCCGGCGACGGAATGCGCCTGCCACCGCCACCGGGTCGCGTGATGCAACCAGCGGGGCATCGAGGAATCAAAGGTGACAAAACGCACACCCGGGACCGGTTCGCCTCGCGATTTTCCATCGACAGGCTCGGACGTTATCACCCGCACGACATGACCCTCGGCGGCCAGCCCGGTGGCGAGATCGGCGAAGTGGCTGCCAATCCCGCCGTCGAGCGCGTTGAATCCCCGACAGGAGGGAGTGAGCAACCCAATGTTGAGTGGAGGCATCCCGGTCATGTTCATAGTGCCGGGGCGCGATGGTCGATCGTGGCGAGGTCAGCCTGACCGAGAAAACGGCCATGCAAACCTCGCCATCGAATACGATGGGCGGGCGAGCGCCATGCTTGCGTTCGCAGCCATGCGCGAGCCGACCGCAGCGGGATGCTCCAGCGCGGGATGGAAGGCCAGGGGTTTTGGCCGTGCAAGGCGAGCACCTGCACCCACGAGCGCTGGATGCCTTGGTTGAGGCGTCCGAGGTAATAGGCGTCGAGCCGATTGGTTGGAATTAAGTGAGTGAGTGCGAGATCGGGAAAGTAACCGATGTCACCGCCGGCGTGCAGGGCGGTAAACACGAGATCGTTGTCACCGCCCGATGTCAGTTCGCCGGCGCGCCTGTCGAGGGCCATCCGCTTCGGATTGTTGTCGAGGGAGGTCGCGTAGGCGAGAGCGTGAGCGCGACGAATACACAGCCCGGCTCCGACGGGAGCTACGTTCGGCCAGGGTTGGCCGACGCCTCCACTGGTAATGACCGGCGAATCGCCGTGATCGTGAAGGGCGAGCAAACCGTAAAATTCGGGTAACCAGGCTGGCGGAGGTGATTCAAACTCGGGGCGCACGGGTCCACCGGCGACCGCAAGGGATGGCAGGGAAGAAAAGAGGGCTAGCGCGTTTGAGAGAAAACCGGGTGCGAGCACATTGTCGTCGTCCACAAAGACGAGCACGTCGCCTTTCGCCTCGGCGATGCCGCTCAGCCGCGCGGGAGTAAGTCCGGGGCGTGCCTCCCGGACAATGCGGGCCATCCCAAGTAACGGCTCAAGGTGTGAGGGTGCGAGTGCAGGTTGGCTCCCGTTGTCCACCACGATGAGTTCCCAGCGGACGGGATCCAGTGTTTGTTCGGCGAGTCCGGCGAGCGTGCGGGCGAGGCGACCACGATGCGGGTTGCGCGTGGGGAGAATGACAGTGAGCGCGACGGCCATGATCTTTAGGATGCGACCGGCCGGACGGCGGCCTGAATCGCGGCTTCCAGCGTCTCGGGCGGAAGGTGGAGATTGTGAAGATTGGACCAATGGCTGTGGTCGGCAGGCACGTCGCGCGCCTCGCCCACCGCCGCCATGAACCGGTTGCCGCAGGCCATGGCAAGAGAACGCACGTAGGGCAGATCTCTCCATTGATCGTCCACCATAAGCACGACTGTTCCGCCGGGTGGCGCGAAGACTTGGTTGACCATGTTCGAGCCCTCGATTCCTACGATGATGGCGGCTTCGCTGCATTTGCGAATGGTGTCGGCATCGGTTTCGGGGAACACGGTCTCGAAGCCGTTCCGGGCGAGCAGGCTCTCAATCTCGGCTTCGTTCGTCAGCCGTCGTCGGGCCTGACGTTGACGTGAGAGGTAGATGCGCCGGTGACCGGCGGCAGCCGGGAGCTTGAGCAGGCGGCGATAAAATTCCGGAGTCTCCGCGGGGTAAACGCCCGGACTTCCCGGGAAAGTGACGTAGGTGAGCTCGTCGCAAACGAGGTCTTCCCGTGTATCGGTCCGATAAATACGTTGAGAGGGTATGGCGGCGGCGTCGCATAACCGGTCGAGGGTGGGTGAACGCAGACCCGGAAGGACGATCCAGTCGAAGTCGGCAACCGAAAGGCCGGCGTTGCGCAGGTGGTGCAGGCGCGGAAGGGCATCGAGCACCATGTGACCGAAAGAGCGTTGCGCGAAATCCGAGGTGATAGCGAGCACGCGCCCGTCAAGACGGTGCTGTAACGGCGCGCGCCAGCGCGCGCCGAGCGGATGGCGATGAAGTCCGCCGTGGTCGCACAATGCCAGAAACGAGGTGTCCAACAGCAACGTATCGTCGGCTGTGACCACCGAGTATTCAGGCCAAAGAAGCCGGCCGCCCGGCAGACATCCAATGTGGACGGCCGGTGTCACGGTCTGGCTGAATTCCGCGATCCATGGGTTGTGACGACCGAACACTTGAATCGGGGCTGGAATGAGGGGACGGGCGGGCGTGGCTTCGATGAGGGTGCCACTGTGTGCGCGGGCGTGGTTTTGTGCAGTGGCAACTGTGCGTGGCGGGCCGAAACATGACGAAGTTCCGGGCAGGCACTGCAGCCAGCGGCCCAGTCGGGGGTTGTTCCTGAAAGGCAGCTTCATCCAATCTCAGTGAGGGCGAAGTGCGTGCCAAGCCGAGGCTTCTCCACGGCGTTGCGCATCATGGATCGTTCGTTCTATCGGGGAAAGACTCCGGCGGCGGCGCCATGTTCGAAGGCGGGATTTCCAATCGAACTTCGGCGGTTGCAGCTCCGGATTTCGGATTGCCATGAGAAGGACGGTGGAGCGGGCGTGACCCTCGACAAGCCGGAGCAGGTAGGACTCTTCGACCCGGCTGGCGGGCATCAGATGAGTGAGGCGAAGCCGGGGAAATACTCCCGTGCCCAAGCCGCAATCAAGTGCGGTCAGCCCGAGGTCGAAATCTTCGCAGGCGCCCAGGCCTGCGCCGGTGCGTCCGAGTGCCTGACGACGTGGATCTTCGCGGACATTCTCCATGTAACGACGGGCGACGGTCGCACGCACGCACAGCCCCGCGCCGGCCGGCAATGCGTCGTAATCGAAGGGACGGTTGCTCCAACGATCCCCGGTCCTCTGGCCAACCGCCAAATAAGCCAGATAGGGCGTGAGCTCGGGCGCGGGTGATTGTTCCCACTCGGGGATAAAATGTCCGCAACCCCAGACGCCGAGGTTGGGGTGTTCACGGCCGAGCGAGGCGGCGACCGCCAGGTAGTCGGAGTCGAGGAGATTGTCGTCATCAACCCATACGAGGATGTCGCCCCGGGCTTCGGCGATGCCCCTCATGCGTGCGTGCGTTAACCCAAGGGCGGGTTCAACGACTACGCGGGCATCGGCATGTCCCTGTTGGATGAGTGCGAGGGGGAGAGGCGGGATGCAGGTGTTGTCGACGACGAGCAACTCCCATGCATCGGCCGGAAGCGTTTGTGCCTTCAGCGCAGCCAAAGTTCGCGAGAGAAAATCTGCACGCGGGTTATGGGTGCAAACTATGACCGACAACTGTAGGGCGTGACTCATGGTTTAACGGGACAAACTCAACCGGCGGTTATGCGGTTCTTAAGGCGGTTGATAGGTTGTTCGACCAAGTGTCGGCTGGCGATGGCCAGCAGAAGCGAGAGTGTCACGAGATAGCCCAGATGGATCGCTTCGTTATCGAAATAGGACATGCGGTAATGAGTGAGCTTGCGCAGCAAGCGCGGTCCGAGCCAGTGGGCGAAATTGTGAAACAAATAGATGCCGTAGCTGATTTCCCCCAGATAAACAAACGCGGGCCAGCGCAGAGTGGATTTGCATGTCGATTCGCCGCCTTTGATGCAGTGCAAAATGAGAAACCAGGAGCCGACTGCAACCAGAGTGCCGTCAAGTGCCGGCCAAACCCGAGGCAGTCGGTTGGCCAAGTCAAAGCCGTATCCTGCCTGGGATAGCAGAAAAAACGCCGCCGCCAGCTTGCCGGCAGGAATGGTTGCAGGACAATGACGACGGCTTACCCCTGCGCACTTTGACCACGCGATCAACGCGCCCCAGGCGAAGTAGTCCACGCAGGCCGGCAGCAGGATGAACTTAGTGGAACCCTCTGGATAGCAGACCAGCTCCAACAACCTGAAGAGCGGACCGGCGGCTATCAAAGCATACAACGTGGCCGGCATGATGGTCCGCGGAGCGAGCAGAATCAACAGTGGCCATAGCAGATAGAATTGTTGCTCGACCGCGAGTGTCCATAAATGACTGAGCAGCTCGGGCCAAGTTTGGTGGAGGACAACAAAGTAGTTCCCGGCAAACATCAGGTTCCACGGCAGCATGTCTGCCGCGAAGTCGATACCGAGCACGGTCGCACCCAAGACGGCCAGCAGGTAGGCTGGCCACAGGCGCAGTGCTCTGCGCAGGAAAAAACGCCCGTATTCCGCGGCCGCTCGTGTGCGTCCGGCATCCAGACGAGCGCGCGCACCGAGGAGGATTTGGGTGATCAAGAAGCCGCTCAACACGTAGAAGAAACACACTCCCCAGCTTCCCCAAGGGCCCCATGTGGCGAGCGTGCCGGGTGAGAAATGCACGGCCATCACTCCGCAGACCGCGATAAAACGCAGACCGTCGAGTTCCGTCATTCGGTTTAATGGGGCTGACTCCTTGATCATATTTATTCGGAGACGATCAGACCAGCGAACCGCCCGTTGATCGGATGACTTCCTCGTAAAGGGCCACACTCCGGCGTGCCATGATGTCGGCTGTGAAATCGGTGAGAAAACGTGCGCGCCCGGCCTTGCCCAGGCGATGGCGCAGGTCCTCATTTGCGAGGCACTGCAGCCAGGCTTCGGCCAGTGGAACGGCCTCTCCGGGAGGCACGAGCAGACCCGTGACATCGTGCTCGATCACATCGGGGATGCCTCCCGCGGAAGTAGCGACGATCGGCAGGCCGAGTCGCATCGCCTCGGGGTAGACCAGTCCGAAGGATTCGTAGCGGGAAGGTGCCGTGAACACCGTGGCCGTTCCCATCCATGCATGGAGCAGATCGTCGTCGGGCTGGACCACATGGAGAAATCGCGGACCGTAGAGCGCGGCCATCGAAGCAAGGTGGTCGGAGATTTTTTTGGAGTCAGGATTGCCTCCTGCGACGACCAGGCGGACATCTGCACGGCGATTGAGCAGAAGGAGCCCGGCTTCCAGAACGACGTCGATGGCTTTGCGTGTTGTGAACTGGCCGGCGAAAAGCACGGTGGGGCCAGGCCAGGCCGATTCAGGCGGGGGAGGCAGCGGCGCCCGGTCCGGGATGCCCAGCGGAACCAGGGTAAAACTGTTTGCGGGCACGTTGAGGCACTCCGCCAAATTCTCAGCGTGCCGGCGGCTGTGGGTAACCCGATTTTTCGCGCTCAGAATGGACCGGCGCTCCAGTGAGCATACGAGGTCGAGCGCACGGGACTTGAAAGTTTGGAACCCGGCGGCGAGTTGGTCGGTGGTGGTGCAGACGCGGGTGATCAGGCGACTTGCGAGCGCGGTGCCGGTCAGGCCGAGTCCGAGCGAATCGAAGCTAACCGTTTCGATGACGTCGGGAGGTCTTGATGAACTCAATAGCGCCCGTCGGGCTTGCGCTATTCCCTTCACCGTATGGGCAAGTTTCGCCAGTTGTGGCCGGGACTTAAACACGCCGGGTGCTTGGACCGGAAAAACGCCGACGCGCACGCCATTGTGACTGCTCCGGCCGGCAGGCGGTGACTCCACGTAATAGTCGGGAATATAGGTGACGTCGACTTCGTGACCAAGGCCCGTGAGCGCGTCGGCCAGGTAGCGATAATTTTTGGCGATGCCGCTCTTGGCGGATGTGCCGGGTTGGTAGAGCGGAGTCAGCAGACTGATGCGCAATGGGCGTGGCATAGGGGTCAACGAACTTGCTGGCCGAGGAATGACTGCATCAGCGCCACTTTACCTGGCTGCCCGGCAAAATGGACGAGAAAATCCCCGGATTGATACACATCCTCCGCGCACGCTCCCGAGTAGAGGGAGTTGAAATTGCGCGCGGGGACTTTGCTGAGGCGAGGGAGGCGGTATTGGTCGATGAGGATATTAAAGGCGATCTGCTCCCACATGGGATGATGGATCACGCTGGTGAGCGAGTAAGTGTGGCGCAGCAAGGCGCGCGTCCACAGCCGTCGGCGCACGAAAAAAAAGCCGGTGTTGGCATGCGGGTTGGGCAGTTGATGTTGTCCGAGAATAAAATCGTGCCCGGGCGTGATAAACGATTCGAGCCGGCGGGTTTGATCCATGATCAAGATGTCGGCGTCGATCCAGACGACCCAGTCCGCTCCACGCATGGCGCGAAGGGTGAATAAAATCTTCGACCATGCCGGCGGGCGCGAAGGATCGAAACCGGAACGATACACGTGGTGAGCGTAGCCGTGACGAGCTGCATAGTCCGCGTGGTTTTTCGCGGCGATATCGCCATAGTCGGCGATCGCATCGTCGTAGGCGGTGATCAATCGAATGCGGGGACGGCGTGGCGCGCGAACGGGCAAAGCCTGCAAGAGTGCGTAACCGCGTTGGATCAGTTGCTGGCGGCGACCCATAAAAGGTGGTTCATACTTCCGGTCGGCGGTTGCGCCGAGATCAGTGAAACATGTTCAACAGCGATGGCAGGCTCGTTTCGTAGTCTCCATCGATAGTGAACTCCCCGACGTGGTTGGGGTAACCCAAGCTTTGCAGGGTGAAAACTTCACCGAGGGTGCCGCCTCCACACGCCATCCGGGGATAAATCACCGCGCGCAACGCCGGTAGGTCGGCCGCGAGATCCGCCAAGCCCGAGCGCAGGGCGCAAACACCTCCAGCGACGGTTGCCACCGCACGGAAGTCTTCGAGTGACACATCCAATCCCGGCACGCCGGGGAGTTCGGGAGTCGTGGGGCCTCGGCTCACCACCGGTTGCAGGCCTCGGGAGACCAATCCGGTTGCCAGTGAAGCCCAGAATCCCGCCGGTATAGACGCACTCGGGATGGTGCGCGCATCGATGCAGAGCAGCACCGTGCGACCGGCCGGGAGATGGTGGCTGTCGAGCAGATGCGTGGCCCGGGCCAATTCGATCTCGTTCGGAGGGAGGGGGAGGCTGGGGCGCGCGTTGCCGGGCAGATCGAGATGGCAACGATAGCCGTCGACCATGTGAAAACCGTTGTGCCCCTGGGCGCGGACGAGAGAGGGATCAGCGGGGAAAAATGCTTGAACGTAGTGCCCGGGTTGGACGCGGCGATTGGCGACCGGGTCCAGTTTTGCCGTGTCGGAAACGCACAGGTAACTGGAGACGGAAGGAAACAATTTCTGGAGAAAGGCGTAGCGGGGATTGCCGCAGAGACGGATGCGGCAGTGGTGTCGCGCCGCCAACTCCTCGGCCAATGCCGCGACGATGAAGTGATCGCCAATGCCTTCGCGGACGAGAAGGCCGATCTCGTCCGGAGCCAGCGGATATTGAGCGATAAACGCCCGCCACATCCGGGAAAGTTTCCACTGCCGAATCCCTGCTTCCGCATGTGATCGAATGAAGCGCAGCGTGCCGTTCATACTAGGCGACCGTCTGTTTCCATCCGTGATGTCCGAGGCGTTCGACGAGTTGCATGGCCTCTTTGATGCAGACATCGGAGTTGAAATACTGCCATTGGCCCCAGCGCCCCAGACCATGGATGCCGAGCGAGCGAGTGTGCGCCAGGATCTGATTGATCGCGTCGGCCCAACCCAACGTGGGAATCGGGTAGGCGTGGTTATTGCAATGCGAGAAGAGTTCTCCGTGGCCGGGCTGCCAGCGTTTGATGTTCGTCTCGCGATAGATGCCGTTCGCTGCGCTGTGCGGGGCAAAGTTCGGGATGAAAAACGAGCGGTGATGGGGCAGGGCCTCATTCGGCTGATAGAGCCAGTGAGCGTCCGTTTGGATGGGCTCTTCGTGGAGCGAGACAACGATGTCGTTGTGACGGAGGCGAGCGATGGCCGCGCGGGTATCGGCGTCGAAAATCGGCGAGCCGGCCAAATGGCTCCACGGGACGGTGTTGATCACTGCGCGCGCGCGGAGTTGGCCATTGATCAAGAGCGCATCGCCGTCTCGCTCGATGTGATTCACGGGAGTGGAGAGGTGAATGCGGTCGCGAAGCGGGGCGGCGATTGCATCAAAAATCTCCTGAAAGCCTCCGGCCTTTGGGTAGTAAAAGGTCGAGTGCGAAGGCATTTTATCCCGGTCCATGCTGCGCCGCAGGCAGGCGACGGCGATCTCGCGCAGGTCGATGCGGGGAATCTTGTGGAGCCAGTCGATGTCCATCTCGCTGGCTTCCACGCCCCAGATCTTCCGATTGTAGGGGAGCATGTAGCGCTCGGCGATGCGGTCGCCCAATTTCCAGCGAATCCACGCCTCGAAGTCGGTTGGGGCGGGGAGACCGCGAGCCTCTCCGTTTTGGGCGGCACTGATCAGGTAGTCGGCGCAGGTTTCAGGCGGAAGCTGCCAAAGGTTGGATTCCACCGGATAATCGATCTCGGCGCCATCCAATGCCACGCGGGACACTCGGGTGAAGGAGTTGAAAGCTTCCTGGGGCAGGTGGGCGAAAACGAAACGGTAAACGTCGGGATATTTGGAGCAGAGAAAGTGTCCGCCGCCGATGTCGAGCACATGGCCTTTGATTTGACGCGTGCGGCACAGGCCGCCCGCTTCCGCCCCCGCCTCCAAGATGGCGATATTCTCCACTCCGGAGAGTTGAAGCAGGCGACCGGCGGTTATCCCGGTGATGCCACCGCCAATGATAATATAATCGAAGGTCATAAAGAGGGGGGAAGAATCTCCCAGCGTAAAGGGGGGCGCATGAATCCCGGCCGCGAATCCAGCAGCTTGGACATTTGTTCGTTGGAGACGGACTTGCGGCGTTCGACCGTGAATCCGGCGGCATCGCGGATGCTATCGTAGGTGGAGAGATGGCTCTCGCGCGTGATCGCGACCGTCACGGTGTAGGAGTCGGGCGAAAGCCAGATATTGTCGATGAGCACCTCGAAAACGTGACGGCCGGCGGGCAGCTCGTTGACCGGAAGGGTGTCGTAGTGGTTGGAGCATGCGATCACCTGGCCGTCGGTGGAATTGATCGAGAAGCCGACTACAAAATTCCGGATAGGCTCTTTTGCCTGGATCGCCAAACGGAGGCGGATCGGCTGCCCGAACGCGAAGTGAGTGGCGCTCTGCCCCGACTCGTCCGTAAACCGCAACTGGGTGATAAATGCGCCGCCTTCGCCGCCCCGTTTGCTTACGTTGGACAGGTCGATCTCCGCATTCTGCCGGAAGTGGGCGTTGTCCTCCGCATAGGTTCGGAGAATTTCATGGGTTTCGCCCTGTGCGCATAAAGTTCCGCCTTTGAGATAGATTACGCGCGAGCACAGGTTCTGAATCGCAGCGGCATTGTGGCTTACGAATACGACTGTGCGTCCGCCGCCCGTGGTGACCTCTCGCATTTTGCCCAGGCACTTTTTTTGGAACTCCGCGTCGCCCACGGCCAGCACCTCGTCGACGATCAGGATCTCAGGCTCCAGGTGTGCGGCGACAGCGAAGGCCAGGCGCACATACATGCCACTGCTGTAGCGTTTCACCGGCGTGTCGAGGAATCGTTCCACCTCGGCGAAAGCCACGATTTCGTCGAATTTTTTCCGGATCTCCGCACGCCCCATGCCCAGGATTGCACCGTTCAAAAAGATATTCTCCCGTCCGGTCAGCTCCGGGTGGAAGCCCGTGCCCACCTCGAGCAAGGATGCCACCCGGCCGCGCAAAGTAATTTTTCCCGCGCTCGGTTCGGTGATGCGGGACAGGATTTTCAACAGCGTGCTCTTCCCGGCGCCGTTGCGACCGATGACGCCGGTCACTTCGCCGGGCTTCACTTCAAAGTTCATGTCCCGCAATGCCCAGAAATCCTCCTCGTCAGCCCTCGGACCGCGTCCGAATGAGGTGAAGAGATTGCGCACGCCGTGGCTGATCGAATCACGTAGCGTGTCGTGCCGGACATGGCGTCCGATCTTGTAGCACTTGGAGAGGTTTTCGACGAGGATCGCGCTCATATGATGTCGGCAAAGCCGCGTTCAGTTTTACGAAAAAACCAAATCCCTGTCGTAAGCAGGAATGCGACGATGATGATTGCTGAGCCGACGGAGTTCGCCGCCAGGGCTTGATTGCCGCCAAGCAGGCACCAGCGAAACCCATTGATTATGCCGGTCAGTGGGTTGAGTGACAGCAGGGGCTGCCAGCTTGGGAAAAAATCGGTCCGGTATCCGACCGGAGAGAGAAACAGACCGATCTGAAGAACGAACGGCATGATGAAGCGGAAATCCCGGTATTTGACGGTGAGCGCAGTCAGCCACAAGCCGCTGCCGAGCGCGGCCGCCATGGCCAGCAGGATAAAAAGGGGCAGTGCGAACCAGTGCCAGGTCGGCCAGAATCCGAACCAGAGTGCCACCGTGAGAAACAGAACCAGCACGATCATGAAATCGATCAACGCCACGCCAAGGGCGGAAAACGGCACGATCAATCGAGGGAAGTAGACTTTGGAGATGAGATTGGAGTTGGATACGATGCTGTTGCTGGATCCCGACAACGCGGCGGAAAACAACTGCCACGGAAGCAGCCCGGAAAGCACCAACAGCGGATACGGAATGCCGCCTGAAGGCATTTGCGCGAGACGCCCGAAGATGATCGTAAAGATGACGGTGGTGATGATGGGCTGAATCAGCGCCCAACTGGCGCCGAGCACGGCCTGCTTGTAGCGCACCTTGATGTCGCGCCAGGCGAGAAAACCGAGCAGTTCCCGATAGCGCCAGAGATCCGCCCAATAGTGGCGTTCGGCGCGGCCGGCCTCGATGATGAGGGCGTGGGGTTCTTCGGCGGGGGAGTTCATGCGGCGATCTGGCGATGGAGGCGGTTTCGGAACTCTTGATATGAAAAGCGCTGTGCGCACGCGCGAATTGCACCGGTGTCCCATGTCCGGGTGAGCGCGGCGAGGCACGCGGCGGAGAGGGCGGGAATGTCGGCGTAGGGGACGAGCAGACCGCTTTCCGATGTGACGACTTCGGGGGCGCCGCCGGCCTGGGCGGCGATGCAGGGTTTTCCGTGGGCCATCGCTTCGAGATAAACGAGTCCGAAGCCTTCTTTTTGCGAGGGGAGCGCGAAGACGGTGCAGCGTGCGAATTCGTGGCGGAGCTGGCGGTCGTCCACGTAACCGGCGAACTCGACGGCTGCATCGATGCCGAGGTCGCGGGCGAGTTGGTGGAGACGGGGGCGGTCGTCGCCACGGCCGACGATGCGGAGTTTGGTGGCGGGCGCCGAGGCCAGGATCGCGGGCATCGACTGAATGAGGTGGTCGATGCCTTTGTAGCGGTCGGAGGCGGAGAGGCGCGAGACGGTAAGGATAACGGGCTGACTGGTGGTGATCGTGGAAGAATCGATCCCATCGGCGTCGAGATTGGGATCGAGGGCGTTGGGCAGGACGACGAGGCGGGCGGGATCGAGCGGGAGATTTTTGAGGATTTCCCGGCGGGTGAAATCACTCACGCAAAAGATGCGCCAGGCACCTTTGAGTGCGCGTTTTTCGAGAAAGGTGAACGGACGCCAGACTTCGATGCCGTGCGCAACCAGGGCGTAACGCAGGCCGGGGCGGAGCCAGCTCGCGAGCCAGGCCACGGGGAGTTGGGCAATGTGGCCGCAGATGATCAGGTGAGCGCCGGAACTGAGACCAAGCGCGGAGCGGATGAAGGAGCGTTTGTGGCGGTTGCAGGCCCGCCATTGCTCAAGGGCGGTTGAGGTGGTGTAGGGGCGAAGATCGGCGGAATCGATATTGGCGTCGTTGAGGGTGACGAAGCGGACCCGATTTTTTTCGCCGGTGAACTCGCAGAGCGCCTTCAGGTAGAGGCGCAGGCAGCGGGGGATGCCGCTGTCGGTCGTGAAAAGCTCGGGGGCGAGGAGAAGCGTCGTCACGCGGAGGAGGGATGCGGACGGTTGACGAAGGCGACGAGCATGGCGAGCGACCAGACCCGGGACCATTCGCGGGTGTCGTTGCCGGCGAGGTAATGCTGCCAGAAGGATTGGACGGAGCGTGTGTCGAACAGGCCGCTGCGCGCCACGCTGGCGGTTGCGAAGGTGTCCTCAAGAAAGGGTTTGAGTGGGCCTCGCATCCACACGGCGAAGGGAGGGGTGAAGCCGCGTTTTTTGCGGGTGGCGAGTCCGGGAGGGAGCAGGTCGTGCACGGCGTCGGCGAGCGCGGACTTGGGACGGGCAGGCGTGTGTTTGAAGGCTGCGGGTTGATTGGCGAGCCAGCGGACGAGCGGGCGGTCAACAAAGGGGGTGCGCAGTTCGAGCGAGTGGGCCATGCTCATCACATCACTGTCGCGGAGGAGCACGTCGGCCATGTAGCCGCGCACTTCGGCGGCGGAAACGAGAGAGAATAGTTCGGACGAGGGGAAATCGGAGCTGAGCGAGGCTTCGGCAGGATGGCGGGCGTAAGGGGTTTGGGCATCCGCGCTGAGGAGCGAGTGGCGGCTGGTTTCGGAAAAAACGCGGCGTTGCAGCAAGGCGAGCGCGGCAGGGGTGTCGGCGTGGCGGAGGGTGTCGGCGAGTTTACGCTGGCGGGTGTCGCCGCGATCCCAACGGGCGAGGAGGGCGTGGCGGAAGGAACGGGGAAGCGTGCGCCAGAGCGGCAGCCAGCGGGAGATGCGGGGAACGTTTTGGAAGGAAGGGTAGCCGCCGAAGAGTTCGTCGGCACCCAGGCCGGAGAGGGCGACAGTGACGCCGCCGGCACGGGCGGCCTGGCTGGCGTAGTAGGTGTTGATGCCGTCGCCGGTGGGTTGATCGAGCGTGGTGAGCACGCGGTCCAAGTCACCGGCGACGCGGTCGCCGGTGAGCACGGTGGCGTGGTGGTCGGTGCCGAGGTGACGGGCGTTGGCGGCGGCTTCGGCGGCTTCGGAGTAGGCCGCGTCGTCGAAGCCGATTGAGAAGGTCTTGAGTTGCGCCCGGCCGAGGCGGGTCATGAGTGCGACGAGGGCGGTCGAGTCGAGTCCGCCGGAGAGGAAGGCGCCGACGGGCACGTCGGCAACGACGTGGGCGCGGACGGTGTCTTCGAGCTGGGCGCGGAGGCCGGCGATGAATTCAGGGCGAGAGCGGGCCGGGGTGGCGTTGATGTCCGGGGTGAAAAGATCGCGCGCGGAGTCGTAGGTGGCGACGGTGAGCTGTCCGTTGCTCCAAGCGGCGTATTCGCCGGCGCGGAGGCTTTGGACGTCGCGATAGATCGTGCGGGGGGCGGGCACGGAGAGCCACGCGAGGTAGTCGCTTACCGACTGAGGATCGATGTCGGACGGCGTGTGGCCGGAGGCGAGCAGGGCGTTGAGTTCGGAGGCGAAGAGGAGTCCGCCGGAAGCGGTGGCATGGAAGTAGAGGGGCTTGATGCCGAAAGAATCACGGGCGAGGAGGAGCGTGCGTTCGCGTGCGTCCCAGACGGCGAAGGCGAACATGCCGCGAAGACGGGGCAGGGCGTCACGACCCCAGCGGGCAAGGGCGGCGAGGAGGACTTCGGTGTCGCAGTCGGTGCGGAAGTCATGAGAGGAGGCGAGTTCGGTGCGGAGGGCGCGGAAGTTGTAAATCGCGCCGTTGAAGACGAGATGCCAGCGACCGTCGGGCGTGGTCATCGGCTGGTGCCCGTGCGAGGGGTCGAAGATGGCCAAGCGGGTCATGCCGAGCGTGGCGTCGCCAGCCGAAACGAGGCCGGAGTCGTCGGGGCCGCGGTGGGTCATGCGCGCTCCCATGCGGCGGACGGCGTTCTCGCGGAGCGCGACGGATTTACGCGAGTCAATGAAGCCGGCTATGCCGCACATAGGATCTGAAAAGGAGAAGGCTTCGCCCCGTCACTTCCGGCGGAAGCAACCAAGGCGGGGAAGGCGGTCGTGGGGACCATGTGCAAAAACAGCGACTAGGGTGAAACCCCTAGTCGCTGCATGAATTGACGAAATGGAAAGAAGTTCGGCAATGCCCCAGTGTTATGGCGGAACAAATGGGCTAAGCGCAAATGGATAGGGTGATTTCACGCGCCTTTTCTGGAGAGCATAATTTTGCGACCAGAAGCAAACCGAAGTCGATTGCGGTGCCGGCGCCGCGCGAGGTGAGGAGGTGGCCGTCGGCGACGGTGCGTTCGTCGGCCAAGATGGCGGGCAACTCGGAGGCGACGGAGAAGTGGGCGGTGTAGCGGCGGCCCGAAAGAAGGCCGGCGTCGTGGAGGACGGTGGGCGCGGCGCAGATGGCGGCGAGCCAGCGGCCGGCGGCGTGGTGGGCGAGCACGGTGGCACGAACGCGGGGATCGGCGCGGAGGAGTTTTACGCCGGGTCCGCCGGGGAGGAAGAGGAGGTCGAAGAGTTTTTCACCGACGGCGGAGAGCGAAGTGTCGGCGCGGAGGTTGAGGGCGTTGCGACCGAGGATGTAGGGATTGTCGGCCAGCGAGGCCACGGTGACCTCGACGCCGGCGCGGCGGAGGAGGTCGATGGGGGCGACGGCTTCGAGTTCTTCGAAACCTTCGGGGAGAATGGCCAGTGCGGTGGGCATGGGACGCGTGGAGTTACGTGAGTTGCAAGGTGCCGCCGGGGCTTAGCGGGTTCACGGAGTGTCCGCGTAACGCGGCGGCTTGGGCGAAGACATCGGCGTTTTGGGCGATGGGCGGCCAAGTGTTGTAGTGGACCGGAACGGCGAGACTCGGTTTCAGGAAATCGAGGGCGTCGAGGGCATCTTCGGGGCCCATGGTGTAGTTGTCTCCGATGGGAATAATGGCGAGGTCGAGACCGCCGCGGGCGATGAGTTGCATGTCGGAGAACAGCGCGGTGTCGCCGGCGTGGTAGATTCGCTTGCCGTCGGCTTCGATGATGATGCCGCAGGCCTCGCCCATGTAGAGCGGGTTGAGTCCGGCGTTGATCGAGGAGGAGTGGATCGCGGGGGTAAGTTTGACGCGACCGAAGGGGAAACGGAACGCGCCGCCGGGATTCAGTCCGTGGAATTTGGCGCCCTTGGCACCGAAGTATTCGGCGATCTCGTAGTTGGCAATGAGCGTGGCGTCGTTGGCCTGCGCGACGGCGAGCGCGTCTCCGGTGTGGTCTTCGTGGCCGTGGGTGATGAGCACGTAGTCGCAGCGCACATCTTCGGCCTTGATCGAGGCGAGTGGATTGCCGGTGAGAAAAGGATCGATGAGCAGGCGGGCGGCGGATGTTTCGATGAGGAAACAGGAGTGGCCGTAGTAGGTGATTTTCATCGGTGGACGAAACGGGATTAACGAGTGGATCGCACGAGGCCTTCGTGGCCGGGGACGAGTTGGGCGCTGGCGTGGGTGTATTCCATGAGCTCGATGCGGTTTCCGTCGGGATCGGCGAGCCAGGCCTGGAGAGAACCGTCGAGGCCGGTGTGGATTTCGCCGATCTCGACGCCGCGCGCGAGCAAGGTTTCGCGGAAGGAGGGAAGTCCGGTGACTTCGAGGCAGAAATGCCCGTAGCGGTTGCCGGGAGTGAGCGGAGTGCCGTCGCCGCCCCACTGGCGGGCGGCGAGTTGTTGGTCAAAGAACTCGATGAAGGTCGTGTCGCCGGCCGCGATGTAGGCGCCGAAAATGGACTGGTCGGCGGCGGCGAAGCGGAATTTCACCGCGAGGCCGAGGCGGTCGCGGTAGAAGGCGACGATGCGGTCGAGGTCGTTGGTGCTGAAGCAGAGATGGGCGAGATGGCGGATCATGGGGTGGAAACGGGAGGGAGATCGGCGGGGGACGCGATCAAGGTGAAGTGTTTGAGGAGGCCGGCGATCTCCAGGATGTGGCGGACCGGTTCGGTCACGCCGGCCAGAATGACATGCACGGCGCGGCCGGCGGCGTTGCGATGCAGGGCGAGCAAGGTGCGAATGCCGACGCTGGCCACATAGGTGAGTCGGGTGCAGTCGAGAACGAGGCGGCCGGTGCAGGGTGCGGAAAGGTTGAGCAGTTCGACCTGGGCGGCCACGGCGTCACCGGCGGAGAGCGAACCGTCGAGCGTAATGATGAGATCATTTCCTTGCGGCGAGGCGGTGATCTTGAGCTGCAGGGGGTGGTGCCGGTTCAGAAAACTCATGCGGGGAAGTTGGGTGGTTTGGAGGATGTCCGCAAACATCCAGAGTGGCGTGGGGCGAGGATTTTAGGCGCGGTTAACCGGTTGATTTATTTATGGAACGCAAATCGACAAAGGCGGGGATAACTGCAATGACTAGTCGCACGCCCCCCGGCGACCTTTCGCCCGCATGTTACGACCTCTCGCAACTTATCTCCGGACGCTGGAATCCCTCTATGCCGAGAGGCCTTATTTCGTGGGCTTGAAGGCGAGGATGATGGCGATGTTCAGCCTGCTGCTGGTCGTGCTGGTGCCCTTGAATATCGTCAAAGTGCTCTGGTTGCAGCAGCCTATGTCCGGATACCGGATATTGTTCAACCTGTGCATGGGGCTTGCGGCGGTGCTGTCGTTGAAGTGGTTGCGCAAGGGACGGCTGGACTGGGCGGGCAACGTTTTGGCGCTGAATATCATCCCGGTGCACATGCTGGTGCTGGTGACTCCTTATTATTACGAGCCGCTGGCGACGGCGTATCTGATTTATGGGCTCGACCTGGTTTTTCTGCTGATCGCCCTCGTGTTTGCTTCGAAGCGCGTGGCGGTTGCGGTGTTGTTGATCGTGGTGGCGGGGCAGTTCGCATTCTACATACGCGAATTGCAGGAACCGGTCGCGGGATCGCTGCGGTTTGCGGCGGATACGCTGATGCGCGAAGGGTTGATCCTGCTCGGGCTGATTTTCGTGCTGGGGTTCATTTTGGTCCGCATGATCGAGACGGCGCAGCGCCTGAGCCTGGAGGCGCTCAACAAGGCGAAGGTTGTGAACGAGAATCTGGAACGGCTGGTGTCGGAGCGCACCCAAGAGCTCGAAGCGGCGACGTCGCGGGCCAATGAGGCGTCGCAGGCGAAGGGCGATTTTCTGGCGAACATGAGCCATGAAATCCGCACGCCGCTCAATGGCATCATCGCGTGGTCGGAGTTGCTGCGGAAGCGCTCGGATCTTCCGGTGCAGGCGGCCGCCCACGTGCGGCTGATTTCGGAGTCGGGGGAACTGTTGCTGAAGCAACTGGGGGACATTCTGGATTTCTCGAAGATCGAGGCGGGGCAGATGACGCTGGAGACGCACCGGTTTGATCTGGGACCGTTGGTCGCGGACAGCGCGGCGTTGGTGGAGTCGAACGCGGCGCAGGGCGGGGTAATCCTGGATTACCGGGTTGCGCCGGACCTGCCGGGGCAGTTCGAGGGCGACAGTTTCCGCCTGCGGCAGGTGCTGCTGAACCTGGTGGCCAACGCGATCAAGTTCACGCCGCCGGGCGGTTGCGTGCGTTTCACGGTCACCGGGGCGGGCACGCGGCCGGACGGGGCGATGCTGCTGCGTTTCGAGGTGAGCGATACGGGCATCGGCATGGACGACGAGGCGATCACGCGGTTGTTCCAGCGCTTCACCCAGGCGGATTCCTCGACGACACGGCGTTACGGCGGCACGGGGCTCGGTCTGGCGATCAGCTCGCGCATCGTGGGAGTCATGGGCGGGCGGATCGAAGTGAGCAGCACACCGGGGAAAGGTTCGCTGTTTTATTTCACGCTGCCGTTCAAGCCGGTCTCGGTCGTGCCGAGCCCCGGTTCGACGCCCAGCGCGCGGCTGGCACGACTCGGTCTGCGCGTGCTGGTGGTCGAGGACAATCTGATGAACCGCCGCATCATCGGCGCGCAGCTCGACGAGCTCGGTTGCCAGCACTCGATGGCCGTGGATGGCGAGCAGGCGTTGATCGCACTGCAACGGGACGCGTTGCCGGATGTGGTTTTGATGGATTGCCACATGCCGAATTTGGACGGCTGGGAGACCACGCGCCGCGTGCGCTCATGGGCGACCGCGCCGGACGCGACGGAGCTGCAGAAGACGATCTCGAAGCGTCCGATCATCGCGCTCACCGCCGCGGCTCTGCCCGAGGAGCGCAAGCGCTGTCTCGATGCGGGGATGAATGACTTTGTTTCGAAGCCCGTGAAGCTGGGCGAACTGCACCAGGCGTTGAAGGTGATCGTGAAACAGAGCGAGGCGGTTCCGATTGCAGCGGTAAGCGCGTCGGGGGCGTAGGTCTTACATCCCGGAAGCCGGAACCTGGTGCAGGGCCGCCCTGAGCGCGGGCATGTTCACCGGTTTGGTGAGGAAGTCGTCCATGCCGAGCGCGAGGCAGCGTTCGCGTTCGCCTTTGAGGGCGTGGGCCGTGAGGGCGATGATGTAGGTGCGGTTGCCGCCGGTCTGCTCCGCCGCGCGGATACGGCGGACGGTTTCGTAGCCGTCCAGCACGGGCATTTCCAAATCCATGAGCACGGCGTCGAAGCGCTCGCGGGCAAGGGCGGCCAGGCCTTTGGCGCCGTCGTCCACCAGCGTGACCTGATGGCCGAGTCGGGTGAGGAAGGCGCGGATGACGGCTTGGTTGACGCTGTTGTCCTCGCAGACGAGGAGATTGAGTGTGGCTTCGTTGGTGGAGAATGAAATGTCGGGAGTGGCGGACTGATGGTCGGTGGTTTCCGAGACGAAGCGCACGCGGATCGCGGCGGTGAAAACCGAACCCTGGCCGAGGGTGCTGGAAAGCGTCAGGCAGCCGCCCATCAATTCGCACAGGCGGCGGGTGATCGACAAACCGAGACCGGTGCCGCCGAAGCGGCGGGTGGTGGAGGCGTCGGCCTGGCTGAACGGAGTGAAGATACGGGCCTGGTTTTCGGGGGCGATGCCGATGCCGGTGTCGGTGATCTTGAAGGCGATCAGGTCGGGGCCGGGGGCCTCGACATCGAGGGTGACGCCGCCCACGGAAGTGAACTTGATGGCGTTGCCGACGAGATTGTTGAGGACCTGGCTGATGCGGACCGGGTCGCTGATGACGGACGACGGCACGTTGACGGCGAAGCGGGCGGCGAGGGTGATGCCTTTTTCGCGGGCGGTGTGGTCGAGCAGGCGGACCGTCTGGTCGACGATGACATGGAGATCGCAGCGGACCTGCTCGATCTCCAACTGGTCGGCGGCGATCTTGGAGTAGTCGAGCACGTCGTTGATGATGACCAGAAGCGAGCGGCTGCTGTGGTCGATGAGATCAAGGTATTCGTTTTGCGCAGGAGTGAGAGGGGTTTCCTTGAGCAGCTGGGTGAAGCCGATGACGCCGTTCATGGGCGTGCGGATTTCGTGGCTCATGGTGGCGAGGAATCGGGCCTGCGCCTGGCCGGCCGCCTCGGCCATGTCGCGGGCCGCGCGCAGCTGCGTCTCGACTCCCTTGCGGATGGAGATGTTGCGGAGGATAAGCACGCGCGCCCCGGTGCGGGTGCCGTCGTCGTGGAGGACGGACGAGATCACGGCTTCAAACGTCAATCCGTCCACGACGACCTCGGCGCGCTGGTTGTCGCGGCAGTCCAGCAGGGCCACGAGCCCGGGCCAGGCGTGCAGCAACTCGGCGGCGCGGCGGCCTTCGCTGCGGATGGATTTGAAGTTGAAGGTGGTGGCGGCGATCTGGTTGTGGTCGATGACGCGGTCTTCGTCGTCGAGAACGATGATGCGGTCGTCGAGCCGTTCGATCAGCGCGGCGCGCGCGACCGGGGCGAGGTCGAACATGCGATGCCGCAGGAGGGCGACGGCCATGAGCGCGCTGGTGAGAGGGAAAAGAATCGGCGCGTAGTTGAGGCCGGCCGGCGAGGTCAGGCCGAACAAGTGAAGGACATCCACGGTCCATCCGATCACGGCGGAAGCCAGGATCAGCAGCCGGCCCCGACGTTCCCAAGCGGTCTGTTTGCGACGCGGGTAGAGGAGGAAGAAGACATAGCACCAGATCGCGTAGTTGAAGATGTAGTAGACATGGCCCCACGGACCGAGGGTGTTGCGAAGCACGCCGAGTCCGCCGCGGTCATCGACCCAGAAGTCATGCCGCAGAAACGGGTTTTGGCCGGGACCGGGAACCCAGAGCAGCACGAGGGTGATCGCAGGAACGATGAGGACGGCGGCGAGCGTCCACCCGCGCAGGAGCGGACGGCTGCGGGTCATGCGGTGGATGGTCTCAAGCCAGGCGGCGGCGTAGAAACACAGGAACGAGCAGCGGACCTGGAAAATGAATTCCTTTTCCGCGAGGGCGGGAAGGCTCAGTTCGATGGCGTAGCCGAGGCACCACAGTGCATTGAGCAGAAGGGCGAGGGAGAACGGACCGGCGGTGGACGTGCGCAGGCGTCCGCGCACGAGGAAGAGCATCGCGAGCTCAAAGACGCAGGAAAAAAACAAAGCGGTGATCTGCCACGGCACGCGTTCAGAAGACGACGACGGCGGGGGAGGGATCAAGCTTTGTGGACGGGGTATTCGCCGGGGGTATGCGCAAAAAAAGCGCGACTCCCCAGGAGGGAGCCGCGCTTGTGTTAAGCGGACCGGGCCGCTTGCTTAATTACTTGGTCAGGCTGGCGCGGAGATCGTCGAGCTGGCCGGCGGAGCCGAGGAGCACGTTGCGCGAAGCGATGAACTTGGCGTATTCGACGATGAAGATCTTGCCCGGGGGGCGGAAGTCGAAGTCGGAGGGCTTGTCGCGGAAGTATTCGCGGTGAACGCGGGTCCAGACGAGACGGCCGTCGGTATCGATGTTGATCTTGGTGACGCCGAGTTTGGCGGCGGGGAGGTATTCCTCGACGTTGACGCCAGAGGAGTCGGCGATCTTGCCGCCGGCGGCGTTGATGCGGGCGACTTCGTCCTGGGGAACGGAGCTGGAGCCGTGCATGACGAGGGGGAAACCAGGAACCTTGGCCTTGATCTTCTCGAGGACATCGAAGTGAAGGGACTGCTTGCCCTTGAACTTGAAGGCGCCGTGCGAGGTGCCGATGGCGCAGGCGAGGGAGTCACAGCCGGTCTGCTTGATGAACTCTTCGGCTTCGGTCGGATCGGTCAGCGTGGCGTGGCCGTCCTCGACCTTGATGTCTTCCTCGACACCGCCGAGCATGCCGAGTTCGGCCTCGACGGAGATGCCCTTGGCGTGGGCGCGCTCGACGACGCGCTTGGTGATCTCGACGTTCTTCTCGAACGGATCGTGGGAGGCGTCGATCATGACGGAGCTGAAGAAGCCGGAATCGATGCAGTCGTAGCAGGTCTGCTCGTCACCGTGGTCGAGGTGCACCGCGAAGATGGCCTCGGGGAAAATCTCGCCGGCGGAGCGGATGATCGCCTCGAGCATGCGCTTGTCCGTGTAGGAGCGGGCGCCCTTGGAGATCTGGATGATGAAGGGAGCCTTGGAATCGATGGCGCCCTTGAAGAGGCCCATCGCCTGTTCGGCGTTGTTGATGTTGTAGGCGCCGATGGCGTATTTGCCGTAGGCGTGTTTGAAGAGCTGCGCGGTTGTTACGATCATAGGGAAAAGCCGGTTAAGGTGAACGGGAAGGTTACCGACCGCACGAAACGTGCCGCAAGGGTTTTCTCCGCGCGGATTTTGGCGGGGAGTGCGCAGGGGTTGCAGGAGCGGGGAATTTTATGTGGAAAGCTGGAAATCAGGAACGATCCGAAACGGCGGTGTTTTTTCCTGATTTCCCGCTTTCCTCATTTAATCCGGGATTCGGGGAGTTTTCAGGCGAGCTTCAGGCGGCCGGTGCTGTCACCGATGCGGTCGGCTTTGACTCCGTGCAGGTCCAACATCGAGAGGTAGAGGTTGGTCATGGGCTGGTCGGATGCCTTCAGGAAGCGGCCGGTCTGGATGCGTCCGCCGGCACGGCCGGCGAGGATCACGGGCAAGTCGGTATGGTCGTGACGGTCGCCGTCGCGGATGCCGGAACCATAAACGAGCAACGAGTTGTCCAGGAGCGTGCCTTCGCCTTCGCGGACGTTCTTCATGCGATCAACGAGGTAGGCGAACTGGCGGATGTAGAATTCGTCGATCTTGCGGATCTGGGTGAGCTTGTCGGTCCGGCGTTCGTGGTGCGAAAGGCTGTGGTGGCCCTCGGTGATGCCGAGAGTCGGAAAGGTGCGTCCGCTGGCCTCGGAGGCGAACATGAGCGTGGCGACGGGCGTGCTGCGGGTTTGGAAACTGAGCACCATGAGGTCGCACATGAGGCGCATGTGCTCCTCGTAATCTGACGGGATGCCGGTGGGGAGAGGGGCGTCAGGGCGGGCGGCGAAGGATTCGAAGGAGGTGATGCGGCGTTCGATCTCGCGGACGGAGGTGAGGTATTCGTCGAGCTTGGCGTTGTCGGAACGGCCGAGGTCGCGTTGGAGGCGGCGCGTATCGTCCATCACGAAGTCCAAGATGCTGCGGCGCTGGCGGGCACGGATGGCGCGGCTCTCGACAGTGTCCTGGATGGAACCGCCGCCGAACATGCGTTCAAAGACAAGGCGCGGGTTGCGCTCGGCGGGGACGGGCTGGTTTTCGGAGCGCCAGGAGAGGTTGAACTGGTAGGCGCAGCTGTAGCCGGAATCGCAATTGCCGGTCTGGCGGGGCGGATCGCAACTGAGTTCGAGCGAAGGCAGGCGGTGGCCGCCGGTGGCGCCGATGCCGGCGGCGATCATCTGATCGATGGAGCGGCCGATGCGGATGTTGCTGCCGGAGGTTTTGCGGGCCTGTTCGCCGGTGAGGAACGTGGCGGAGGCGCGCGCGTGGTCGCCGGGACCGTCGCCGTTGCCGTTGGCTTTTTTGTGGCCGAGGCCGGCGATGACCTGGATGTCGGACTTGTGGGCCTCGAGCGCGGAGAGCGAGGAGCCGAGCGAAAAAGTGGAGCCGCCGCCGGTGGGCCACCAGTGGGCGTTGTTGACGCCGTTGGGGACGTAGATGAAGGCGGTGCGCAGGGGCGGGGAAAGAAGCGAGGGCGAGCCGGCGGCGGAGGCTTCGGCGGCGCGGAGGACGGGGCCGGGTATCAAACTTTCGAATACGGGGAGCGACACCATCGCGCCGAGGCCCGTGAGGAATTGGCGGCGATTGAGAGAAAACGGAGGCGTGGGGGCGGGCATGGCTTCTTCAGTTTTGTAGATTGAAGGCGACCGTGGCGGGGGAGGCGGCGGGCGCACGGGGAGAGTCAGGGCGTTGGTTTTGAAAGGCAATGCTCGCGACCACGGCGTCGATGTAAGCGGGCAATGTGTGGCCGCGGGCGGCGGCGGTCGTGACGATGCGATCGATGGTCGGTCGGTCGTAGTAGTCGAGTCCGCGGCCGAGGGCGTAGGTGAGGAGCGTGCGGGCGAAGTTGCGGTGGAACTCGCCGGAGCGCGCGGTGGCGAGGACGGTGGAGAGGGAGACGGGCGAGTTGACGGCCTCGCCCGTGGTGAGCTTGCCGGCGGAGTCGATGGGTTGTCCGCCGTCGGATTCGCGGCGGCGACCGAGGGCGTCGTAGTTTTCGAGGGCGAAGCCGATGGGGTCGATGAGGGAGTGGCAGGATGTGCAGGACGGATTGCTGCGGTGGAGTTCGAGACGTCCGCGGAGAGTCGAGGGTTGTCCGTTGGCGGAGTGCTCGGCGAGCGAAGGAATGTTGGGCGGAGGCGGGGGAGGCGGAGTGCCTAGGATTTTATCGAGGATGAATTTGCCGCGGAGAACGGGCGAAGTGCGGTTCGGGTAGGAGGTGACGGTGAGAATGCCGGCCTGGCCGAGGAGACCCGCGCGGCGGTCGGGCGGGAGCTGGACGCGGACGAACTCGGATGAGTTGGCGGACGGGACGGGCGAGGGAAGTTTGTAGAATGCGGCGAGGCGTGAATCTACGAACGTGTAATCGGCGGTGAGGAGTTCGGTGAGCGGGCGGTCGTTGGTGAGGAAGTCGGCGAAGAAGCGGAGGGTTTCCTCCTTCATCGACGCGGCGAGGGAGGGCGACCACTCGGGGTAGAGAGCGGGGTCGGGCGTGCGCAGGGGGAGGTTGCGCACTTCGAGCCACTGGCCGGCGAAGTTGTTTATGAAGCGACGGGCGCGCGGGTCGGCGAGCAGGCGGGAGGTCTCGGCGACGAGTTGGGGGCGGAGTTCGTTGCGGTCGGCAAGGGAGAGCAAGCGTTCGTCGGGCGGACCGTTCCAAAGGAAATAGGCGAGGCGGGTGGCGATGGCGTGGTCGAAGAGCGGTTGCGGTTTGTCCGTGGTTGCGGATGCAGGGGCGTCGCCGATGAAGAGAAAGCCGGGCGAAGTCAGGATGGCTTGGAGGGCGACCTGCAGAGCGGCGGCGGAAGAATCGCCGAGGGTCTCGGAGCGTTGGGCGAGGTGGGCGAGGCGGTCGATCTCGGAGGGCTTGGGCGTGCGGCGGTAGGCTTTTCGAACGAGCGGTGTGAGGACGCGGGCATACCAATCGAAGCGATTCTCGCCGGCGCGCGGGGATTCGACCCAGGCGGGAAGGCGGACCTCGGGACGAGGGTCGTCGGGGTTGAGGTAGGGACCTTCGAGGCTGGCGTCTTGCAGGTAAAAATTGCGGTCCTGCTGTTTGGTGGTGTCGGTGGCGGCTTGGTAGGCGTCGTTAAGAAACGCGAGTTGGATGGAGATCGGGCCGGCGGGAAGACTTAGTTCGACGACATGGTTGCGAGGACGACGTCGGCTGCCGTTCGCAGGCAGTTCCTGAATGGTTTTCCCTGAGAGGCGCACGGCGAAGCGGGCGGGTTCATTACCCATGTGATCCTCGGCGACACTCAGCCGGAGGCGATAACGGCCGGCGGCGGGCACGGAGGTTTTCCAGGTGAGGGCGGTGTTGGAAAACAGCGCGGCTTCGCCGGAACTGTCGCCACCGGTCCATCGTTCGGGCGGGGCGGCGAAGATGCGAGGAGGCGGCAGAGGATCGGGAATCACTGCGGAGGCGACTTGCTCGGCGGCGGCGAGGTAGCGCTCGAAGAGCAGCGGGGAAACGCTGAGCACGCTGGCGATGTGGTCGAAGCCGTAACCGCTGTCGTCGTCGGGAAAACTTTCAGAGGGATTGAAGGTGATGCCGAAGAGATCCTGGACCGTGTTTTTGTATTCTTCGCGGTTGAGGCGGCGGATGACGACGCGGCCGGGGTCGGGATTTTTGGAATCGACGGGATGGAGTGTGCGGTCGAGCCAGGTGATGAACTCGGCGCGGGCGGCGGGCGCGGGTTGCGCGGCGTCGGCGGGCGGCATGATGTTGCTGGTGACATGCTGGAGCACGCGCTCCCACGATTCGCGACTGTCGTTGCCAGGGACGGGCAGGGCGAGGCGGTCGAGGGCGAAGTCGCCTTTGTGCGTGCTGCTGTCGTGACACTCGTAGCAGGTGGCGTTGAGAAACGGCTGTATCCGCCGGGCGAACACAACTTCGGGCGCGGGCTTGCGGACATGCCACCACCAGTCGGGCCAGGTTTGATGCGCGGCGCCGCCGAGGATCGCGCAGAACGCGAGCAGCAGGGCGGTGGCGAAGAGACGCATGGGGATTGGGGCGGGGCGGGAGCTTCAGGCTTTCCGCGGCGGGGGGAATCGCGTTGGATGGGGAAAATGGACGGTATTACCCTCGAACGACTCGGCAACCTGCATCTGGTGTTTTTGCACCTGCCCATCGGATTTGTGGTGGCGGCGGTGTTGGTGGAGTTCTGGCGTTGGCGGCGTCCGTCGGCGGAAAACGCGTGGCTGCAAGGACGTCTGCTTGCGGCCAACGCGGTGGCGTCGTTGCTGACGGCGGGCGCTGGGCTGTTGCTCGCGGCGAACGGAAAGTATGACGGCGACCTGGTGGCGTTGCATCGCTGGACGGGAGTGGCCTGCGCTGGACTGGCGATCGCGGCGTGGTTCGTTCATGCGCGCGGACGGGTTTGGATGGCGCGCGGCACACTCGGCGTGCTGCTGGCGGCCACAGTAGTGGCGGGGCATCTGGGGGCGACGTTGACCCACGGACCAGCGGCGACGGCATTTTGGCCCACCGGGAAGCCAGCTGCGAAAAACGCGACCACGGTTCCGGTTGCGCCTGTTGACACTGTATTTGTGAAAGAAATACAGCCGATTCTGACCAAGGCATGCATCGACTGTCACGGACCTGAAAAATCCAAGGGCCGGCTGCGGCTGGATAGCCGTGAGGCGGCTTTGGCCGGAGGAAAAAGTGGCGAGCCGACCCTTGTGCCCGGCAAGCCGGAGCAGAGTGAACTGCTGAGGCGAGTGAAGCTGCCGCGCGATGACGACGAAGCGATGCCGTCGGATGACGGCCCCGGACTCACGCCGGCCGAAATCGCCGCGCTGGAGCGCTGGATTGCGGCCGGTGCGGCCTGGCACTGAAGCAGAGTCCTTTAGTTGCGCTGACGGGTGCCGCCGGTGTTGCCACCCGTGCCGCCGTTGGCGCGCATGAGTTCGCGGACTTTTTGCTGGGCCTGTTGCTCGGCCTGAACCTGCTTCAGCACCTCGACCTGCGCGGGAAAAAGAACGGCCTGGGCCTGTTCGATAACGGCGTCGGTGATGGTTGCGCGGTTGCCGCCGCCACCCCAGTTACCCGGGCCGCCTGCTGCCTGTTCGGTGGTGGCGGTGGTGCCGGTGCTGAGAGCGGTGACGAGAAATGCGGACTGGGTTTCGTTCAGCGGGGTGGAGGAATAGCCGAGGATGCTGTTAACCTGGGA
>DATHXF010000001.1:0-5004 GCA_035459785.1 Rariglobus sp. | reverse complement strand
GAGTGATCGGGTCGGACAGCCTCAACATGACCGAAGAGCTTTCGCCAAGGCGACCGGCACGAAAAACAAGGAGCTATTCATCCTTCCCGGAGCTACGCACATCGAACCCTGCTGGGTTCAGGTCCAGCCGTTGGGCTGTTTACGGGGTGTCGACGGCGTTTTTTTTACCAGTAGATTGGCGGCTTTTGCTAGGGTGTGTTTGCTAAATAAATCTGCCCATCGCTGAAGCTCTGCGAGGGAAGAGAGAAGGGGCACTGGGCCGGCGTTGACCTCGGTGGCACGGGCCGCTGGCCCGCCTCCACCTCGGTCGCCTTGGCCGAGCGACCTTTCGCTCTCCCGCTGGCCAAAGCCCCACGACCAGCGTGAATCGCCCGGGCGAAGGTGGCCACGGGAGGTTTACTTGAGGTGTTCGCCGAAAAACCCGGACAGCTTGTCGAACGGGATGAGCTGCACCCGGTCGTAGAGGTCGACGTGTCCGGCACCGGGAACGATGACGAGTTCCTTCGGCTCGGAGGCCAGCTTGTAGGCGTGTTCGCTGAAGATGCGCGAATGCGCGTGTTCTCCGGTGATGAACAACACCGGACGCGGGGAAATCCACTCCAGGTTCGCGAACGACCAGAATAACATCATCTGCGCTGCACCCGTGCGCCAGAATGCGGTGCTCGAGCGCGGATGCTGGCCGCGCGGCGTGCGGTAGTAATCGAAAAACTCCTTGTCGATTTCCGACGACTGCTCGGTGAGTGCCTGCGGCGTGCCGATGCCTAGGGTCCGTTCCGCGCCGTCCACCTCGGCCCAACGCAGCGCCGAGACGGCGGCCAGTGATTTTTTGATCGCGGCGACATCGGGCTTTTCGGACAGCCCCTGACGGTGGGCCTGGCCGATGTCATACATGCTGATCGTCGCGACCGCCTTGATGCGCGGATCGGTCTCCGCGGCGGCGAGTCCGAAACTACCGCTGCCGCACACACCGATGACGCCGATGCGCTCGCGATCCACGAACGACTTCGTGCCGAGAAAATCAACCGCCGCGCTGAAGTCCTCAACCAACGCCTCCGACGACGCCGTGAAATGCGGCTGCCCGCCGCTTTCGCCGTTGTAGGACGGATCGTGGGCGAGCGTGACGAAACCGCGCTCCGCCATCGTTTGCGCATACAGGCCGGAGCTTTGTTCCTTCACCGCGCCATACGGACCGCCGACCACGATGGCCGGATTCTTTTTGGAAAGATCGAGCGTCTTCGGGACATACAAATCCGCGACGATCTGAATGCCGAGGCGGTTGTAGAAAGATACTTTTTGATGAGTGACGTTCGCGCTCTGAGGAAATGTTTTGTCCCACGCCAGCGTATCGGCGGCGACGACGGAAGCGGGAGTGGCAACGGATAGAAGCGCCCCGAGCGAAAGCAGCACGGCGGCGGATGACAGACGGGGAAGATTGGATATGGGATTCATTTGGGTGGTGGGTTGATTCTCAAAAAAATCCGGCGCTTCATCGCCGGTTTCGTTTTCGATGCAGCACTCTACACACGTCGGCCGGCGCGTGCGCCTGGCCCGTTGCTCGACCTGTAGTCTCCTTGCGCAAAACCCGCCCGGCTCAGCGCTGACGCCGATACACGCTCGGAGTCATCCCGCTCTCCCGGCGAAAAACCTGCGCAAAATGACTCGGGCTCGCGTAGCCAAGATCCAAGGCCACCGCGATGATGCTCTCCTTCGTCTCCCGCAGACGCCGCCGCGCCTCGTTCATGCGCGCGTTGAGCTGATACTTCGCGGGCGATACACCGGTGGCGCGGGTGAACAGCCGGTGAAAGTGGAACTTGCTCAGCCCTGCCTGCGCCGCGAGTTGCTCCAAATCAAACTCGTCGGCGAGGTGCGCCTCGATCCAGTCCGTCACCTGCTTGAGCTTGAACCCCGGCAGCGCCGAGCCGCCCGACGGCTCGCGCACGACCTCGGCGTAGTTTCTCACCAGATGAGTCGCGATCAACTGCGCCAGCCCTTGCACGCGCAGCACGCTCGCGCGACGCGCCATCACCTCGTCCTTCACGCGTTCCATCAGCCAGCTCAGATCCGGATCGGTAAACGCGGACACATCGCGCAACTTCACCTTGCCGGCATCGGCGCCGAACACCTCCGCCATCGCGCGTTGCAGCAGCGGCAATTCAACAAACGCCATCATCGTGAGAAACGGCTCCGGCGTCAGCGCCTTCCACCGGCAATCGTAAGCCCCGCCGCCCGTCGTAAGGAAAAACGAACCCTTCTTCAATCGGTGCGTGATCCACGGCCCGTCGCCTTCCCGCTCCTGAAATTCCGCCTCCCCCGAAAAGGTCCACGCAAGGTAGGGCTCGCTGACTCCGGGCATGGGCAAGGCCTCGGTCTCGCGCAACGGCTCGGTGACCCACGCCTTCAAATCGCGCCACGCCTTCCCCCGGCTCGGTCGCAGACATTTCGCGTGCGTGTAGGGCAGATACGCTTCGGCGGACGTGGTGTCGGGGATGGGCATTTTCGAAAACCGATGCCGGGACACTACTACCCGGTTCCGAGAGTCGAATAACCCATATCCCGCGTGTCAGATGTCGCAAGCCTTGCCGCCGAGTCCCTGCGCACAGGGAGGGCCATGATCCCCGCGGCCAGCGCGAGAAGCACGGCCCCGCCGGTGAAGGTCGCTGTGATCGAAAACCGATCCAGCAGCCAACCGCCCAATCCGGCGCCCAACATGATCGCCAGTTGGATGGCCGCGACCATCAACCCGCCGCCGGCCTCGGGCTCATCGTGGATGCCCTTCGTCAACCAGTTCGACCACGCCACCGGTATCGCCGAATTCAGCGCACCCCAACCAAACATCATCAGCCCCACGCCCCACAACGAGTGCCCCAGCGCGAGCAATCCGAGACTCACCGCGCCCAAGGCGAGCGGCAGCCCGACGAGCAGTGCGTTGAGATTGCGGCGCAGGACGAGGCTCGCGCCGTAGGTGCCTGCAAATCCCGCGACGCCGAGCACGAGCAACAGGAGCGACAATTGAGGCACGCTCACCTGTGTCCGCGTTTCCAGAAACGGTCGCAGATAAGTGAATACACTAAACGCCCCGCCAAAGGTAAACATCACGCCGATCATGGCTACCAGCACGGAGCGCCGCCCGAGCAGCCCGAGCACGCGCGCCACGGGAATGGGTCGCTCCGGACGCAGCGATGGCAGGCTCCGCCATTGCCAGACGAGATTGATCAGCACGAGCGGCGTGAGCGTCCAGAATACGCCACGCCAGCCGATGATGCCGCCCATGTAACTGCCGAGCGGCGCGGCAAACGCGGTCGCCAGCGCGTTGCCGGTGTAGAGCACACCCAGTGCCTTGGGCACCGATTCCTCCGGCACGAGGCGCATGATCGTCGCCGTGGACAACGCCCAAAATCCGCCGACGGCGATGCCCAGCAATGCGCGCGCCGACATCAGCACGGCGAAGTTCGGCGCGAGCGAGATCAACACTAGCGACGCGAGCATCAACGTGGTCAGTCCCATCAGAACATGCCTGCGGTCAAAACGTCCGGCGAGCGTGGCAACGAACAAACTGGCCAGCACCGCAAACAGACCGGACACTGAAATCGCCTGCCCCGCCATGCCCTCGGTCGCCTTCAAGTCGGCCGCGATCGGAGTCAGCAGGCTTACCGGCATGAACTCCGACGCGATGAGCAGGGCCACGCACAACGACAAGGCTCCGACCGCGCTCCACGCGGCATGTGGCGACGGGGTGGCGGTGCCGGACTTCGTGGGATCGATTTCAGGGGAGGAGAGCATCATGCGATCATAGCGTTGTTTCGTGAAATCGTCGCCACGGTGTTTGCTCGACCTGTCGCACCGTTGCTCAAAAGCGCGAGGGCCGCGTTCGGCGCAAGCACGCGACAGGTTGAGCAACGGGTCGTGCGACGCCCGACGCCCCGAGTGTTATCATTCATGCATACCATGCCGTCTTCCTTGCGCAGCTTTCTCAAAATCACGGTGGCCACCCTCGGGCTTGCCACCCTTCTGCACGCCTCGGCGCCCACTGTATCGGACAAACCCGCCCGCCCCGTGAAAATTATCATTCAAACCGACCGGCAGAAACTCACAGCAACCCTCGAAGACAACGCGACGGCGAAGGCCTTCGCGCAGTTGTTGCCGCTGGAGCTGACCTTGGCGGGTTACAACCACACCGAGAAGATCAGCGACCTGCCGAAAAAGTTAACCACTGCAGGTGCGCCGGCCGGAATCACGCCGACGACTGGCGACATCGCCTACTATGCGCCGTGGGGAAACCTGGCCATTTACTACCGTGACTTTCCTTATTCGAGAGACTTGGTGAAACTCGGGAGAATCGATCTGGGAATCGAGGAACTGCGCGGAGACGTTCCGCTAAAAGTCCGGATCGAAGTGGCGAAAGACTCGTGAACGAGCGGTGGCCCTACATTTGAGCAAGATCACAACAGGTGGAGCAAGGGTCGGTGCGACGACGGCGCCGCGATGGGGTAGAGTCGTTGCACTTCCTCACGCCATGCCGTTTAATCGTCGCACGTTTATAAACACCGCCGCCAGCGCCTGTCTGCTGGTGTTGACCGGACTCGTCCGATTGCACGCCGGTGGCACGGCTCCATTTCAAAACTCCCTCCCTACCATGAAAATCACCCGCGCAGGTTCACAACCCTCCACCAAAGGTCCCGGTGACTGGTTCAGCGGCACGGTGCGCATCGATCCCCTGTTTCAGGCGTCGGCTCCGGCGCGGGTGGCGGGGGCGAGCGTTACCTTCGAACCCGGTGCGCGCACCGCGTGGCATACGCATCCGCTCGGCCAGACGTTGATCGTCACCTCCGGCTGCGGACGCGTGCAGCGCGAGGGCGGACCCATCGAGGAAATCCGGCCGGGCGATGTCGTCTGGTTTCCGCCGGGCGAGAAGCATTGGCATGGCGCCTCGCCCGCCACGGCGATGACGCACATCGCCATCCAGGAAGCCCTCGACGGTAAAGTGGTGGACTGGATGGAAAAAGT